>JADGOW010000077.1 GCA_017882765.1 Frankiaceae bacterium
CGGGCGCGCAGGCTGCTGCCCGCGTTGCTGCTCGTCCTGGTGGCGGTCGCCATCGTCTGGCGGCTCACTGCGCCGCCGGCGTCCCTGCCGGGGGTGCGCAGTGACGCCCTCGCGACGCTCTTCTATTCGGCGAACTGGCACTTCGCGGTTGCTGGGCAGGGCTACTTCGCGTCCTTCGCCGACCCGTCGCCGCTGCTGCACATGTGGTCGCTGGGCGTGGAGGAGCAGTTCTACCTGATCTGGCCGCTCGTCGTCGTGGCCGTGCTCGGGTGGCGCATCGTGCGCAGCCGCGGTGCGCAGCGCCTTCTCGTGGTCACCGTCGTCGGCTCGATCGCCTCGGCCGTCCTCATGGCCGCCCTTGCGCTCAACATGTCGGGCGGCGGCGGCGATGGCACGATCAACTGGATCTACTACGGAACCGCGACCCGCGTTCAGGCGCTGCTCACCGGGGCGACTCTCGTGGTCGGGATGCACCTGGCAGGGCGCGACCTGATCGGCCGGCGGTGGCGGCGTACCTCGGGTGGCCCGGGTGGCCCGGGTGGCCTGGGTGGCCCGGGTGGCCGGGCCCAGCCGTCCCGTGCGGCGGTCCCCGAGCTTCCCCCGGTCTGGCGCAGCGTTCTCACCGTCGCCGGCATCGCGACGATGGCCGTCTTGCTCGTCATCCTCTGCAGCGTGGACGGCCTGTCGACCTGGCTCTACCGCGGCGGTTTCCTGCTGGTGGCGGTGCTGGTGACGGTCAGCCTGGCCAGTGTCGTCCTGGTGCCCACCAACCCGCTCGCCCGGGTCCTGTCCGTGGCGCCGGTGGTGTGGCTCGGTCGCATCTCTTACGGCGTCTACCTGTGGCATTGGCCGATCGACCTCTACCTCAACGGCGACCGGACGGGGCTGCACGGCACCGCGCTCCTGCTGCTGCGGCTCTCGGTGACCCTGGCCGTCTCTGCCGCCTCCTACTACCTGGTGGAGAAGCCGATCCGCACCGGCAGGCTGCCCATTCCGCAACCGCGGGTCGTGGTGCCGGCTGCCGTCGCCGGCCTGACGGCGCTGCTGATCCTCACGCCCCTGCCGGCCTCGAACGCGTCCGACCTGGGCCGCCTCGACGCGCAGGGCAGCACCGAGGGTGTTCCCGTGGCGCCCGCAACCCATGGGGTGGCCGGTGCAGTGCTCGGCACCCCGGCAAATCCCTTGGGCGTCTTGCTCATTGGCGACAGCGTGGCGTGGAGCCTCGGCCGGGGGTTGGAGACCTCCGCCGCTTCGAACCACGGTGTGCGGTTCACCAATCAGGGTGTGTGGGGCTGCGGCATCGCCCGCGGCGGGCTGACAAGCTACAGCGACAAGCCCCAGCCCGCCTCCTGCCTGACCTGGCCGCAGCGCTGGCAGTCGGTCGTGAACGCCTTCAAGCCCGACGTCTCGGTGCTGGCGGTCGGCCGCTGGGAGATCTTTGCGCGGCAGCACGAGGGCCGGTGGATGAAGATCGGTGAGCCGGAGTTCGACGCGTATCTCAAGTCAGAGTTCGACCTCGGCGTGCGCATCCTGCAGAGGCAGGGTGGCCGCGTCCTGCTCGCGACCACGCCCTGCTACCACATGCGGGAGAAGGCCGACGGTACTCAGGTGGACGAGACGGCGGCCGTTGCACGCTTCAACCAGATCGTGCGCGAGGTCGCTGCAGATCATCCCGGCACGGGCGTGCTCGATCTGTACTCCGACGTCTGCCCGGGTGGCCAGTTCGAGGGCGCCCGGGGCGGGGTCCAGCTGCGAGAGGACGACGGCATCCACATCACCCCGGCGGGCGGCCAGCTGTTGGCACCGGCAATCTTCGACACCGTGGTCAACTGGCGACGCGCTCAGCCGTGATCGCCACCGCCCCGCTCAAATGATCGGCAACGCGCCGGTCGGGATGGGGCCGGGGGGCCTCAGCCGAGCTTGGGGCGCGCCCGCTCGACGATGGCAGCGACGTCGGCGCCTGCAGGGAGGGTGCCGAAGGACACTCCCCAGTCGCCGGCCAGGCGGGACGCGCAGAACGCGTCTGCCACCGCCGGGTGGCCGTAGCGCACCAGGAGCGCGCCCTGCAGGAGCATCGCAGTCGATTCAGCCAGCCGGCGGGACGAATACTCGTCCGCACTGCCCAGGCCGGAGCGCCACCGGGTGATCGCCGCATCCAGGCGTGAGTCCGCTCCCGCGGCTGCGTCGATCTCTGCGGCGACCGCCTCGAGCGACTGCGGCGCCCGCACGATGGCCCGCAACACGTCCAGGCTGTTGACGTTCCCGCTGCCTTCCCAGATCGAGTTCAGGGGGGCCTCGCGGTAGATCCGGGGCATCCCGGAGTCTTCGGCGTAGCCGTTGCCGCCGAGGCACTCCAGGGCCTCCACGACAACCGGCGGGGCCGTCTTGCAGACGTGGTACTTCGAGACCGCGGTGGCCAGCCGGCGGAAATCGTCCTCGCCGGCGTCGACGGCGGCAGCCAGCCGGATGCCGAGCAGCGTCGCGGCCTCGGACTCCACGGCGAGGTCGGCGAGCACGTTGCGCATCAGGGGCCAGTCGATGAGCTCGCGCCCGAACGTGCGTCGATACGCAGCATGATGGCTGGCCTGGGCCACGGCCGCCCGCATCATTGCCGCGCTGCCCAGGATGCAGTCGAGCCGCGTCGCCATGACCATCTCCACGATCGTCGCGACCCCGCGGCCGAGCGGGCCGAGGGCGCGCGCTGCCGCCCCGTCGAGTTCGATCTCGCTGGATGCGTTGGACCGGTTCCCCAGCTTGTCCTTCAACCGCTGGATCCGGATCCGGTTGCGGGTGCCGTCCGGGAGGACCTTCGGGACGACGAAGCAGGTCAGGCCGCCGCCGTCGGAGCCCCCCGCCACCTGCGCCAACATCAGGAACACGTCGCTCATAGGCGCGCTGCAAAACCACTTGTGCCCGGTGAGCAGCCACCCCCCGGCACCGTCGGGAACGGCCACCGTCGTGTTCGCCCGCACGTCCGAGCCGCCCTGCTTCTCCGTCATGGCCATCCCCGCGATGGCGCCCGGCTTGTCGGCCACGGGGCGCAGCACGGGGTCATAGGCGCGGGCAGCCAGGGGAGGTGCCCATTCCGCCGCAATCTCCTCGTCGGCGCGAAGCGCCGGGATCGCCGCGTAAGTCATTGAGATGGGGCAGGTGTGGCCGCCGTCCACCTGCGACCAGACGATCAGCCCGGCGGCCCGGCGGACGTGCGCGCCCGGCCGCTCGTCCTGCCAGGGCGCGCCCTGCAGGCCGGCCTCGACGGCGGTGCGCATGAGCTCGTGGTAGGCGGGGATGTAGCGCACCTCGTCGATGCGGTGCCCGTACCGGTCATGGGTGCGCAGCTCAGGCAGGTAACGGTTGGCGTCGACCCCCCAGCCGATCGCCTCCGCGCTGCCGGCGAGGGTGCCGAGGCGGCTGAGCTCGTCGACCGCCCAGTCGGCGGCGAACCGGCTCACGGCCTCGGTCAAGGGTTCGTCGGCCAGGAAGACGTCGTAGCCCTCCAGGGGCGGGACCTGATTCGTCACCGCATGTGTGTCCGGCACGTCTTCCAGCATGCCGCATCGGCCCTCGTCGCGAGGGCGCCCCAGGGCTGGAGGATCATTTGCGGCATGGCGGACGAACTTCGCGGGCAGTTGCTCGTGGCGGCGCCGTCCCTGCTCGAGCCCAACTTCGCCCGCACGGTGGTGGCGGTGCTGGACCACTCGGCCGAGGGAGCGCTGGGGGTGGTGCTCAACCGCCCGTCGGACGTTCCGGTCCTCGACATCCTGCCTAGCTGGCACGGCCTGGCCGCGCCTCCTGCATTGGTGCACGTGGGCGGACCCGTCTCACCGAGCGCCGCGATCTGCATCGCCCGGTCCGGTGCGGTCGTCCCGGCCGCCGGGTTCGCGCCGCTGCCGGCTGCCGGTGCGGTCGAGGATGCCGCCCCGGGGCCGCTCGGGACGGTCGACCTCGAAGCCGATCCGGACGATCTCGGGCGCTTCCTGGATGCGCTGCGCATCTACGCCGGTTATGCCGGCTGGGCGGCGGGACAGCTGGATGCCGAGGTGGACAATCAGGACTGGTTCGTCCTGCCCGCCCAACCCTCCGACTACTTCTCAGCTGATCCTGCCCGGTTGTGGCCTTCGGTGCTCCGCCGCCAGCGCGGAGCGCTCGCGCTGTTGGCGACCATGCCCCTCGATCCGCGGATGAACTGAGAGCGGGCCGGGCCGGTCGACCTCCCGCGCATCCGTGACCAAATACTCCACCCCTCCGGGTGAATCGACCCACTGGGACAACCGGCCGAAGGAAGAAGTGCGCGAATCCGGGACGGAACGTGCGCTCCTTCCGTTCCGCACGACGGTGTCGCGCACGTATCGCATCGGACCCGTTCGAGGAGGCCCCACACCATGAGACGACTGTCCGCCGACCGAGGAGCTTCGCTGCCGGGAATCATCCTGGTAGTCGTCGGTGTGCTTCTCATTGCTGCCGCCGGGATCCTCAAGTGGGTCATCGTTCCCAGCCAGCTGAAGCTGCCCGACAACAACAGCAAGAACCCACTCAACGTCAACCTCGCGATCGACGGGACCTACTCGGGCATCAACAACGCGGCGCTCGCCAAGGGCGACATCGCGCGCATCAAGCTCACGAACGCGCCTATCAGCTTCAACTGGTCCGTGAAGACGATTCAGACCAAGGACGACTCGATGCTGGTGACCGACACCCGCGTCATCATTCTGAAGTCGGACGGAAGCCACCTCGCGGACCAGGCGTTCGCGTACTCGATCAACGAGAAGACCGTCAAGGGATCGAGCACGTTCACCGGCAACCAGGTCGTGCCGTTCCCAGCCCCGTTCCAGAACACACCGGCCCAGACCGTCCCCATCGTGAACCCGGGCGACGGCATCACGATCAACTTCCCGTTCACCGCGCCGAAGTCGACCGTCAACGGGTACAACGTCTACAACGAGCAGGTCGCGCCGCTGAACTACACGAACAGCGACTCCACCGCGGCGTCGCAGTGGACCGGGCTGACCACGCAGAACTACGTCGACACGGTGACCCCGACGCCGATCAAGGCCGCGACGGCGCTCGCACCGAAGGGCGAGGACGGCAAGGCGCTGCCCGGCGGGCTGCCCGCGTCGTTCCCGAAGGCTGTGATCTCCGCGGTGGTGCCGTTGCTCGGCCTGCCGGCTGACGTTCAGAACAGCCTCAAGGCGGCGCTGCCCACCCTGCCCGACCCGGTGCCGCTGAGTTACCTCTACCAGGACCACACGACGTTCAACGCCGAGCCCGTCTCGGGCGCCGTCCTGGGCATCGACCAGGACCAGACGTGGTCCATGCAGGTCAAGCCGGCAAACGCGGCGCCGATCTCGATCCCGGTGCTCAACCTGCACATCGTCCCGACCCAGTCGGCGGCCGACATCCAGGCGAACATGGCCCGCTGGACGAAGACCACATCGGGCTCCGGCATGAACAACATCACCAAGTACAACTTGATGAGCATGTGGATCCCGCTGGGCTTCGTCGTTGTCGGCGCCCTGCTGCTCCTCGGTGGCATCCTGCTGATCGTCCGTCGTCGGCCGCAGGCCGCCGAGGCCGCCGGTGCGATGGACCGCCCGCATGTTCCGGCTACCGGGCGCGCCCGGCCAGCGCGGGACCAGGCAACCACGCAGCACCCCGTCGAAGTCAGGAAGGATGACACGACGCGGTCATAGGCCTGCCCCCCGCGTCCCCCCGCGTAAGCGGAGGCACGTCAAACAGAGCTGGGGAGGATTGCGGTCGCCATGGCGACCCCAATCCTCCCCAGCTCTGTGTTGTGGGGCCTGTAGCCGCCCGGACGTCTCGGGCTCAGCGCGGCGGCTGCGCCAGACCCACCGGACAGCTCACGCCCGTCCCGCCCAGCCCGCAGTAGCCATTCGGCACCTTCGCGAGGTACTGCTGGTGATAGCCCTCGGCGGGGTAGAAGGGACCGGCCGGCACGATCTCCGTCGTGATCTGCCCGTAGCGCGAGCCGCTGAGCGCGGCCTGATAGGCGTCCCTGCTCTTCTCGGCCGTGGCCTGCTGGTCCGGGTCGGACACATAGATGGCCGAGCGGTACTGGGTACCGTGGTCGTTGCCCTGCCGCATGCCCTGGGTGGGGTCGTGACTCTCCCAGAACACGCGCAGCAGGTCCTGGTAACTGACGACCGCCGGGTCGAACACCACCCGCACGACCTCAGCGTGCCCGGTACGCCCGGAGCAGACCTCCTCGTAGGTCGGGTTCGGCGTGATGCCCCCCGCGTAGCCGACTTCAGTCGTGTACACGCCGGGCACCTGCCAATACTTTCGCTCCGCCCCCCAGAAGCAGCCCAGACCGAAGACCGCAACCTGCATGCCCTCGGGGTAGGGCGGCTCCAACGCAGTGCCGAGCACGACATGGCGGGGCGGCACGGGCATCCTTGCGTCCCTGCCTGGCAGCGCCTCCTCGGTGGTGGGCATCCGCGTCTTCCAGCGTCCGAACATGAGTTGACAACCTCCGTTCCGGTCCGCGGCAGGCGGGGTACCGGTGCCGCGGCGCGCTCGTGCGGCCATACCAACAGCGGGAGGAAGGGTTACGTTCCACGCGCCGGCGAAGCGAGGCCGTGCCAATTGTGCAGTCCCTCGTGCGGGGGGTATCAGCTACACCGTTTCCGATATCCTGTCAACATGAGTTCCCGTAGCGCCCCCACCCGCGGCGTTGCCGCGTGGGCGGCGGGCCCGGCGATGCTTCGCCCGGGGTGCTGCTGTTGTCGCGACCCTCGTCCCGCCGTTGCTGGAGCGGCCGGGCACGAGGGGGCCCGCGCTGTCTGACCGGCGTCGTTCGCCGTCGACAAACGATCCAGAAACGATTGCTGCCGCAGGAGAAGGCCGCCCACTAGCCCGGTGGGAAGCCACCCACCATCGCGCCAACCGCCTGTCCTTTGAGGACCTTGCCCTGACAGGTGACCTATGTTCGGTCGATCCACGCCAGACCAGCGCCGCGCAGACTGGCTGTCCGCGCTGGCAGGCCGCGGGCTCCAGATCTGCCCGAGCAGCTTCACCGTCCCCGTCGAGTTGTGGGGACTGCTGCCTGACGCACGTGGCTTCCACCTGCTCTGCCGGGGTGTCACGGTCCGCCTTGACCTCTACGATCGCCAGCGGTCCCGCTGGGAGATCCCGATCGCGCCCGCCACCGCACGCCCCGAGGACGCCTATGCCGACTTCGCGATCCGGCCACTGGCCCATGCGGGCCGGCTCGACGAGCGGCCCGAGGGGGCCCGGCTGGTGTTCGACGATCCCGACCACCCGGACGAGCGGCGCGTCTTCGACGGGCGGGCGCGCCTTGGCTGGCGTGACCACGAAGCAGGCCTGCTAGCGCCCGAAGGCGCAGAGACAATTCTGCTGCAGCTGCTGGCCAGGGACGGTGTGGCCCGGGCGGCGTAAAGGCGCGCCCAGGACGGTTCACAGGTAGAGGCCGGTGAACCCCTCCTGATCCAGCCGCCCGGCCGCGACCGCGTGGACATCGCGCTCGCGCATAAGCACCAGGATCGTTCCGCGCACCTCGACCTCCGCGCGGTCCTCCGGGTCGTAGAGGACCCGGTCGCCGACCTGGATGGAGCGCACGTTCGTGCCTGTGGACACCACCTCGCCCCAGACCAGGCGGCGCCCCATCTTCGCTGTCGCAGGGATCACGATGCCTGCGGCCGAGCGGCGGTCGCCGCTTTCGGGAAGCAGCGACACCAGCACGCGGTCGTGCAGCAGCCTGATGGGAAGGCCTTCGATCGAGTCGCTGGCGGCGGGGTCGGCGCTCACCCCTCGACCGTAGCGACCACGGAGCGGGCGGACGGACCTGTCGCGAGGCGTGTTCTCCGTAGGCGCTCGCCATAGTCGTTTAAGCTGCCACCGGCGCGCACTCCCTTGAACCCGCTGAGGCTGCCCGTGATCTTTCCGACCATCGAGTTCGCGGCTTTCTTCCTCGTCGTCTTCACGCTGTCCTGGTTGCTCATGCCACACCAGCGGGTGTGGAAGCCGTTCATCCTCGCCGCGTCGTATTTCTTCTACGGGTACGCCGACGTCCGTTTCACGCTGCTCCTGGCCGCGAGCACGCTGCTCAACCAGGCCGGCGCGATCGCCGTGCACCGCGCTGCCGGCCAGCGGCTGCGCAAGGCACTCTTGTTCACGACGGTCATCGGAAACCTGGGGCTGCTCGGCTGGTTCAAGTACTACGGGTTCCTCGTCGACTCGGTGGATTCAGCGCTGCGCTCTGTCGGCCTGGGTGCGCCGCTGCCGTTCCTGCGGATCGCCCTGCCAGTTGGCATCTCCTTCTTCACCTTCATGGCGATGTCGTATGTGATCGACGTGTATCGGCGCGAGATACAACCGACGAGTCTGATCAACTTCGCCGTCTACGAGGCTTTCTTCCCGCATCTGGTTGCCGGCCCGATCGTTCGCGCCAGCGAGTTCGTGCCCCAGCTGCAGGGGCCCCGCAATCCCAGGGACATCCCGGCTGCCAGGGCGTTCTTCCTGATCATGGGCGGCCTCTTCAAGAAGGTCGTGCTCGCCGAACTGCTCGCGACGCACATCGTCGACCCGGTCTTCAACTCACCGGACGCGCATTCGGCGCCGGAAATACTGTTCGCGACCTACGGCTACGCCGTGCAGATCTTCTGCGACTTCTCCGCCTACTCCGAGATGGCGATCGGGTTCGCCCTGCTCCTGGGCTTCCGCTTCCCGGACAACTTCAACCGCCCCTACACCGCCACCAGCCTCGGGGACTACTGGCACCGGTGGCACATGACGCTGTCGCGGTGGCTGCGTGACTACCTGTACATCCCGCTGGGCGGCAACCGGCGAGGCCCCAAGCGCACCTACGTCAATCTCGTGGTCACGATGCTGCTCGGCGGGCTGTGGCACGGCGCGGCCTGGACCTATGTGATCTGGGGCGGGATTCACGGCACGGGGCTGTGCGTGGAGCACTGGTGGGGCGAGCGCAAGGCCCGCCGGCGTCGAAGGCGCGCGCGTACGCCGTACCCGTCGCCCTACATGCCGCCAGCGGGTCACGTGCAGGTGTTGCCCGGTGACCACTACTACCCCATTGCCAACCCCATTGCCCGTGCCCGGCCTCTGCCGGGACGGGCCGTGCCCAAGCCGCATCCTGCCGCAGCCGCCCGCCTCGAAGGGGCGGGGTTTGCCGGTCCGGGGCTTGCCGGCCTCAGGCCAGCGCCCGGCGCAGTCGCCGTGGCGGCCGCTCCGGAGGTTTCGGTCGGGCAAGACGACCAGCCCTCGGTGGTGGGCGTCTGGGTGTGCCGGATCGTCACCTTCAACGTCATCTGCCTGGCGTTCATCTTCTTCCGCTCGCCCGACCTGTCCAGTGCGCTCTCCGCATTGGGGGTGCTGTTCACCGGGTGGGGACAGCCCTCCCCGCTCATCACCCCAACGGTGCTGTTAGCGATCGCGGTCGGCATCGGCGTCCAGTACCTGCCGACCCGGTTCTGGGACCGGCTGCAGTTGCGGTTTAGTCTCATCCGTCCCGCAGTGCAGGGGCTCCTGCTCGGCCTCGGGATCGTCGTGTTCCACACTCTTGTCCCGCACACGGGCATCGCGCCCTTCATCTACTTCAGGTTCTAGAAATGCGAGGGGGCCAGACAGTGGAGGCGGTCGCGCGGGTTGACGCAGCTTGCCGGCTGTCCGCGCAGGGATGGGCTGCATCGTGACGATCACGCAGACTCCGCCGCCCCGTGATGACCCGGTTGCGGTTCACCCCGAGGCGCCCCGGGGGAGTGGCCGGCCGCGGCGGGGTGGGGACCGGCCTGGGAGCAAACGCCGCAAGACGCCGACGATGCCCGCGGGCCGCGTACTGCTCGTGATCGCGGTCGCGCTGGCGACCGCCATGCTGCTGGACAGCCGCGGCATGGTGCACACGGGCGAGGCCATGCCGCCGGGCGGGGCCCGGGACTTCGTCCTTGACATAGCCCACCCGACCGATTCGCTCGCCCATGAGCTGCGCCTGGACTGGCCGCACGAGAAGCTGAACCAGCTGCTCGGCCGCCAGCAGTACACCGGCCCGTCGGATCTGACCCGGGTGTCGGTCGACCAGGACAACCAACCTGTCCTGGGGCCGCAGGCGCAGGGGTCAGCATCTCCGTCCGCGAGCGCGCCGGTTGCGGCGCTGCGGCCGATCTCAGCGGCGGCGCCGCTGCACGTGCTGTTCACCGGGGATTCGATGATGCTCGGCATCGGGCCGCAGGCCACCAACCTCGCGACCGGAATCAAGACCCTCAGGGTTGACCAGGAGGCGCATCCCTCCACCGGGCTTGTCGTCCCACAGTTCTTCGACTGGTCGCTCTATGCGATGAAGATCGACCGTGACAACCCGGACGCCGTCGTGATCATTATCGGCGGTAACGACGGTCAGGGAATCGCGGTGCCCAACGGCGCGCTACAGCCCGGCTCCGAGGAGTGGGCCGTCGAGTACCGCCGGCGGGCGACCGTCGTGATGGGCATCCTTTCCCACGACGGTACGCGTCCCGTGTACTGGCTCAGTATGCCGCCGACGCGCGACGACGAAGTTCCCACCAGGTTCATGCAGGTGCTCAACGCTGCCACGCAGCAGGCGGCGCAGCGGGTGCCAGGCGTCCGGTGGATCAACCTGTACGACGCTTACGCCGTCAACGGAGGATTCAGCGACGAGCTGCCCGACGGTCACGGCGGCTCCTACCTGGCCCGGACGAGCGACGGGGTGCACTTCACCTACAAGGGTGCCGAGGTCGCCGCGCGGCTGGCCCTGGCCGGCGTCGACCGGGACTGGCACTACATGCCACAGGGCAAGCCCGCCCCGGCTCCGGCGGGGGGAACCCCGCCCGGCGCTTCGCCGGCCCCCGCCCCAGCGCCGCCTGGGTAGCGGCTCGCCACAGGGCCGGACGGCCCGACGGCCCCGACAGCTCCCGTGGGCCGAGGCCAACTCGAAGGACGCATGAAGAAGACGTGATCTCTAATCGCGAGATCACGCCTCTTGATGGATTGCCGCCGGGCGTCAGCGAGGGGCTACCTCGGGATAGGTCCCGCTGGGGGTGACGATCGTCCCGGCATCTCCGGTGAGCATCTTCGCCGCGTCCTCCAGGCCGCCGATGGCTGCCATGTCACCCGTCGTCTCGACGAAGTGGCACACGGCGTCCACCTTCGGTCCCATGGAGCCCGCGGGGAAGTCCTCTGCCCGCAGCCCAGCCGGGGTGATGTGGCGGATCTCTTCCTGGTTGGGTTTGCCGAAGTTGCGCATGACGTTCGAGACGTCGGTGAGCAGCAGCAGCGCGTCCGCTTCGAGCGCCTCGGCCAGCAGCGACGCTGTCAGGTCCTTGTCGACGACGGCCTCGACGCCGCGCAGTCTGCCGTGGATCTCGTCGCGCACGACAGGAACGCCGCCGCCGCCGGCGCATACGACGACGGTGCCCGTGTTGAGCAGCAGCCGGATGAGCCGGGTCTCGACCACCCGCTGCGGCCGGGGTGAGGCGACGACCCGGCGCCAGTACTTGCCGTCGGGCTTGACGACCCAGCCGCGCTTCGCGGCGAACTGCTTGGCCTCCTCTTCGGTGTAGACCGCGCCCACGAACTTCGTGGGGTTCTGGAACGCGGGGTCAGCCGTGGAAACGAGCGTCTGCGACAGGATCGTCGCCACCTGACGGTTGGGCAGGGCGTTCTGCAGCGCCTGGCCGACCATGTACCCGATCTCGCCCTGGGTCATCGCGCCGAGAACGTCGAGCGGGTAGGGGGTGGTCAGCGCCGGATCGGCGGCGCTCTCGAGCGCCAGGATGCCGACCTGCGGGCCGTTGCCATGCGTCAGGACGAGCTCGTGCTCCCGCGCGATCGGGGCAAGCGACATGATCGCGTTGTGGACATTGCCAATCTGGACGGCCGCGTCAGGCTTCTCGCCCCGTTGGAGCAGGGCATTGCCGCCAAGGGCGACGACAACTCGCACGTCAGCCTCCCAGAGTCGCGACCATGATGGCCTTGATCGTGTGCATCCGGTTCTCGGACTGCGGGAAGACGATGGAACGCTCGGACTCGAAGACCTCGTCGGTGACCTCGAGGGCGTCCAGCCCGTGGTCCTCGTAGATTTGCTCGCCGACCTTCGTCTCCCGGTTGTGGAACGCGGGCAGGCAGTGCATGAACCTGACGCTCGGGTTGCCGGTCCGCCGCACCGTGTCCATGTTGACCTGGTATTCGCGCAGGACAGCGATGCGCTCCGCCCATGCCTCCTTCGGTTCCCCCATCGAGACCCAGACGTCGGTGTAGAGGTAGTCGGCGCCGCTGACGCCTTCGTCGATGTCCTCGGTCAGGGTGAGGCGTGCCCCGCTGTGCTCGGCCAACTTGCGAGCCTGCCCGACGAGGGACTCGTCCGGCCACAGGTGCTGCGGCGCGCACAGGCGCACGTCCATCCCCAGCAGCGACCCCATCACCATCAACGAGTTGCCCATGTTGTTGCCGGCGTCGCCGAGGAAGCAGTAGGAGATGTCCTCGAGGTGCTTGTAGCTGTGCTCGGTCATGGTGAGCACGTCGCAGAGGGTCTGGGTCGGGTGGAACTCGTTGGTCAGGCCGTTCCAGACCGGCACGCCGGCGTACCTGCCCAATTCCTCGCAGGTGCTCTGGGCGAAGCCGCGGTATTCGATGCCGTCATACATCCGGCCGAGGACCCGGGCAGTGTCTTTCATCGACTCCTTGTGCCCGATCTGGGAGCTGTCCGGCCCCAGATAGGTCACGTGGGCGCCCTGATCGTAGGCGGCCACCTCAAAAGCACACCGGGTCCGGGTCGAGGTCTTCTCAAAAATCAGCACGATGTTCTTCCCCGCCAGGTGCTTCTGCTCGGACCCGGAGTACTTGGCCCGCTTGAGGTCGCGGGACAGGTCGAGCAGGAAGTTGATTTCCTCCTTGGTGAAATCGAGTTCCTTCAGCCAGTTCCGGTTACGCAGATCGAACGCCATCGCGGGCCTCCTCCCCGCCGCCGAACAAGGCTGGCGGTGGATGATTAAAGGATTAGTGAAAGATAGGTGCACGGGACGGCTTCCGTCCGGGCGGCCGGTTTCCGGTGCTGCCGGCCGCCCCGGGCTGAATCAGATCAGA
>JADGOW010000232.1 GCA_017882765.1 Frankiaceae bacterium
GGATGCCGCGCACCAGCTCCATGGCCGGCACGCCGTCCGCCCGCTCGAGCGGCGCCAGCGCGTCGCGCAGCAACGTCTCGGCCTGCGCCGCGTCCGCCTCGGCCGTAGCTGCTGCGGACGCCGCCGACTCGCCGGCGCGGATGCCCATCCAGGTGGCGCCGTAGAGGCCCGCCCCGCGCATGCGCCCGGGCGCTGCCGGCACGGCGGGAGCGTGCGGGGACGCGACAGGAGGCACCGCTGCAGGCTCTGTGGGAGCGGCCACTGACGCCGCGGCCGCGGCTGGGCGCGCGAGACCGGGCATACGTACGGGCGCGCCCGGTTGGGTCGCCTCGGGCCGCTCGAGGGTCGCCGCGTCCGCGGGCTGGTCCGCACGTGCGGCAGCCGTTGCCGTCGAGGGGGGCGAACCCACACTCACGGCCGGTGCAGCCGGGACGGCCGCGCCGGGGGCGGGCGCCGCCCCTGCCACCGGGGCGGGTGCGGCAGCCGCGATGGGCGCGGCGCTGGAAACTGGGGAGGTGCCGGTCGGGACGCTCGCCGCGCCGGTCGACGCACTGCCGTTGGTGTGCGGGAACGCTTCACGAAGCTTCCGCGCCACGGGCGCCTCGACGGTCGAGGACGCCGATTTCACGAACTCGCCATTGTTCTTCAGCCAAGCGAGAACGGTCTTGCTGTCTATGCCGAGCTCTTTCGCGAGCTCGTGTACGCGGGCCTTGCCTGCCACTGTTCTCCTTCGTCCGGCCCGCGGTGCGCCGCGTGACCTCGTGCTAGTTCATGACGGTTCTCATCGGTACGTGCTCATCGCGTGCTCATCGCAGTCTCAACTCGCTTCCTGCAGTGACTCCGTCAGATCCTCGTCCTACCTCAATCAATGCCGCGTGCCGGGGATTCCGGGGGGAGGCCCCGCTGGTGCTCCCCTGACCTGCGGCGCGCTTTGCCCGAGCACGACCCGCTGCTCGACTGCGGCACGAACCCGACCCGCGTCAAGCGGGCCGGGCGTCCGCAGCGCCCTCGGGAACGCCCGGCGGCGCTCCGCGAGATCGAGGCACGTCAGGTCGGGATGCACATGCGCGCCCCGCCCCGGCAGCCGCTTGTGGAGGTCAGGAACGAGAACGCCCCCGACTGCCACAACACGCAGCAGGTCGGCTCTCGCCGCCCGACACCGGCATCCCACACAGGTGCGTACCGGCGCCGCACGGCGCGCCACACCACCAGTCTAACTCCCCGGGCCGCTCAACCCGCCAGTCCCGCTCAGCCGACCGGTACCGGCGGGCTGCTGACGGGGCTCAGGGTCGGTGTCACTGCGGATGTCGATCCGCCAGCCGGTCAGCCGGGCTGCCAGCCGGGCATTCTGACCTTCCCGGCCGATCGCGAGAGACAACTGGTAGTCGGGCACCACGACCCGGGCCACCCTGGCCACCGGATCCAGCACGGTGACCGTCACCACCCTGGCCGGGGAGAGCGCGGCGCCGACAAGCCTCGCAGGGTCGTCCGACCAGTCCACAATGTCGATCTTCTCGCCGTTGAGCTCGCTCATCACGGCCCGAACCCGGGCGCCCATCGGGCCGATGCACGCACCTTTGGGGTTGACCGCCGGCGTCTTCGAGCGAACCGCAATCTTCGTCCGATGGCCGGCCTCCCGGGCGATCGCGGCAATCTGCACGGTCCCGTCGGCGATCTCGGGCACCTCCAGCGCGAACAGCCCCTTTACCAGCCCCGGATGGCTCCGCGACACCATCACCGAGGGCCCGCGCGCCGTCATGTGCACCGCCACCACAAAGCACTTGAGCCGCAGGCCGTGCGCGTAGCTCTCCCCCGGCACCTGCTCGGCGGGCGGCAGCACCGCCTCGACCTTGCCGAGATCCACCATGACCAGGCGCGACCCCGCCCGCCGCTCGTGCTGCTGCACCGTCCCGCTGACGACGTCGCCCTCCCGGCCCGCGTACTCCCCGTAAGTGGCCTCCTGCTCGACCTCACGCAGCCGCTGGAGGATCACCTGCTTGGCGGTCATCGTCGCGATGCGGCCGAAGCCCTCCGGCGTGTCGTCCCACTCCCGCAGCAGCTGCCCGTCTGCGTCGAGTTCGCGGGCGTGCACGGCGACGGCGCCGCTCTTGCGATCGACATGAACCCGGGCGTGCGGCTGCGCCCCACTCGTGTGCTGGTAGGCGGTGAGAAGTGCGGTTTCGATCGCCTCGACCAGCGTCTCGAACGGCACGTCCCGCTCACGCTCGATGCCGCGCAGGGCGCCCAGATCCAGCTTCATGGCCCGTCCTCGCCGTCGGCCCCCCAGCGGGACTGCCCGCCACCGGCCGCGCCGGTGAACTCGACCTGGACGACCGCCCGGCGCACCCCCGAGTACTCCACGCGCACCATGTCGCCCCCGCCGCCCCCAGCCCCGCCCGTGTCGGCGCCGGTTTCCAGCGAGGCCCCCTCCTCGTCGACGGCGACGAGCCGGCCGGTCAGCGCCGGCCCCTGCTCCGGAACCACCAGGACCAGCCGCCCGACCGCGCGGCGCCAATGCCTCGGCTCGGTCAGCGGACGATCAACCCCCGGGCTGGTCACTTCAAGCACGTACGGGCCGGGCATCGCGTCGCCGTTCGCGTCCAGGACGTCGCCGACGACCTTGCTCGCCGCCGCGACCGAATCGAGATCGACGCCGCCGTCACGGTCGACGACCACTCGCAGCAGGCTTCGCGAGCCCGCCCGCTGGACCGTGACCTCCTCGAGGTCGAAGCCGGCACGGGTCACAGCCGGCTCAAGGACTTCGACAAGCCGGGCTCGGGCGGCGGCACCTCCCACCGGACCTCCTCACCCGCCCGACCCCTGGCGCCGTTGACCGCCTCCGACGATCTCTCTCCTCGAGGTTACGCTCCGGGGGACACCCACTCCAATGCCTTGGCGCAGCGACTTGTCACGCCTATCACGGCCATATTCGGATGACTGTGCGAGGCTGCCGCCGTGACCCTGCGCCCGGGCCTGCACTCGCGCACGCGCCGGACGCACCTCGCCGGCCCCGGCGCGCCAACGCGCCGGCAGGTGCTCGCCGGGACGCTCGTGCTGGCACTGGCCGCCTGCTCCGACGGCAACGCCACAGACAACGGGTCCTCGCCGGAAGACGACGCGCTGCGCCGCCGGGCGGCCGCCGACGAGCAGCGCCTGCTCGCCGCATACGCTGCCACCGCGGCCCGCCACCCGGCTCTCGCCGGCACACTGGCAGTGCCGTGGCAGCAGCACCGCGAGCACGCCGCGAGGCTCGCCGAGTCCCCGCGGGGGTCTTCGGGCCCCAGCACAGCGGCGCCGACAGCACCTCCGGTACCCGCGAACGCCAGCGCCGCCGTCCGCGCGCTGGCCACGCTGGAGCGCTCCGTCGCGACCACGCGGCGCAACGCGTGCGCGGCAGCCGGCCGCGGGCTCGCCCCGCTGCTGGGCACCCTCGCGGCCGCCGAGCTGGTGCACGCCGATGTCCTGCTCGGCGGTGGCGAGGTGTGAGCGACCAGGACGGGCTCAGCCAACTTCTCACCTTCGAGTACGCGGCGGTCTATGGCTACGGCCTCGCGAGCGCCGTCCTCGCCACAGCAGTGCCGCCCGCCCAGGCCGCGCTCGCCCTGGCCGTCGCCGGCCTGCAGACGCACCACGACCGGCGGGACGCCCTGACCCAGCGGATCGTCGCTGCCGGCGGCACGCCGCCGCCCGGTGATGCGGCTTACCGCTACCCGCGCCCCGACGGCGCGGCGGCGGCGCTGGCACTGATCGCCGACATCGAGGACTCCGTGGCTGCCGCCTGCCACGACGTCCTCGGCCGCCTGGATCGCGGGTCGCTGCGCACAGAGGTGGCAACCTTCCTCGGAAACGCCGCGACCGCCGCGGCCCGTGCCCGACTGCTCAGCGGCGCTGGACCGGCGCGAGCGACGACGGCGTTCCCCGGCGAGGCGTAGGGCGGCCGGGCGGCCGGCGGCCGGGCGGGGTGCTC
>JADGOW010000006.1 GCA_017882765.1 Frankiaceae bacterium
GCGGCCGCCCTCACCGCAGTGGCTCGCGCCACCGAACTCCCGGACCGCTACGCCGAAGCGCACCCCTGAGCCTGGGCCATCCCGTCAGCGCCGGCTCGGCCTGGTCGCGCGTTCCCGCGGGACGGCATGACAGCGTGCCAGTTCGACGTGTCCGCCGGACCGGCGCGGGCCTCGTCTGTCGATGCCCTGATCACATACTGTGGTCTTCCTCGACTGGTCGGGAACTGACTCGGCTCGGGAGCTTGTCAGCGCTTCGGTCAGAGGTTTGGTCCGGCGCTGGGTAGCTCAGGGAGTCGGGGAATTCCTGCCGCCCGCGTTCCGGCCGCCGGCATTCCCGCCGCCGTGCCTCGGCTCGTCCGCCTCGCGCCAGTCCACCGACATGCGCCGGAGCGGGCGCGCGAGGGCCGGGTCGAAGAGCTGCCACTGCCCGCGCCCGCGGGCCTTGGCCCGGTACATCGCGGCGTCGGCCCGGGCCAGCAGATCCTCGGCGGTCAGTTCGGCATCCAGAGTCAGAGACGCCCCGATCGAGGCGCGTACCGGTACCGCCGTCCCCGCGCCCTCCAGCTCGAACGGTTCCTCGAGGGCAGCGAGGAGGTGGCCGGCGACCAGGGCGACATCCGCCTCGTCGGCAAGGTGCTCGCACAGGATGGCGAACTCGTCGCCGCCGAACCGCGACACCGTGTCCGTGGCTCGTACCGCGGCCTCGAACCGCCGCGCGACCTCACTGAGCAGTTCGTCGCCGGCCGCGTGCCCGAACGCGTCGTTGACGGCCTTGAACCGGTCGAGGTCGAGCCAGAAGATCGCCAACGGCCGTGGCAGGCGCTGCATCCGAACGAGCGCCGACTCGAGACGGTCCCGGAAGAGCACCCGGTTCGGCAAGCCGGTCACCGGGTCCAACAGGGCGATGCGCTCGAGCCGTTCCTGCTCCGCCTCCCGGGACGTGATGTCACGGAAGGTGACGACCGCTCCAGGCGCACCTCCCTCGGGCAGCGGCGAACTCACGTACTCGACAGCGAAATGCGTCCCGTCCCGCCGGCGGAACCGCAAGCCGGTGCAGTAGTCGCCCGCGGCGACCAGCACAACCATGCAGATGGGGCACTCATCCGGCAGGTAGAGACGGCCTTCCGAGTTGGCATGGCCGAACACCTCGTGGCTGTCGGCTCCGACGACCTGGGCGGCCGCGCGCTCCGGGTCGGCGTATCCCATCAGCCGCATAGCGGCCGGATTGGCGAAGCGAATGCGGCCCTCGGTGTCGACGCCGTACACGCCGTCCGTCGCGCCCAGGGCGTGGGCGTGCGCCTCCCGCGCCTCGTCTGCCACGCGCCACGCGATGAGGTTGACCGCGCTGGCCGCGACCAGGAACCCGACGAACATCGCCGCGGAAGCCAGCGGGGGTCGGGTCAGCTCCGGTCCCGACACGGCTTCCGGCATGACGACCCCCAACGCTGTCAGGAGGAGGAACGCGAAGCCGGTGCCCAGCAGCACCGAGCGCCAGTCCTGGTAGAGCGCGAGCAGGCCGATGACCACGAAGAAGGAGTAGGAGCTTTCGGGGAAGACGCCGCTCACGTACATCAGCTGGGCCGCGCAAGTGAGCAGCCCGAACGACGTGGCGATCGTGCGGGCGAACCGCGGCAACCGCGCCCACGTTGCGAGCCCGGCGGGGATGAGCAGCGCGACGCTGGACGCGACCGCGACGACGGGCCCTTTCTCGATCAGGATCCAGGGCTCCAAGGACGCGATGCAGGCCCACAGCACGCCGGTGAGGAGACGGTGGCGCTGGCGCCAGACCTCGGCCGGCAGCCTGCGCCCGCGCGGCCACGCACCCTGGACGCGGGCCATGGCAGAGCCCGCAAGCACGTTGCGCGGCACGGGCCCGGCATCGGCATTTATCGGCGTGACCTTGAACGCGGCCCGCCGTGACGGCAGTCACGGTTCTTGGGTGGGGTCCTCCCCGTCCTCGATGGCCCGCCACGCGTCCGGGCTGACGGCGGCCACGCCTGCCGTCCCCCGGGCACCGGCGGCACCGGTAGCCCCGTCGGCCGCTCCCGCCGCGTCGCCTCCGGTGGCCGGCGGGGCGGGCGCGCCCGAGCCGGCGGCGGCGGCATGCCCGGCCGTGCGTGCGGTGTCGGCCGCAGGAAGCTGGTACCGCTCACCCAGAGCACCCCACTGCCAGCCGCGAGCCAGGACGAGCAGCCCCGCGGCCGCCATCAGCAGCCCACCAGCCACCGCGAGTGCGGGGGCGACACTCGAGTCGACGGCGACGATGACCACCCGACCCGTCCCGGCCTGCCGAACTGCCTGCGCCGAGGCTGCCGTCCCGCGGGGATCGGCAAGCACCGACACGGCACCGACAAGGACCCACAGACCCACCGCCACCAGGGCCAGTCCCGGAATGAGACGGCCCCAGCGCCGGGTGGCCACGACCCCCGCCCCGGCCGCCAGCGCAGCCCCGGCCAGCACCGCCGACCCGGGCTGGACGGCGCCGCCGGACAGTACGACGGTGACCGGCGCCACGCCTTCGATGATCGAGATCCGGACGGTCAGCCAGGTCATGGACCCGGCGGCAGCCGCGAGGCTCGCGCCGAGCAACCCGGCCACGACGGCGGCCCACATTTCGGGCCGGCCACGTATCGTCCTGGCCGCCGTACGGAGGCGGGGTGCTTCCGCCCGGTCCTGCGGGTAGACGTCCCGAGCGTCGGTCATGCCGGCTCCCCTGCGGTGCGGGCGAACTCGTCGACGGTGGCGTCTTCGCCGCCGGGCCCAGCCGGGCGCAAGGTCCCGGCCAGCGAGATGGCGCGCAGGACAACCGTCGCCTTGTTCACGCTCTCCTGGTACTCGGTGTCGGGATCACTGTCGGCGACAATGCCGGCCCCGGCCTGGACGTAGGCGTGGCCGTCGCGCAGAACTGCGGTGCGGATCGCGATCGCCGTGTCGAGGTCGCCGCCGAAATCGAGGTACCCGACGACGCCGCCGTAGAGCCCGCGCCGCGTGGGCTCCAGATCGTCGATGATCTGCATCGCCCGTGGTTTGGGGGCGCCCGTCAACGTGCCGGCCGGAAACGTGGCAGCCAGGACGTCCAGAGCGTCGTGGCCTTCGGCAACGTCGCCGACCACGGTGGACACGATGTGCATGACATGGGAGTACCGCTCGACCGCCCCGAACTCGACGACGGTCACCGAGCCGGGGGTGCACACCCGTCCCAGGTCGTTGCGGCCCAGGTCGACGAGCATGACGTGTTCGGCGCGCTCCTTCGGGTCGGCGAGCAGCTCGGCAGCCAGCCGCGCGTCGTCCTCGGGCGTGGTGCCGCGGGGGCGGGTGCCGGCGAGCGGGTGCAGGCGGGCCCGCCGCCCGGTCACGGTCACGTGCGACTCGGGCGAACTGCCCACGACGTCGTGGTCGTGAAATCTCAGCAGATACAGGTACGGGCTGGGGTTGGAGCTGCGCAGCACCCGGTAGACGTCGAGCGGGGACGCTCCAGTGGACGTCTCAAAGCGCTGGCTCACCACGATCTGGAACGCCTCCCCCGCCCTGATCTCCTCGATCGCGGCGCGCACTGCGCGCTGGAAGCCCCCGGGTTCGGTTCGGGACCTCGGAACCGCATCGGTACCGACCACGGCAGTGACAGAGCCGTCCAGAAAGGCGACGGTCGGCGGCGACGGCTTGGCGAGATCGGCAGTCATCGCGTCGAGCCGGCAGACGGCCTCGTCGTAGGCCGTGTCGATGGCCTCCCAAGACGCGGCAGGGTGCGCGCCGGGCGTGAACGCATTGGCCACGAGCAGGCATGACCCGTCGTCGTGGTCGAGGACGGCGAGGTCGGTGCAGAGAAGAAGGCGCAGCTCGGCGAGGCCGAGATCGTCGACGGCGTGCTCCCCGATGCGCTCCAGCCGGCGCACGATGTCGTAGGAGAGGTATCCCACCAGCCCGCCCAGCAGCGGCGGGTCGCCGGGATACCGTGGCGAGGACAGAGCCGCCTCGGCCGCCCGCAGCACCGCGAACGGCTCGCCCGTTTCCGGCACGCCCGGGGGCGGCGAACCGTCCGTCCACACCGCCATGCCGTCGCGTTCGGTCAACGTGGCAGCGGAGCGGACGCCCACGAAGGAATAGCGCGACCACGAACGCCCGTGCTCGGCGGACTCGAGCAGGAAGGTCCCCGGCCCACCACCCAGCTTGCGGTAGACACCGACGGGCGTCTCCGCGTCCGCGAGCAGCCTGCGCGTCACGGGAACGACGGTGTACCGGGTCGCCAGTGACCGGAAACTCTCCCGATCGGGGATGACGACACCGCTGACCATCAGTGCCCGTTCCCGCGGGCCGGGCCCCTACCGGCTGGGCCCCCGCCAGGAGGTGCGCCGGGCACCACGTCGAGCTGGTCGGCGTCAAAGCAGGTGCGGTCGCCGGTGTGGCAGGCCGCGCCGACCTGGTCCACCCGAACCAGCACCGTGTCAGCGTCGCAGTCGAGCGCCACGGCCTTGACCCATTGCTGGTGGCCGCTCGTGTCGCCTTTCACCCAGTACTCCTGGCGGCTGCGGCTCCAATACGTGCAGCGGCCGGTGGTCATCGTGCGGTGCAGCGCCTCGTCGTCCATCCAGCCGACCATGAGCACCTCGCCCGTGTCGTGCTGCTGGGCGACGGCGGGGACCAGCCCGTCCGCGTCGCGCTTGAGCCGGGATGCGATGGCCGGGTCGAGAGCAGAAGGGGCCCGGGGACCGGAAAGGGCTGCAGACACGTCCCCATCCTGCCAAGCGAAGGCGGGCGGGGCGCGTCGTCCGGTCGGGTCGGCGTCGGTGTGCCTGCGACCCGAAAGTTGGGAAGACTGGGTCGTCGCGGACCGACCGAGAGGAGCCGACGTTGCAGTTGGGTTTCGCGCTTCCCACGTCCGGCAGCTGGGCGCACCGGGAGAACATGGCCGCACTGGGCCGGCGGGCGGATGAGCTCGGGTACGCGTCGCTGTGGACCTTCCAGCGACTGCTCTACCCCCCGGACGCGGGGTGGGCGCCCGTGTACAGGAGCGTCCACGACCCGCTCATCACGCTGGCCTACGTCGCCGGGCTGACCCGCAGGGCCCGGCTCGGAACGGCGATCGTCAACGCTCCCTTCTACTCCCCCGTCGTGCTCGCCAAGCAGCTGACATCTCTCGACGAGGTGACGCAGGGGCGCCTGGACGCCGGGCTCGGGCTCGGGTGGTCGCAGGAAGAGTTCGCCGCGGCCGGCGTCGGCTACGAGCGGCGAGGGGCCCGGCTCGAGGAGTTCGTCCAGTGCCTGCGCACTATCTGGACCGACGAGGTCGTGGAGTTCGACGGTGAGTTCTACCGGGTGCCCCGCGCCCGGATAGACCCGAAGCCGGTGCAGCGCCCGCACCCGCCGCTGCTCTTCGGCGGGACGGCAGTACCTGCCCTGCGCCGGGCCGGCCGGATGGCTGCCGGGTGGATCAGCAGCAGCCGAGCAGACCTGTCCGCCCTGGCAACCTCCATTTCCGTGGTGCGGGATGCGGCCGCGGAAGCCGGCCGAGACCCCTCCGGCCTGCGCTTCGTAGTGCGTGGCGTGGTGCGGGTGCGGCCCGAGGGCGCGAGCGACCAGCCTCCCCTCACCGGCCCGATCGGCAAGATTCGCGACGACCTCGCGCGGATCGCGCGGCTCGGGGCGACTGAGCTGTTCGTTGACCTGAACTTCGACCCCGAGATCGGCTCGCCCGATGCCGACCCGGCGGACTCACTGCGGCGTGCGCACAAGGTTCTGGAGGCGCTGGCCCCAGCCGGGGGGTGACCGTACCTGCCCACGACTCCAGCCGCGGTTCCCACGCCCGCCCTCATAGGCGCAGGCATTGGCCCACCTCCCGGGGTCGACCGTCGGCGTTTGCCATGCCGTGAGCGAGGTGTCGGTGGCCAATCGGCGCCGTCCCGAGTGCCTGCCTGGCCGATCATGACAGCAAGCCCGACTCGGACAGGGGGACGACCGGCAGCCGTGGATTGCTACCGGTGATCGTGATGCCGTAACGACGCAGCGCCGAGGCGACCACCGGATCGCTGTGCAAGGCGTGCTCGGTATGCGGCCAGTCGATGGCTGCCCCGTAGGGCGCGTGCTCGCCGGCCAGGTCGAACAGCGTCACCGCACGCAACACCCCCGTCGGATCGTGCTGGATGCCCGTCCACAAGGCCCGCCAACCGGCCCGGTGCAGCTGCAGGGCCCAGCGCCGTGTCAGTGCCCGGTCGGG
This sequence comes from Frankiaceae bacterium, assembly GCA_017882765.1. Classification (GTDB taxonomy): domain Bacteria; phylum Actinomycetota; class Actinomycetes; order Frankiales; family Frankiaceae; genus JADGOW01. The sequence continues at coordinate 6,212 of JADGOW010000006.1, forward strand.
CCCTGCCCACAGCCCGACCGTGACCCCGAGACCGCGAGCCCGTGCCGACGTCAGGTGCGCGGCCACAGGCGCCGACACGGGGGCCATCACCTCGGCGCGGACCCGGTTCCGCAGCTCGACGTCGGGCAGCAGCCCGCGCCCGAACCCCTGCAGCGCCTCCAAGACGCTGGCCGCGACGCTGCTCGCCAGATAGCACGCCCCCAGCGGCGGCGGGAGGTCGAACCGGCCTCCCGCCAGGGGGTCGGCGGGGGCGCTGGCGAACCACCAGGGCGAGGCGCGGCCGCGCCGGTAGACGCGGTGCACACGGATCCCCGCCAGCGGGTGACGTGGCAGCCGCGTCAAGTCAGGAACGGGCGGCGGTGCCAACAGCGGCATCAGGCCACGCTCGACGCCAAGGAACGTGCCAGCGCGAGCGCCGGCGCCACCTCCCCGTCCCGCAGCACATCAATCGGGCGGCGCCCACCGAGCTGGGCATTCGGCGCCGTGAGCCAGGAGGCGACGGTCAACGGTTCGACCGCGCTGTTCAGCACGTCGACGATTTCGGCCACGCCCGGGAGCAGCCGCCGGCCGTCGAACTGCACCACGGGATACACCGGCCGGCCATCCTGATTACGCAGCCGCAACAGCCGCCCATCCTTGGCGACCGCCTGCTCGGACTTGCCCAGCAGGCGCGCCACATCCCGCTGCGACAGGGACGGGCCCAGCTGGGCGCCCCACCGCTGCGTCGCCACATCCTGCTCGAGCACGCGCCGCACGAACGTCTGCGCCGCCGGCGAGGCGGACTTCATCAGCTGGGCGAGCGCCCGCTCCGTCATTTCGCACCTCGCTACCTGAACCCTCTCACCTATACCCATCATACTCGGGTTGAGCTAGTTGACCGGGTCCCGGATGGAGACCCTCGCTGCCGCTGTCCTTGTGCGGTCACGGCGGGGGCCGCGCCGGCGTCACCTGTTGGCGCCGTAGAAGGGCGCGCTCAGGTCCTTGTAGAACTGCGAGCGGTCGGCGCGTTCACAGATACGGCGGCCGGGATCATTTGTCTGCCGCGGGCGACACGTCGGTCGCTTTGACGATTATTTGCGTCGTCGGGCAGGGCCAGTGCTTCCCGCACTCCCGACAGAAAGCGAGACCGGATATGGCGGAGTATCGCGCGTCGACGACATGCAAATTGAGGACGTCTTCAATAGCTATCGTCAGGACGTCGCAGCCGATGTACCTATTGTGGAGCTGGTCCCTCAGCGGGGTGGCGAGGTCATTCATCGGTGGGTCCTTTGTCGACATTCTTGAAAGGCGGCGCTGCTCCAGTTCGGTCTCCCCCGACGCCGCCTGCTCGATGACCGACCACCCAGGCGAACTCGTCTCGGACGAGTCGGGATCGGACTACGTTCTCCCCCACCTCCTTGGTCCGCAGGTCCTCTTGGTCACGTCACGTGGACGCGCGGCGCGTGGGGATCGGCGTCGTCCGGCCGGGCAGAACCCACTCGGGCGAGCACGTCGTTTCCGTCCGCACGGTCCCCCCCGGCCGACCGGGAAGGCTGGGCCGCGAGATGGGAAAGCTCGTGCCGGCTGGCTTGTTCGACGAAGATCGGTAGGTAGACAGTGACGTGGGCGCCCTCCAGCGAGCTCACCCTGCGTCGCACCACCTCCTCGACCACGGTCACCGGGACAGCTCCGAAGTCACGGGTAAGCCGCGTCTGAACGTCACGGAAGGCGTCGTATTGGTCCGGCCGGTCTCGAAGGCTGGCGCTCATCTTCTTCTCCCATGCCGCGAGTAGATGATCTATTTAACGGTATGCCGGGCGGGTGAACGCGTGGTTGCTGGGCGGGGGCGGTAAGAAGAACCGCTCCCGCCAAAGGTCCGAAGCTCCTCGGGCACAAGGACTTTGCCTGTGCGTCGGCGCGGCCGCCCCGCTGGCTCAGCACCACGGGCAGGGCCCGCGCGAACCCGTGCCGGGCCACTTCAGGCTGTCACTGTGCCGCTGAGTAGCGCGGCAACGACGTGGCGGCGCACACTGGTCCCGCGACCCATCTGGAGGCCATCTCATGGCACGCGGCCCACAGACTCCCGATCTGGTTCCTCTCTTGTCTCGAGGCAGGCACCGCAACCCACGCAAGGGCGCCTGCTTCATGGAGCTTGCGTCCTATCTCGCCGGCGAGCGGTGGAGTGATCACCCCGCGTGTACCCATCCCCTCCTCGGGCTCCTCGCCCGCCTGGTCGACGACCACATCTCCGACTCAGCCCGCCAGCGGCTCACCCTTCTCGTACCGGAGGTCATCGGCCTGACCAGCGAGGATCTCCGCGTGGACGCGCGCATAACCCTGACCTGCTCGACAACGGCACTACCCGTCGTCTCCGCGGAGCGGCAACGGGTCATGGCGGTGTCGATGCTCACCTGCCTCCGCGTCCTGGGCCGCCTCGACGTGGACCCGGTCACCCCGGTGACGAAGCGCACCCGCACTGCGCTCGCGCAGGTCCCCGACGCCACGGACTGGGCCGAGCGGTTCAGCCGCGACATCACCCCGTCGGCAGCCGTCTTCCGGGGGCGGAGCGCACCGGCCGCGGTCCGGCTCGCGGTGCTGGGCATCGCGGACTCCTTCGTCGCGGAGCCGGACGCACTGCTTTGCCAGCTCCTCCATACCGTCATTCTGGAATGGGACAGCTACACCTCGGTTCCACGGGGGTGCCACCCCACCGACCCCAACCAGGCGCCAGGCGCCACGCCGCCCTACCCGGTCTAGATTCGTCGACCTGATCAAGACGATCATGGCCGGACCGCAGGCGAAAAAAGAAGACGCTGATCGTCGTTACCTGTGCCGAGTTCCGCGGACACTGGGATCACGTCCCGCCGCCCGGGCTGGGACGACCAGGCCGGCACGACGCGTTCGGCCCGGGCACCCGAATCCCCACCCTCGTGCGAGGTGGGACCGCGGCGCTTTGTCGGCGCCGGTAGAACGCTCAACTCGACGTCGAGCTCGACCTCGGTACCGTTGGCTTCCCTTCGGGTGACGCGCCCGGCTTTTTGGAGCATCCGGAGCGAGGGCTGATTCTCCGCGAGCACAGTGGCGGTGAAGGCGGTGACGCCGAGCGCGCCTGCGGCGATGACCAGGGCCTGCATCAGTAGCGTGCCGACACCGCGACCCTGCCAAGCGTCGGTGACGGTGTAGGCCACCTCCGCGACCGTGCTGTCGGTGCGAAGTCGGATGAAACGCCCGACGGCTACCGGCACGGTCTGCGCGTCCGGCCAGGACGGCGGCGCGGCGGCGAACGCGGGGAGGGCCGGGACCATTGCGACGAACGCCGCGTGCCAGACGCCGTCGACGTCGTCGACGAGCTGGTCGAGCATCCTCGCTGGTAGTTGCGCATGACAGCTGAAGAATCGACGGTACTTGCTCTGATCCGACAAGGCCGCGGTCCACTGGGCGAACCAGGCGCGGTCCGCGGCGACCAGCGGGCGCACGGACACCGGGGTCCCGTCACCGAGTACTCCTACCCGCCGGACGTCGTCGGGGGCCGGCAGAGGAGATGGCCGCGAGCAGTGCTGGTATTGCAGCGTCTCGGCCGGGCAGAAGGATCGCCCGCCCACGCGACCCCCGTGCACGGCTCGCGTGGTGTCACGCACGACCGACCCTTCCACCGCCACCTCCAGCAGAGATTTGATCTTTACGGTAGGCGGGACGGGTTAACGAGCGGTTGCCGTATCTGGGGTGGCCCGAACAATCGTGCCGCCAAAGGTCCGAAGTTTCTGGGACTCAAGGACTATGCCCTGCCCGCCGCGCTGCCTCCTGCGGTTACCCCCTCCGCTGCTGGGACGCCCACGACGCATGGAGGCGCCGGTACACCTCGTTGTCCGCGACGAGGTCGGCATGACGTCCCCGGCCGACGATGCGCCCGGCATCGACGACCAGCACCTCGTCCGCCGCCTCGGCGGTCGACAGGCGATGGGCGATGGTGACGCTGGTACGCCCGGCGATCAGCAGGTCCAGCGCATGGATGAGTCGCACCTCGGTCGCCGGGTCCACCGCCGAGGTGGCTTCGTCGAGGATCAACAGATCGGGGTCGGCCAGGTAAGCCCGAGCCACCGCCACAAGCTGGCGCTCCCCCACCGACAGCGACGACCCGCGCTCGCCGACCCGCGTCGCGAGCCCCCGGGGCAGGGCCTCGACCCAGTCGGTGAGCCCCAGGCCCGCGAAGGCCTGCGCCACCTCTTCGAGCGTCGCGCCGGGACGACCGAACCGCACATTGTCTGCCACCGTCGCGTCGAACAGGAAGCCGTCCTGAGGAACGAGGACGACGCTGTTGCGGAGCGCGGCGAAACTGACGTCCCGCACCGGCACGCCATTGATCGCGACGGAGCCGCGGGTGGGATCCATCAGCCGGGCGAACAGTTTCGCGAGCGTGGTCTTGCCCGAGCCCGTCTCCCCGACAAGCGCGTAACGGCGGCCGGCCGCAAGCTCGAAGCTGACGTCGCGGAGCACCGGCGGGCCGCCCGGATAGGCGAAATCCACACTGTCCACGCTCAGCGCCGCGGGCCCGGCAGGCAGGTCGAGCCCCTCGTCTCCGGGGTCGACGACGTCCGCGGGCGTATCCAGGACATCCAGGACGCGGCGCAGCCCTGCCGTCGCCGTCTGGGCGTCGTTGAGCACCTCGGTCGCCACCTGGATAGGGGCCACGAACAACTGCACGAGGAACAGGAACGCGAGCAGCTCCCCCGCACTCAGGTCGCCCGCCACCCCGAGCAGGACGCCGCCCACCACGACGGCAGCGGTCGCCGCGGCCGACACGAGCTCGCCGGTGGAGAACACCGCCGCGACCAGTGCCTGGGCACGCGTCGCTGCCGCCTGATGGGCGCCGATGGCAGTGTCGATACGGCGGGCAGTGCGGTCGCGCACCGCGTACGCCCGGATCACCTCTGCCCCGACCACGGCCTCGCTCACGGCGGAAAGCACATCACCGATCCGCGCCCGCACCCGCCCGTAGGCAACGCCCAAGCGCGCCTGGAAAACCCGCACGACAACCGCGTACGGCGCGAAGCAGGCCAGGACGAGCAGGCCGAGCTGCCAGGACCACAAGAGCATGAGCGCGGTGGCGAGCACGACTTGCCCCACGGAGACGACGAGCAGGATGCCACCCCACTGCATGAACTGGCTGAGCTGGTCGACGTCGCTGGTGACGCGGGACACCAGCGCGCCGCGCTGGTGCCGGGACTGGGTGAGCATCGACAGGTCGTGCACGTGCCGGAACGCGCGCGTCCGCAAGGCGGCCAGGCCCGTCTCGGTGGTGCGGTAGAGCCGGACGTTCATCAGATAGGCCGCGCCCGTTGTGATCAGGACTGCCACCGCGGCGAGCGCGACGGACCGCCTTACGAGCGCGAGGTCAGGGCCACCGGTCGCCCGCAACCCGTCATCGACCGTGCGCTGCACCACGATCGGAACGACCACGCGACCCGCGGTGGCAACCAGTGCCAGCAGCAGCGTGGTCGCGAGGCCGCGGCGAAACTCCGGAACCAGCCGCAGACCCCGCAGCAGCGTCCGACCGGCGTCCGCCTCGCTTGCGCGCGAGGCGGCGTCGGCGAAGGCGACGGACCGCAGGCTCATGCCGCGCTTCCCGGCTCGTCGGCACCGGGTTCCGGGCCCGCGACCGCGGCCGCCTCGGCCAGACCCGCGTCCACCCGCTCGACGCTCATGTCGAGGCCGGGAAGGCCGGCGTCGCCCGTCGTATCCGCCGCGGAGGCCGCCCGGGCGCTCGCGCGAACGCGCGCTGCGCGGCGTTCGTACGCAGTCACCAGATTCCGGTAGCCCGCGACCTCGGCGAGAAGGGCCTCGTGCCCCCCGGTCGCGACAATGCGGCCGGCCTCCAGGTAGACGACCTCGTCGGCCAGGGCGATCGTGGCGTTGCGGTAGGCCACCATCACGACAGTGGCGTGGCCGGCGGAGGCCCGCAGCCGCGCCAGAATTGCGCCCTCGACATGAGGGTCGACACTGGAGGTCGCGTCGTCGAGGACCAGCAGCCGCGGTTGCCGGATCAGCGCCCGCGCCAGGGCAATCCGCTGCCGTTGCCCTCCCGACAAGGTCGCCCCCCGCTCGCCAAGACCGGCATCGAGGGCGCCGGGAAGGGCCCGGACGAACTGTTCGGCCTGCGCGGCCCGCAGGGCCGCCCACACCTGCCGGTCGTCGTAGTTCGCCCCCAGGGTCACGTTGCCCCGCACCGTGTCGTCGAACAGGAATGTCTCCTGCGGAACGAGCGCGACTGCGCCAGCGACCCCCTTGTCGTCGAGCAGGCGGACATCGACACCATCGAGGAGCACCCGCCCCGTGGAGGGGTCGACGAGCCGGACGAGCAGGGCCGCCAGGGTCGATTTCCCGGCGCCCGTCGGCCCGACGATGGCGATGGTGCGGCCCGGCGCTACCTCGAGCGTCACGTCACGAACCGCGGGGGCCGCCCGCCCGACCGCGTCGGGATAGGAATACGAGAGACGATCGAGGTCGACGCGAACCGCGGGTGCGGCGACGCCCGCGAGAGCCGCGGGGTCGGTATCGGCCGCTGGCGCCTCCCCGCCACTCGGCTCGGGCTGCAGCCGTCGCGTGCCGTATTGCATCGCACCGGTCGCGGTCAGCACCGCCTCCACCCGGTCATAGCCCACGACAGCCCGCGGTAGCTCCCCAAGCAACCACCCGATGGCCCGGATCGGGAACGCCAGCAGGGTGAACAGATAGGTGACCCGGACGAGATCGCCCGCATTGATCTGCCCAGCATCGACCCGCTGGATGCCGACGAGCAGCACGAGCAGCACCCCGAGCGTGGGAAGTGCCTCCATCGCCGGGTCGAACATGCCGCGCACGCGCCCGACCCGCACCATGGCGTCGCGCAGCGCCTCGGCGACACGCGCGAACCGGGCTGTCTCCGCCGCCTCCTGGCCCATGGCCTTGACGACGAGCGCGCCGTCGAACGACTCGTGGGCAACCCCGCTGACCTCTGCCCGCAGTTGCTGGGCTCGTGCCATCAGCGGGGCGAGGCGCCTGCTGAAGATGACGTTGAGGATCGCGACGCCCGGAAAGACGACGCAGCCGACGAGGGCGAGCACGGGGTCGGTACTGACGAGGAAGATCAGTGCGCCGATCACCATGACGACGACGCCGACGGCCATCGGAAACGGGGCGATCGGCCACCAGGCGGCTTCGACGTCGGCGTTCGCATTGGAGAGCAACTCGCCTGTCGGATGCGCTTGATGCCAGGACAGCGGCAGCCGCAGGTACGCCCTCGTGACGCGCCGGCGGTACTCGGCCTGCAGGCGGTACTGCATCACCCCCGCCCCCATTCGGCGGGCCACGATGCCTGCCGCCCGGATCACGCCAATGCCGAGAAGCAGGGCAGCAGCACCCGCGAGGGCGCCCGCGGTCGTGTGGCCGGAGGCGAACGCCGGCAGCACGAGGTTGTTGGTCAGCGTGCCGAGGACGTAGGCGGTGCCGATCGTCATGATCCCGTAGATGCAGCTCCCGACAGCAGAGACCGTGAAGATCCGTGGCTGTTCCCGCACGGCCCGCCGCAGCAGGCCGAAGCCCCGCCGCAACACCCGCCACGACGACCGCCGCTCTGCCATGTCACCTCCGCCGTGACCGCCCTGAGGTAACCCTCGCGCCCAGCCTGCAACACAGCTACGACATCCAGCCTCGGGCTTTGGCATCAGTTCGTCCGGACTGGGCTGCACTCGTAGCGGCCATTCAGATGACACGCGGTGGGCAGCACTCCCCTGCGATTACGGTGGCGCCATGTGCTGCTTCCTCCTCGTGCTCGGTGCGCTCGGCCCCCGGCTCGCATTCCTGTACGAATGGATCTTCACGGAACGCGTCAACATCGCGTTTGACAACGGGCTCTTCCTGCCGTTGATGGGGCTGATCTTCCTGCCCTGGACGTTCATCTGTTACACGCTGGCCTACGCACCGCTCGGGGGGGTGACCGGAATCGGCTGGCTGTTTGTGATCCTCGGCATCCTTGCCGACGTCAGCATGTGGGCCGGTGGCCCGGCCCGGCGGCAGCGGCGACAGCAAGCGGCCGGGGCCTGACCGAACGCGCAGCGACGGCGCCCGCTGCCCTGCACACACCGGGAACCCCGGCGTCACGATCTCGATCGGAAGGCGGAGCGCCGAGCCGCCGCGGGGGGTCAGTCGCGGGAGGTCAGTCGAGCCCCGGCTCTGGTCCCTCCACCTGATCGAGATCCACGCCCAGCTCACGCGCCTCGAGTTGATCGAGGTCGAAGCTGTCCTCGAGCCCTTCCTCGTCGCCGGACGCGGCCTCGCTGTCATGCAGTGACGCGACACCGTCCTGCTCGGTGTGAGCCCGGCGCGTCTCTTCCACGCTGGAGAAGGACTCCGGCCTCGGCTCGTCGGGGTCGGGCGGGGTCATCCCAGAACGCGTCACACGACCTATTCTCGCCCTGGGTGCTCACCATGTCACTCCGGCGCCTCCCCTGCCACCCGCGGACGCGGATGGTGTGGACCGTATCGGGGCCCGTTCAGCGAATGATGTTGTGAGGCGTGCCGGTGCGGAAATCCAGCACATCGTCGATCGCACCGTCGATTGCCCGGTACTCGGCTTCGTAGGTGTAGTACGCGATGTGCGGCGTCACGAGCACGTCGTCGCGTTCGAGCAGGGCGGGATGGCCCGGATCGAAGTCGAAGCCCGCGCCACCGAGCTTGCCGCTCTCCAGCGCGGCCAGCAGCGCCGTCTCGTTCACTATGGGGCCTCGGGCGGTGTTGATGAGTACGGCCCCGTCGCGCATGAGCGCGAACTCCGCCGTGGAGATCAGGCCGCGCGTGTGCTCGTTCAGCGGGACGTGGACGGTGACGACGTCCGAACTCGCGAGCACCTCCTCCGGCCGGCCGGTGAACCACACATGCGCGATCTCCCCGGTGCCCACACCGGCGGGTATGTGGGGGGAGAATGCGACCACCCGCATCCCGAAACCCGCGGCGATCACGGCGACCGCTCGCCCGATCTCGCCGAAGCCGATGATCCCAATGGTTTTGCCGCGAAGGTCGTGCCCCCGCAGGGCCGTGTTGTCGAAATCGCCGGCACGGGTTCGTGCCGCGGCCGGTACCAGGCGCCGGTAAACCCCGAGAAGCAACGCGAAGACGTGCTCGGAGGTGTTCGTCGTCGCGTAGGACGGGACGTTCGTGACGGTGATTGCCCGCCTGCGGCAGTAGTCGAGGTCGACGTTGTCGAAGCCGGTATGCCGGACCGTCAGCAGTTTCAGCCGGCCGAAACTGTCGAGCACCTGTGGTCGTAGGTCGCAGTGGAACGACGTAGTGATCGCCTCGGCGTCCGCATGGGCTCGTGCGGACAGCGCCGTCAGGGGCGCCGCCTCGATCACAAGATGCACACCCACGCCGGCGAGACGGCCGAACCGGTCACGAGCCCAGTCCTCGACCTCAAACATGACCACCTTCATGGATGCGGACACTACGACCCGGCCGGGGACGTTCGCCCGGTCGGGGTCGGCAGTTCGCCGAGATCTGGCACGAGCCGCTTGCCGTCATCGCGCGGGGGCGCCAGGGGCGCCGGGAAGGTAGCAGCGATTCCGCCCGAACCAGCAGCCGTCGCGGGTTCACAGCCGCACCGGGTATCCCGCGTCCCGCAGGGCCTCCTTCACAGCCCGGATCCGCAACACGCCGAAGTGAAAGACGCTGGCAGCGAGCACGGCATCAGCGCCCGCCGCGACCGCTGGCGGGAAGTGCCCGACGGCCCCCGCCCCGCCACTGGCGATCAGCGGGACATCCACGACCTTCCGGACGTCGGCCGTCATCTCCAGGTCGAAGCCCCGGGTCGTGCCGTCGGCGTCCATCGAATTGAGCAGGATTTCCCCGGCCCCCAGTGCCACGCCCCGCTCAGCCCAGGCGACCGCGTCGATGCCCGTGCCGCGCCGCCCCCCATGGGTGGTGACCTCATACCGTGGCCCGTCCGGCTCGGGCGAGCGCCGTGCATCGACCGACAAGACGATGCACTGCGAGCCGAAGCGGTCCGCGCATTCGCGCAGCAGCTCGGGTCGGGCGACGGCGGCCGTGTTGATGCCCACCTTGTCCGCGCCTGCGCGCAACAGGCGGTCGACGTCAGCGGCGCTGCGCACGCCGCCACCGACGGTCAGCGGGATGAACACCTGCTCGGCGGTGCTTCCCACCACGGTGTAGGTCGTCTCGCGGGAGCCGCTGCTCGCGGTGATGTCCAAGAAGACCAGCTCGTCTGCGCCTTCGGCGTCGTAGAGCCGGGCCATCTCGACGGGGTCGCCGGCGTCGCGCAGCGACCGGAAGTTCACGCCTTTGACGACCCGCCCGGCGTCGACGTCCAGGCAGGGGATGACGCGGACCGCGACAGTCATGACGGGGCCGCCGAAACCGCGGCCAGCGCCTCGGGCAGCGTGAACGCCCCGGAGTACAACGCCTTGCCGACAATCGCGCCTTCGACCCCGACCACCGCGGCGATCGCGGCCAGGTCGTCCAGACTGCTCACTCCGCCGCTGGCGATCAGCGGCCGGTCGGTGGCGCGGACGACGGAACGCAGCAGGTCGAGGTTGGGGCCGGTGAGCGTCCCGTCCCGGCGGACATCGGTGACGACGTAGCGCGCGCAGCCGTCGGCATCCAGCCGGGCAAGAACGTCGAACAGCTCGCCGCCCTCGCGCGTCCACCCCCGGGCAGCGAGGGTCCTGCCGCGGACGTCGAGCCCCACGGCGATGCGGTCGCCCACCCGGGCGATGGCGCGGCGCACCCAGGCCGGGTCCTCCAGCGCCGCGGTGCCGACGTTGACGCGAGCCGCGCCTGTCGCCAGCGCCGCGCCCAGTGACTCGTCGTCGCGGATGCCGCCGGAAAGCTCGACCGCGACGTCGAGGCGACGGACGACGTCGGCCAGCAGGTCCCGGTTCGATCCCCGGCCGAACGCGGCGTCGAGGTCGACCAGGTGCACCCAGGACGCGCCTTCGCGCTGCCACCGCAGCGCGGCGTCCACCGGGTCACCGTAGGCGGTCTCCGTGCCGGCCTCCCCGCGCAGGAGCCGCACCGCCTGCCCGCTCGTCACGTCCACTGCCGGAAGCAGGATCACAGCGTGCCCACCCAGTTGCGCAGCAGGTGGGCCCCCGCGTCCCCGGACTTCTCCGGGTGGAACTGCGTTGAGCACAGCGCCCCCCGTTCCGTGGCGGCAGCAAAGGCCTCACCGTGCTCGGCGGTCGTGTCCCCCGGCGCGGGACGGGCCGCGTAGGAGTGGACGAAGTAGAAACGCTCCCCGGTCACGCCCTCGAAGAGCACCGACCCGGGCGGCGGGGACACGGTGTTCCACCCCATGTGCGGCAGGACGTCCGCGTGCAACCGGGTGACCTGCCCCGGCTGTAGGCCGAGGCCGGCGGTTCGGCGGCCGTGCTCGTAGCCCGTCTCGTAGAGGATCTGCATCCCGACGCAGATCCCCAGTACCGGGCGCCCCGCCGTCACCCGGGCGCGGATGACCGGCCCGGCACCGATCGCCTCGATCCCGTCCATGCAGGCCGCGAAGGCACCCACGCCCGGAACGGCCAGGCCGTCGGCCGCACGCGCCGCGGCCAGGTCGGCGGTGACGATGACCGACGCCCCGGCCCGCGCGAGCGCCCGCTGCGCGCTGCGCAGGTTGCCCGACCCGTAGTCGAGGACGACGACGCTCGGGCTGCTCACAGCACGCCCTTCGTCGACGGGATGCCGGTCTGCCGCGCGTCGAGCGCGACCGCGTCGCGCAGGGCCCGGGCGACCGCCTTGAACTCAGCCTCGACGACGTGATGGGCGTTACGCCCCGACAGCACCCGCACGTGCAGGGCGATCTGCGCGGACGACGTGAACGACTCGAAGACATGGCGGGTCAGGGTCGTGTCGTAGGTGCCGATGAGCTCGACCAGCGCCGGCTCCTCGTGGACGCAGTAGGGACGCCCCGACACGTCGACGGCGGCTTGCACGAGAGCTTCGTCGAGGGGCACCAGCGCGTCCCCGAACCGGCGGATGCCGGCCTTGTCGCCGAGCGCGTCCCGCAGTGCTGCCCCTAGGGCGATCGCGGTGTCCTCGACCGAGTGGTGCGCGTCGACGTGCAGGTCACCCTTCGTGCGCACCCGTAAGTTGAAACCGGCGTGCTTGCCCAGGGTCGCAACCATGTGGTCGAAGAACGGCACGCCGGTCTGGCTGTCACCTATCCCCTGTCCGTCGAGGTCGAGCTCGACGACGACGTCGGTCTCCCGCGTCTTGCGCTCCACGCGCGCGGTCCGGCTCATCGGGCGACACCCTCCAGGACGGCGCCGGCCAAGACCGCGTCCAGCGCGGACAGAAACGCGTCGACCTCCTCGGGCAGGCCGGCGGTGACTCGCAGCCACCCCGGTAGGCCGACGTCGCGGACGAGCACGCCCCGATCCAGCAGGCCCTGCCACACGATCCGCTGATCGGGAAAGCCGCCGAACAGGACGAAGTTCGCGTCGCTGTCGGCCACCGCCAGCCCCCGCGCCCGAAGCTCGGCCACGATGCGGTCCCGCTCCGCTTTGACGGCCGCCACCGTGGCGAGCAGATCGTCACGGTGGGCGAGCGCGCTGCGCGCCACGACCTGCGTGACCGCGGACAGGTGGTAGGGCAACCGCACGAGGCGCAGCGCATCGACGACCGCAGGCTGCGCCGCCAGGTAACCGACGCGCGCCCCGGCGAAGGCGAAGGCCTTCGACATCGTGCGCGTCACGATCAGACGCTCATGCCGGGGCAGCAGGGCGAGCGCGCTCGGGACGCCGGCGTGGGCGAACTCGGCGTAGGCCTCGTCCACGACGACGACGCCGGGCGCGCAGGCGCAGACCGCGCTCACCACGTCCAGCGGCAGGGCGGTCGCCGTCGGGTTGTTGGGCGAGCACAGGAACACGATCGACGGGCTGTGCCGGCGTACTGCCGCGGCGGCCTCGTCCGGGTCGAGCGTGAAGTCCGCACGGCGCGATTCGGCAGCCCATCCGGTCGCCGTGGCCCGCGCGATCAGCCGGTGCATCGAGTAGGACGGTTCGAATCCGAGGGCGACCCGCCCGGGGCCGCCGAAGGCCTGGCACAGCTGCTGCAGAACCTCGTTCGAGCCGTTGGCCGCCCACACCTGCGCGGCGTCGAGCCCATTGCCGAGGTAACGCGCGAGATCCTCACGGAGGCGGGTGGCCTCCCGGTCGGGGTAGCGGTTGAGGCCGCGCGCGACGTCGGCGACTGCCGCCGCCATGTCCTCGACCAGGGATTCGGGCGGCGGATGCGGATTCTCGTTGGTGTTGAGGCGCACCGGGACGTCAAGCTGCGGCGCCCCATAAGGCTCCAGCCCCCGCAGATCCTCCCGCAGCGGGAGGGCAGACAGGGGGCTGCCGGGCTCGGCGCTCACGAGTGGTCTCCCCGCACGCGCACACTCACGGCCTCGACATGCGCCCCCAGATCCTCCGCACCGCCGAGCGCGCGCACGCGCGGAGCCACGGCGGCCAGGGCGCCTCGGTCGCATTCGACGACGTGGATGCCGCGCAGGAAGGACCCGACCGACAACCCCCCGGAGTGCCTGGCCGTGCCCGCGGTCGGCAACACGTGGTTGGAGCCGGCCAGGTAGTCGCCGAGACTCACGGGCGCGTACGCGCCGACGAAGATCGCCCCGGCATTGCGCACGGTGGCGGCGACCCTCGCCGCGTCCTCGGTCATGACCTCCAGGTGCTCGGGCGCCCAGGCATCGACGACCGCCACGCCTGCCTCGATGTCGTCGACGAGCACAATCGCGGACTGCCCCGCCAGCGCCGCCTCCACCCGCTCGCGGTGCGGTGTGCCGGGCACCTGCCTGCCCAGCTCGACGTCGACGGCGTCGCCGAGCTCGGCGCTGGTCGTGACGAGCAGGCAAGCCGCCAGCGGGTCGTGCTCGGCCTGGGCGATGAGATCCGCTGCGACGAACTCTGGATCGGCGGACCCGTCCGCCAGCACCGCGATCTCGGTCGGGCCCGCTTCGGCGTCGACCCCGACGACCCCGCGCACCAGCCGCTTCGCCGCCGCGACGTACACGTTGCCGGGCCCGGTCACCAGATCCACCCGGGGGCAGCTCGCCGTGCCGTAAGCGAACATCGCGACCGCCTGTGCCCCGCCGGCCGCGTACACCTCCTCGACGCCCAACAGGGCGCAGGCCGCGAGCACCGCCGGGTGCGGCAGCCCGTCGGGCTGCGGCGGCGAGGCGACCGCGAGGCTGGCGACCTCGGCGACCTGCGCGGGAACGACGTTCATCACCACCGAACTCGGATAGGCGACGCGTCCGCCGGGCACGTACAGGCCCACCCTGCCGACCGGCACCCAACGCTCGGTCACGCGGCAGCCAGGAGCGACCTCGACGGTCACGTCGGAGCGGAGCTGGGCCGTGTGGACCGCGCGGGCCCGGCGGGCCGCTTCCTCCAACGCGTCCCGAACGGCCGGATCGAGATCGTCCAAAGCGCGCTTCAACGCTGCCGGCGGCACCCGGACGCTTTCGAGCCGGACACCGTCGAACCGCTCGGTGGCCTCGATCACGGCGGCGTCGCCCCGCGCGCGCACATCAGCGCATACCCGGGCCACCGCGTCCACGGCCGAACCGACGTCCCCGCCCGCCCGGGGCAACGCGGTCAGGCCGGCAGGGCCGGCAGCTCCAGCAGGGCCGGCAGGGCCGGCAGGGCCCGAGGGCGTACGCCGATAGTCGATGCGGGCCAGCACAACATCGAGCCTACGGGCGCGTTCCACAACGCGCTCACCCACGGCGGCTCCGACACTCTGCTCGTCATCCGGCTGTCGGCGCGGCGTAACGGGTTTGCCGGCGCCTGGCAGGTGGCTGTCGCTGGCACCCGCCGCATGAGTCTTTCGCGGCGCCTATGCGGCTGCTGATCGCGTCGGCTCGGACGCGCCGACATCGAGGGAACGCACGAGCAGGAACGGCGTGGACTCGCCGCCCTGGCCCAGTGGATTGTCGGCGAGCAAGTCCGCGAGCAGCCGTTCGTCCACGCCCGGGCTGGCACCCAGGATGTTGGCACCGATGTCGTTGACGTCGATGACCGCCACCTCGACCGGGCCGCCCGCGTCGGCGCTGAGCGCGCGCGACAGGGCGGCCGCGACCCCGGCCGGATCCTCGGGGGCGCGCTTGGCGTGGGTGTTGTACGGGGGGATCGTGTGCGGCGTCGGGCCGTCGATCGCCGACACCTGCGGGCCGACGATCCGGTAGAACACGCCGTGGACGCCGAAGGGCCTGGTCACCGCCGCCGCGACGGCCGCCCGGACAATGCGTGCCGGGCCCACCTCATCAAGGGCCAGCTGCATCGTCTCGGGCACGCCCAGCCCGATGCCGACGGGCGTTCGGCTGACGAAGCGGCTCAGGGTACGGGCGAGCCGCGTCGGGTGGATCTCGGCGAGCGGCAATGAGCGCCCCTGGCTGATCGCGACGACCTTCTCGCTGGTCGCCAGCAGGTCACCGGGGCGCAGCCCGGCACCGGACGTGGCGAGCGCCTCCCGCAGCGCCGCAGTCAGGTCGTCCCCGCTGCTGATGAGCCTGCTGCGCAGCGGCGCGCGCAACCACGGGCGGGCGGGCTCGCCCGCGACCAGGACCAGATGGCGCCCCTCGTTCGCGGCCAGAGTGCCGACAGCCGCGCGAGTCTCCGCCGGCTGCTGGGCGAGGTAGGCCTCGTCGCCGATCGCCTGGAACGACGACTGGACGGTGTGTTTGCGGCTGCGCAGCCGGCCCTCGTCGAAGAACACGCGTAGCCAGATCTCCAGAGCGACGACCCGCCAGAAGAACAGGTGCGGCTCGATCTCTCCGGCGCAGGCGCGGCGCCACATCTCGGCGATCTTCAACCCGTCCCAGTACGGACGGCTGACGAACGCCGGGGAGCGGTAGATGCTCTGCAGGATCACCCGACGCGCCTTGAGCCAGCGTGCCTCCGGCGTCGTGAACCCGATCTTCTTCCGGCGGTTGCGGATCTTCTCCGGCAGCATGTCCCGAAGGCCCTCGCGGTTGATCCAACGGCTCCACCCGTCGCGGATGATGACGTCAGGCGGCAGCGAGAGCACCCACTCCACGAGCTCCTGGTCGAGGTAGGGCAGGCGGGCCTCGAGGCTGTGCGCCATCGAGTTGCGGTCCTCGTAGCGCAGCGCGGACGGCAGGCTGTACTGCAGGAGGTCCTGCAACAGGCGCAGCTTCAGGTTGTCGGTGCTGCGCGGGTCCTGCGGAGGGTCGAGCCGGCCCACCCACTCCGCGTTCAGCAGCGACCGGATGGGCAGCGCGTGCCGCCGGTTCTCCAGCTTGCGCCGGACCAGGGGCCCGACGGTGTCGCGCGCCCCCCACGCCTCGCGGGCGAAGACGCCGAACTTGCGCTCCTTGAGCAGTTGGCGCAGGTAGAAGAACTGGTAAGGCACGTAGCCGGCCAGCAGCTCGTCCCCGCCCTGACCGTCGAGGAGTACCGTCACCTGCTCGCGCGCCTCCCGCTGAACGCACCACTGCGCGTACGGGCCGGTGCTCACGGTCGGTTCCTCGACGTGCCAGATGAAGTCTTCGACCTCGGTGAAGAAGCGCTCACTCGTCGGCCGAACTTCATACGACTCCGCGCCGGAGGCCGCGAGCACCACGTTGATGTACTCGCTCTCGTCGATCGGGTCACCGTCGAAGAGGGCGCTGAACGTCTTCAGCCGGTCCCCCATGCTGGCGGCGTCGGGCGCGTGCTCACGCAACAACTGGGTCATCGCCATCACGATGGAGCTCGAGTCGATGCCGCCGGACAGGCACGTCCCGACCGGCACGTCGGCGATGAGGCGGCGCTCGATCGAGCGCAGGAACAGCTCGCGGAACTTCTCTGGGCGCCCGTCGCCGTCAGTGGTGAGGACAGGCTCCCAGTAGGCCTCGTCGTGCACGTCACCTGCACCGTGGATGCTCATCCAGTGGCCCGGCTGGAGCTGGTGGACGCCGGCGAAGAACGTCTCGCTTGTGTGGTCGTGGATGCCGGTCACCAGGTAGTCCAGGATGCGCTGGTCGTTCGGGCGGACGTGCATCGACGGGTCCTGCAGGAGCGCCTTGATCTCTGAGGCGAACAAGAGGCGATCGCCGCTTCGCGCCCAGTACACGGGCTTGATCCCGAAGTGGTCGCGGCAGAGGACCAGCTTCGGGGCGGCGCCCCGCCGGTCGAGGATGCCGATCCCCCACATCCCGTTGAACCGGCGGAATGCGTCGGTTCCCCACTCTTCGTACGCGTGGACGATGGCCTCGGTGTCGCAGTCGGTTCGGAACGTGTGGCCGAGTGTGCGCAGCTCACCGCGCAGGTCACGGTAGTTGTAGATCTCCCCGTTGAAGACCACCTGAACGCTGCCGTCTTCGGTGCCCATCGGCTGCGCCCCGTGGGCGATGTCAATGATCGACAGGCGGCGGAAGGCCAGGCTGGCCTCCTCCGACTCCAGGAAGCCGTCATCATCGGGGCCGCGGTGACACTGCACCTCGGCCATCGCGGCCAGCAGCGCACGGTCCGGCGCACCCCAGAAACCGGCGATCCCGCACATAGCCGTTCACCCCTCGCTCGCGCACGCGGCAGCCTCGCCGCCCCTGGAAGCTTATTTCGGTGGGACTCAGGTTCGAGGGTTGGCAGGCCGGTTGCCTGCGCGCCGGTCCGGGCCGGTGCTGGGCCGGAACGGCATGCGTGCCCCGCCCGATTCGTGATCGGGACGCCCGACAAAGTAGAACTTGTCGGCCTAATCCGGGCGCCGCAGGACCTTGATCGGAAGAGCTTGCATGCAGTTCCGGCCAACCTCACGTGGTGCGGCCGATCAACGCGCACCAGCGGGCTCATGATCTTGCGGCGGAGGTGCGGTCACTCGTGCCCGACGGCCGGACCGCTCGCCGGCAACATAGGACAACAGCAGGAAGACGACGAGCGCGGCCAGCGGGAACGCGAAATAGACCGATTTGGCGCGCACCTCGAAGCGAAGCAGGTCTTCCATGCTGGGCAGGCTGGCCCCTACCTGGTCAGCGATCCCCGCCAGCCCGGGCACGGTGGAATTGATCGCCGCACCGACCGCGCCGGCGACGAGCGCACCCACGCCGCCGCCGAGCGCGAGCGCGAGCGGCACGAGCCAGCTGGCCTCTCGAACGAAACGCCACACGAAGACCCCGGCCACGGCCCCGGCCACCGCTGTGATCACTATGAAACAGACGTCGGCCCCCATCTGTGCAGTGAGGGCTGTGTCCGGGCCGGCAAGCACCGCGGCGGTGTCGGGTCGTGGAGCGATACCGGCCCACAGGGCCCCCAGCGGCACGCCGATGACAACGAGAGACGCCGCCGTGACCCCCGCACGACGCAGGTCGCGGCGGGCGCCGTCCTGATCGAGGTCGCGATGACCGAAGTCGCCTTCCGCCGCCGATGGATCCGGCTGCCCCGTCGGGACAGCCGGGTCGCTCGGCACCCGGGGTGGCGCCCCCTCTTCCGTCACGCAGCCGCCGGATGGTGCGCCCGGTTGACCGCGCTCGCGACCGCCAGGAGGGAGGCCGTGACGATGTTGCCGTCGATGCCCACCCCCCACAGAACGCGGCCGCCGACGGCCACCTCGAGGAACGCGACCGCCTGTGCGTCCGCACCAGCCCCCATCGCGTGTTCGCTGTAGTCGAGGACGCGGGCGTCGAAACCGCGCTCGCTCAGCGCCGCCACAAACGCCGCGATCGGCCCGTTGCCTCGCCCGGCCAGCATCTCCTCCACGCCGCCCACGCGAACCGCAACCTTGATCTCGTCCTCCTCGCCGTGGACGGAGTTGGTCGTCACGCCGCGCAGTTCCAGCGGCCGGGTCGGGCTCAGGTACTCAGCCTCGAAGATCGACCAGAGCTCGTCGGCTGTCACTTCCCCGCCCTCGGCCTCGGTGTGCCGCTGGACGACCTGACTGAACTCGATCTGCAGCCTGCGGGGCATGTCCATCTGATGTTCGGTCTTCATCAGGTACGCCACCCCGCCCTTGCCGGACTGGCTGTTGACCCGGATCACGGCCTCGTAGGTGCGCCCGACATCCTTCGGGTCGATGGGCAGGTAGGGCACCTCCCACAGGACCTCAGTGGCCCGTCCGGCCTCGATGCCCGCCCCCCGCTCCTGCTCGATCGCGTCGAAGCCCTTCTTGATCGCGTCCTGGTGGGACCCGGAGAAGGCTGTGTAGACGAGGTCGCCCCCGTAGGGATGGCGTGGGTGGACGGGCAGCTGGTTGCAGTACTCGACGGTGCGCCGCACCTCGTCGATGTCGGAGACGTCGATCTTGGGGTCGATTCCCTGGCTGAACAGGTTCAGGGCGAGCGTGACCAGACACACGTTGCCGGTGCGCTCCCCGTTGCCGAACAGGCAGCCCTCGATGCGGTCGGCCCCCGCCAGCATCCCCAGCTCCGCGGCCGCAACGGCCGTTCCCCGGTCGTTGTGCGGGTGCAGGCTCAAGATCACGGCGTCCCGGCGCGTGAAGTTCCGGTTCATCCACTCGATCTGGTCGGCGTAGACGTTGGGGGTC
Source organism: Frankiaceae bacterium (assembly GCA_017882765.1). Taxonomy (GTDB): domain Bacteria; phylum Actinomycetota; class Actinomycetes; order Frankiales; family Frankiaceae; genus JADGOW01. Next base: position 25,718 of record JADGOW010000006.1, read on the forward strand.
GCCATCTCGACCGTCGCGGGCAGGTTCAGCACGACAGGGCGCTGGGCAGTCGGCTGCCAGACATCCAGCACCGCCTCGCAGACCTCCAGCCCGTAATCCAGCTCCGTGCCGGTGAAGGACTCCGGGCTGTACTGCCAGGACACCTCGGTGTCGGCCAACGTCCGCTCGGCGTACTTGGCGCACCACTCGGCGCCGCGTACGGCGACGTCCTTGATCCCGTCACGGCCCAGCCCGAACACGACGCGGCGCTGCAACACGGAGGTCGAGTTGTACAGGTGGATCAGTGCCCGGCGCGCGCCGGTCACCGACGCCACCGTCCGCTCGATCAGTTCCTCCCGCGCCTGCGTGAGAACCTGGATCGTCACGTCGTCGGGGATGCGGTCCTCTTCGATCAGCTGGCGGACGAATTCGTAGTCGGTATGGCTGGCGGCCGGGAAGCCGACCTCGATCTCCTTGTAGCCCATCCTGACCAGCAGGTCGAACAGCCGCAACTTGCGCGCCGGGCTCATCGGGTCGATCAGTGCCTGGTTGCCGTCACGCAGGTCGACACTGCACCACTGGGGTGCGGTCGTGACGACGGCATCGGGCCAGCTCCGCTGCGGCAGCTCAACTGCCGGGTACGGGCGGTACTTGTGGATCGGCATGCCACTTGGCTGCTGCCGACTACTCATGGGGACTCCTCAACTGCGCTGTCGGCTTCGGGTTTGTTGGGGGGCTCGGGAAGACTCGCCCGAGTGCAACGGCCGGCGCGCAAAGCCCCGCGGCGAGGAAGCCGGCCTAAGAGAGGCCCCCGCCACGGCGGCTAAGGAGAAGCAGCGCGAACATGATGTCTCGATGGTACGCCACGCCACATCGGGGGGCGAGCCCTCAGGCCGCGCTGCTCGTCCACACCACGATGTCGAGAACGCGCAACGGTGACAGTGGGGGGCCGTCGGGAGGGACGAGCCGCGAAAACCTGCGCAGCTCGTCGGCGTTGGCCCGCAGGTCCTCCTGCATGGCCCGCAGCAGCAGCTGCATGTAGTCCCGCCAACTCCGGCCCAGTTTCGGTGCCGGCGGGACGCACGATTCGTGCTGGTAGAACACCCGCACCTTGCTGTCGAAGAGCGGGACGAGAGATGGCCGCTTGCGGTGGAGCACCTTCGCAAGCAGGGATCCCTTGACGTCACGATCCTCGACCGAGGGGTCATCCAGCGGGTCGTAGAGGGAGGCCACGAGATCCAGAGTGGTCTCGTCCGCCGAAGCCAGGTCGATGCCTGGCGACAGCGCGTCCAGCGATCGCTGCAGCAGCGGCATCAGCCGGGTGAGCGTGTGCATGCGGTCCAAGCTGACGCTGACGCCGAGCAGCGCCGGGGCCAGCAGGTCTCCGGTGCACAACGTCTGGTTGTCATTGTTGGTGACGAGACCGTCGTAGTACGGGTAGGCGTAGCGCAACCCGGGCTTGTGCGGGCTGACGTACTCGGTAACGAGGCTCTCGGCGTCGAGAACCTCGCGCGTGCCCCGGGCGAGCTTCATGGCGCAGTGCCTCCTGGCGACGACGTTGTCCAGACCCCTGGCAGCTTCCCACGGCCCACCCCGCTGTGGACGGCAACGCGGCCCTACCGCGCGACGCGTATAACTTGGGGACGTGACGACGGCGCAGGGCTGGACGCTGCTGAGCATCCTGGCGGTGTTCGCGAGCCTGGTCGTCACGCTCGTCCTCGCCCAGATCCACAGTCTGCGCAGCTACATGGACGCCCGCTTCGACGCCGTCGATGCGCGGCTCGACCACCTCGACCGCGACGTACAGGCCGTCGTGAACCGGGTCTTCCGGCGCGACGAGTAGGCAGGTTGGCCGTCAGCCCACGGTGCCTCAACCTACGACGCAGCCCGCGCCCAGCAGTTCCTTCAAGTCACCCATCAGGCTCGCCGTGACCTGCACCCGCAGCCGCTCGTCCAAGCGCAGGACGGTGCTACGCGCCGGCCCGAGCAGCTGAAGTCGCACCTCCGTCGTGCCCGGGTGGGTCGCGAGGACGTCCTTGAGCCGCTCGACCAGAGGCGGGGTACACCGTGCGGCCTGGAGGCTGATGGTGAGCGGCCCGCGCGGGCCCTGCGAGATGTCGGGCAGCGTCACCCCGGAGGCGATGAGGCGGGGAACCTCGTCGCGCTTTTCGACCCGGCCCCGGACCAGCACCACCTCGTCCTCGGCAAGCGAGATGCCGCACTGGGCGTACGTGGCCGGAAAGAAGAACACCTCGACACTGCCGTCAAGATCCTCCAGGAGCGCCGTGGCCCAGGGGCTGCCCTGTTTCGTGACCCGGCGGCTGAGGCCGGCCAGGATTCCCCCGACGGTGACCGTCGCCCCGTCGTCCACTTCGTCCGCGGCGAGCCGGCGGACGGTACAGTCGGCGGACGCTGCGATCACGTGCTCGACCCCGAGGAGCGGGTGGTCGCTGACGTAGAGGCCGAGCATCTCCCGTTCGAAGGCGAGCAGCGACTTCTTGTCCCACTCCCCGACGGGGATGCTGTGCTCGAACAGGGCGCCGGCCTCGCCCTCAGCCGGTTCCGGGGCCTGCTCCGGCTCGCCGAACAGCGAGAACTGCCCGGCGGCCTCGGCCCGCTTGGTGTCCAGGCAAGCATCGATGGCCTCGGCGTGGATGTGCAGCAGCCCGCGCCGGGAGTGCCCCAGCGAGTCGAACGCCCCGGCCTTGACCAGCGACTCGACGACCCGCTTGTTGCAGGCGACGGGCTCCACCTTGCGCAGGAAGTCGTGGAATGAGGCGAACCTGCCTTTGGCCCGGCGGGTACCGATCAGCGACTCGACGACGTTCGCCCCGACGTTGCGCACGGCGGAGAGCCCAAACCGGATGTCGGTACCGCGCGGCGTGAAGTCGGAATCGGAGTCGTTGACGTCCGGTGGCAGCACCTTGATGCCCATCCGCCGGCATTCGGCCAGGTAGACGGCACTCTTGTCCTTGTCGTCGCGGACCGAGGTGAGTAGGGCCGCCATATATTCGGCCGGGTAGCGCGCCTTGAGGTAGGCCGTCCAGTAGGAGACGAGCCCGTATCCCGCCGAGTGCGCCTTGTTGAAGGCGTAATCAGCGAAGGGGACGAGCACCTCCCACAGCTTGGTGATCGCGGCGTCGCTGAACCCGTTGCTGCGCATGCCCGCCGCGAACGGGACGTACTCCTGGTCGAGGATGGCTTTCTTCTTCTTGCCCATCGCCCGGCGCAGCAGGTCGGCCTGACCCAGGGTGTAACCGGCGACCTTCTGGGCGGCCGCCATCACCTGTTCCTGGTAGACGATGACGCCGTAGGTCTCGCCGAGGACGTCGGCGAGCGGCTCGGCCAGCTCGGGGTGGATCGGGTCGCGGGGGCGCCGCCCGTGCTTGCGCTCGACGTAGTCGAGGTGGGCCCCGACACCCATCGGCCCCGGCCGGTACAGCGCGATGAGTGCGGAGATGTCGTCGAACGTCGTGGGCTGCATCGCGCGCATGAGCGAGCGCATGGGCCCGCCCTCGAGCTGGAAGACGCCGACCGACTCGCCTCGGCACAGCAGCGCGTACGCCTCCGGGTCGTCGAGCGGCAGCTCTTCGATCACGACCTGCTCGCCCCGGTTGGCCTCGAGGTGGCGCAGGCAATCGTCGAGCACGGTCAGGTTGCGCAGCCCGAGGAAATCCATCTTCAGCAGGCCCAGCTTTTCCACGGTGCCCATGTCGAACTGCGTGATCACCGCGCCGTCGGCCTCGCGGCGCCACACCGGGATGTGCTCGGTCAGGGGGTCGCGGCACATGACGACCCCGGCCGCGTGCACCCCCGCCTGCCGTTTGAGGCCCTCAAGGCCACGGGCGGTCTCGATGACACGCTTCGCGTCCGGATCGGTTTCGAAGGCCTGCCGAAGTTCGGCCGCCTCCCCGTACCGGGACGACGAGGAGTCGAAGCACTCCTTCAGCGACATCTCGCGGCCCATGACCGGCGGAGGCATCGACTTGGTCAGCCGGTCACCCATCACGTAGGGGAAGCCCAGCACGCGCGCCGAGTCTTTGATCGCTTGCTTCGCCTTGATGGTGCCGAAGGTGATGATCTGGGCGACCCGGTCCTCGCCGTAGCGCTCGGTGGCATACCGGATCATGTCGCCGCGCCGGCGTTCATCGAAATCCATGTCGATGTCGGGCATCGACACGCGTTCTGGGTTGAGGAAACGCTCGAAGATCAATCCGTAGCGCAGCGGGTCGAGTTCGGTGATGCCCAGGCAGTAGGACACCGTGCAGCCGGCCGCGCTGCCCCGGCCCGGGCCGACCCGAATGCCGTGCTCCTTTGCGTAGCGGACCAGGTCGGCGACGACGAGGAAGTAGGACGGGAAGCCCATCTGGACGATGACGCCGACCTCGTAGTCGACCTGCCGGCGCACCTCGTCGCCGGGATGGTCCCCATACCGGCGGCGCATGCCCTCGATCACCTGCTTGCGGAACCAGCTCTCCTCATCCTCGCCCGCCGGTACGGGGAAACGCGGCAGCAGGTCACGCTTCTCGAACACGGGCGGGACCACGCGCTCCGCTATGGCGAGGGTGTTGTCACAGGCCTCGGGCAGCTCGGCGAACAACTCCCGCATCTCGGCCGGGCTCTTGAGGTAGAACTCCTCGGCCTCGAAGCGAAACCTCGACGGATCAGCCAGGGTCGCGCCCGTCTGCACGCACAGCAGCACCTCGTGCGGCTGGGAGTCGGCCCGCCGGGTGTAGTGCAGGTCGTTCGTCGCGAGCATCGGCAGCCCGAGCTCGCCGGCCAGCCGCACCAGGTGCGGAAAGACCCGCTTCTCGATCCCGATGCCGTGCTGCATCAGCTCGACGAAATAGTTGCCCGGACCGAAGATCTCCGCATACTCCCCCGCGGTTCTCTTCGCCCTCTCGTAGTCGCCGCGCTCGATGAGCTGGCTCACCTCGCCACCCGGGCATCCCGTGGTGGCGATGAGCCCTCCGCTGAAGCGGCTCAGCAGCTCACGGTCCATCCGTGGCTTGTAGTAGTACCCCTCCAGGCTGGCGAGGCTGGAGAGCTTGACCAGGTTCGCCCAGCCCTGCCCGTCCGCCGCCAGGAGTGTCATGTGGCTGTACTTGTCGGTCTTGGCATTGCCGCCGTCGGGCAGCCGCTTGTCGAACCGGCTGCCGGGGGCGATATAGGCCTCCGTGCCGAGGATCGGTTTGACCCCGGCGGCCGCGCCCTGGCGAGCGAAGTCGTAGGCGCCGTAGAGGGAGCCGTGGTCGGTCATGGCCAGGGCGGGCATCCCCAGCTGCGCGCAGGACTCGAACAGCTCGCTGAGCCGCGCCGCCCCGTCCAACATCGAGTACTCGGTGTGCACGTGCAGATGCACGAACGACTCGCGGGACGACATGGCCGCGGTCGACCTCCTCTGAGCATGGGGTTAACTCGCCCACTGCGCCGAGCAGGCTCCCCTCGGGAGGGAGGCTTCGGGTGGGCAGACCCTCAGTCTCGCACCGGGGCGCGACGTTTCGGCCCTGCCGCGGCCGTGGCGCGAGGGACCGGTCAGTACGTGCACGCGTTGGCAGGGTCCGCCGCGGTCACTTGCGGCGGGCTCAGCGATGTGGGCAAGGCCGACGGGGCGGGCGCCGGCGGGAGCGCGCTGGATGGCGCGGCAGCCGGCGCACCGGGGGCGGCGACGTGCACCAGCGACGTGAACGAGCTGCCGACCACAAGGACGATTCCCGCCGCCGCCGGGTCCTCGCGCAGCTGGGCGCCGGGGACTGCCGCCGCGACGGTGCGGGCGGCCTCGACCGAACCCGGTGGGTAGCTCACGACCGAGTCGGCGTAGTCATGGCGGTCGGCGTTGGCATAGGCACCCACGTGGAAACCCTGGGCCGCGAGGCCTTGAGTGACGCTTCGCGCGATGCCGGGTGTCCCACTGCCGTTCTGCACCGTCACCGTCACCGCCGCCGGGGCCACCGTCACCGGCCTGCCGTCACCTGCGGTCGGACCCGGACTGGGCGAGGCGGCTGGCGACTGCGACTGCGACGATGGACGCAGCGGAGCGAAGAACGCGTCCACCGCTGGCTGGTCGTACATCAGGACCGAGCCGATTCCCCGCAGCTCCCAGAACCCGTTGGCGTCCCGGAAGGTGCCGGGATCGGTGCTGCGGAGCTCTCGCACGGGGATGGTTGCAAAATGGATTTTGGCTGCATCGTTGCCGCGCAGCCGCCCGCTCAGCGACACCAGATCCCGTACGGACGTCGCGTCGTCGGTGGTCAGCGAGGACGCGGCCGAGTTCGCCAGCGACAGCAGCCGGTCCGGGTGGAACAGATTGCTGCTGGCGCTGGCCTTGCGGAACACCGCACCGAGGAACTGCTGCTGGCGCTGGATTCGGGCCAGGTCGCCGCGGGGCAGACCGTGACGCTGCCGCACGAACGCCAGCGCCTGCGTCCCGTCGAGGTGGTTCATACCGGGATGACCGTGGAAACCGCTGAAGTCGTCGTTGAGGTTGTCGAACCCGACGGCCTTGCGCACGCAGACATCCACACCGCCGATCGCGTCGGTCATGCGCTGGAAACCGGCGAGATCGATCTGGACGTAGTGGTCGACGCGCACGTCGCTCAGGCGCTCCACCGTCTGCACGAGCAGCGCCGGGCCGCCCAGATCGAGGGCCACGTTGATGCGATTGCGGCCCTCGGGGTGGGGCCGCCCGGACGGGTCGGTGTAGGCGGGGATGGTCACCACCGTGTCGCGCGGGAAGGAGATCAGCGTCGTCGTGCCGTCGCTGTCCAGGTGCGCCAGGATGAGCGAGTCGGAGCGCTGGCCGGTGACGTGGTCGCGCCCGTTCCCCTGGTACGTCGAGCCGGTGCCCGCGCGGCTGTCGGAGCCGACGAGAAGGTAGTTCTGGTCGCCGGCGGCCCCGGCCGGCCGCAGCCCGCCGGGCAGGTGGAACCTGCCGATCTGGCCGTCGTAGTACTTGTAGATCACCCAGCCGCCCAGGGAAATCACGAGCGTGCCCACCGACAGCGCGATAGCGACCCGTCGCAGCCAGCGCCGCAGCACCGACGGCCGAGACCCTCGGCGGGCAGGCGTCGGACGGTAAGAGGCGGGCGAGCCTGCCGGCCGCT
>JADGOW010000233.1 GCA_017882765.1 Frankiaceae bacterium
CGCCCGCCCGAGTTCGGCGAGCAGCCCGAAGCCCTCCACAAACTCTGACTGGATGCGCAGCACCCGCCACGGATCGGTGTGCACCCAGTCGGTCGGTCCGCGGGATTCGAGCAGCCGCTGGTCGGTGGTGCTACTCAGGCGCATGTTCCCGCGGCGGAACATGGCCGGAGCCCGGAAGTGCTCCCGGGAAGTGTCGCGAGCCACCGACGGGCTCTGCGCGGCCTCGGACATGTGCTCCATCCAGCCGTCGGGACCGCCGGCCTCGTGACGGCGAAAGCCGCCGGCCTCGTCACGGCCGAGGCCGTCGGCGTCCTCGCCTTCCCGGGCCATGCGCCAACGGTAGAGCTGGGGCCGCCTCCCGTTCATCCGGCCCGGTCCGCACCGGCGGGACCCGGCTGGCGCGCAGGAACCCACGCGCCGGCGGCCCCCTGTAAGCAGTTCGGCATGCTTCCTCCACGAGAATCGAATGTCGAGCATGGGCATACCCACCCGAGATGGGCTCGTGTTGGAGGAGACATGGACGAACGCGGAATTCTGAACGCGACGCCGACCCAGCTGCTCATCGGCGGTGGGTGGCGCGATGGCTCGGCCGGCCGACTCCCGGTCGAAGATCCATCTACGGGTGAGGTGCTCTGCGAAGTAGCCGACGCCTCCGCGGGGGACGCGCTGGCAGCTCTCGACGCCGCGGCCGCCGCCCAGGGCGCCTGGGCGTCCACAGCGCCGCGGGAACGCGGGGAGATCCTGCGCCGGGCCTTCGACGCCATGATCGACCGGCGGGAAGAACTCGCGTTGCTCATGACGCTCGAGATGGGCAAGAACATCGGGGAATCGCGTGCCGAGATCACCTACGCGGCGGAGTTCCTCCGCTGGTTCTCGGAGGAGGCCGTCAGAATCTCGGGGCGCTGGTCGAACGAGCCGAGTGGGGCGGGCCGGCTGCTCACCATGAAGCAGCCGGTCGGCCCCTGCCTGCTCATCACGCCGTGGAACTTCCCGGCCGCCATGGGTACCCGCAAGATCGGGCCGGCCGTCGCCGCCGGGTGCACGATGGTCGTCAAGCCCGCCAAGCAGACGCCGCTGTCCATGCTGGCGCTCGCCGGCATCCTGACCGAGGCCGGCCTGCCCGACGGCGTCCTCAACCTCATCGTCTCGTCGAAATCCGGCAGCATCGTGGCGCCGCTGCTCGCCGACCAGCGCCTCCGCAAGCTGTCGTTCACCGGGTCCACCGAGGTCGGCAGGCTGCTCATGGAGCAGGCGTCCGGCAATCTCCTCAGGCTGTCCATGGAACTGGGCGGCAACGCCCCGTACCTCGTCTTCGGCGACGCCGACCTGGACGCCGCTGTGGAGCAGGCCCTGATCGCGAAGATGCGCAACATGGGCCAGTCGTGCGTCGCGGCCAACCGATTCCACGTGCACGAATCGGTGGCCGGCGAGTTCGCCCGCCGGCTCACCGACCGGATGGGCCGGCTGCGGACGGGCCGGGGAACCGAGGAGGGCGTGGACGTCGGCCCGCTCATCGACGCCGACCAACGATCGAAGGTGGCCGAACTCGTCGGTGACGCCGTCGATCGTGGTGCGAGCATCGAGTTGGGCGGCGTCGTGCCGCCCGGACGCGGCTGGTTCTACCCGCCGACAGTGCTGTCCGGGGTGCGGCCCGGCACCCGCCTGCTGCGGGAGGAGATCTTCGGTCCGGTCGCGCCGGTCGCACCGTTCTCCTCCGACGAGGAGGCGCTCGCCGCGGCCAACGACAGCGAGTTCGGGCTCGTCGCCTACGTGTTCACCAGGGACGTGAAGCGCGCCCTGCGCGTCGTCGAGGGATTGCAGAGCGGGATGGTGGGCCTCAACAAGGGGCTGGTGTCGAATCCGGCCGCGCCGTTCGGCGGGGTGAAGCAGTCCGGCTTCGGGCGCGAGGGAGGATTTGAGGGTATCGAGGAGTACCTGGCGACAAAATACGTCGCGGTCGATCTGTGACGGAGGATGCATGAGCTCGCTTCCCGTGGACCATGCCGGCCTGGCTGTCCTGCCCTTCGACGAGTGCATCCGGCTGATCGGCGCGACGCCCGTCGGGCGGGTGGCCTTCGCCATGGCCGGTGAGATCGAGATCATGCCGGTCAACCACACCCTGGATGCCACCACGATCGTGTTCCGGACGGCGACGGGGTCCAAGCTCACCGCCGCCACGCAGGCGTCGGTCGTGGCCTTCGAGGTGGACGGCTGGGACGCCGTCATCGAGGACGGCTGGAGTGTGGTCGTCCACGGTCGCGCCGAGCAGGTCACGGACAGCGATCAGCTGCGCCGGCTCGACGCGCTGTCACTGCGGCCGTGGGCGGACGCCGCCGAGCGGCCCCAGTGGGTGCGCATCCTGCCCGACGCGGTGACGGGGCGGCGCGTCCGCAAACGCGCAAGCGGCCGCCGGTAGCGCGACGGCTCCAGCATCCTCGGCCGCCGGCCGCAGGGCGCCGGTCCGGCGCCGACTGGCGGACCACCTACCACCATCCCCGTCGCTTCGTCCACAGGAGCAGCACGCCGGAGATGGCCGCCATCACCAGGATCAGGATGGGGGCCAGCACGAAGTCGGTGTCGGAGTTGACGATGACGTTCATCCCGAGAACCGAGGAGATGGCGGTGACGGGCAACGTGACGGCCGCGATGACCGCCAGCCGCTCCGCGGCGATCATCATCTTCGTCTCGGTCCGCGCCCGGTAGCAGTCGATGACCCCCTGGAGGAACTCCCGCTGGCCGTCGGCGACGCGCCGGAGGTGGTTGTACTGGTCCCTGACGTCCTCCAGCCGCCGGTGGTCCTCCCGCTCGGCGGTGTGCGCCGACGTCGTCAGCCGACCGTAGATCTCCCTGCTCTGCGCGGCCATCGTGCGCACCGCCAGCAGCTCGTGCCGGGCGCGGAACAGCTCCTCGAGCAGCTGTTCCGGGTCGCCGATACCGCCCGCCATCACCCGCTGCTCGAGCAGCCCCACCTCCCGGGCGCGGCGCGCCACGAAATCCTCCTCGTGTCGGATCACCGTGCTGACGATCGCGTGCGACAGATGGAATGCGGAGGTGGGCCGCAGCCGCCCCGCCTGGATGCGCTGCAACACCGCGCGCGTTTCCCGCAGTGCCGTGTCGAGGGGCACCGAGGAGGCCAGCGGCCCGTGCACCGTGACGAGGTATCCCCGGCCGATGAACTGGTCGAGCTCGACGTAGTGCACGTGTCCGCCCTGGCCCTCCTCAGGCGCGTGCAGGACGACGAACACGTGATCGGTGTAGACGTGGGCCCGGGGCACGTGGTTTCGCTCGACGCAGGTCTGCACCGCCCGCGGGTGGAATCCGAACACCTCCGAGAGCACGTGGGCGGCCTGCTCGTCGCATACGGGCATGTCCACCCACACGAGCCCCCTTCCGCCGTCGAGAAGGGCCGGTAGCTGCTCCAGGGTGTACCGGGCCAACCCCTGATCGTGGATAAGGCTGATGTCCATCGACTCCTCGATCCCTTCCCGAGCCGCGACCGGTGCCCACCGAACGTGCACGCCGCTCCCGTGGCGACGGTCGGCGGCCGGCCAGCAGCCTCGATCAGTGTTTGACGGGAATGGCCCGGACCTGCGGGCTCCCACGGCGTCGGCGGGCTTGGTCGGCGGCGGCGCGCTGGTCCAGGACGTGGTCGACGGCCTGGTGGACGAGGGTGATGATGTGCGGGTCGGTGGCCCGGTAGAGCACCCGGCGTCCGTCGCGGCGGGCGTCGACCCAGCCGGCCAGGCGCAGTTTGGCCAGGTGCTGGCTGATGGCGGCGGTGGTGCCGCCGACCGCGCGGGCCAGCGTGGTGACGTCGACCTCGTCGTCGGCCAGCAGCCACAGCAGGTGCAGCCGGCCGGGCGTGCCGAGCAGTTGGAACACCTCGGCGGCGTCGACGAGAACCTCCGGGTCGGGCGGCTGGGCCGCGCTG
>JADGOW010000234.1 GCA_017882765.1 Frankiaceae bacterium
AACGCCGGGGCCATTCTTGACGAGGTTGCCCAGCTGATGCGCCACGCCAGCCCTGCCACCACTTTCGGCGACGCCGAGATCAACGAGAAAAGGCTTGCGCTGTCGGCACGGCCATGGCCGTGCCGAGAGACGCGATGACCGCCTGATTGGCCCAGATGGTCGGCGACTACCTGAGGAGTTGAAATCGCAGTCAGTTTGCACCCATGCCAGGGAGGAGGTTCTTAGACCCTTTCTCAGAGATGACGCGCGCAGGGATCCCGCCAAGCGTCACGCCTCCTTGAGGGAAGCTCTTGTTAACCACCGCGTTGGCGCCAATAACAGTTCCCGGTCCGATTGTGATCGCACCGAAGACCTTGGCACCCGGCGCGATGTAGCAGTTGTCCCCTACGGTAGGAGCGGCGTCGCTGTGACCAGCCGCAGTACCGACGTTCACGCCGGCGTGAATGCGGCAGTTCGCGCCGACTCGAGCCCCCTGGTTGACGACGATCGTCCCGTAATGCGCTATCGACAGGCCCGGACCAAATACGTTGGGCGGGATGCTGAACCCCAGCCGGGCACCAAGCCGAGACAAATATGCCTTAACGATCAGAATGAGGAATGCGTTGCCGTCGCAGTTGATAAGATACTCCAGCCTCCGAAGACTCCTCTGAAACTTCCATACGTCATCCATGAGAAGGGCAGAGAGTGTGCGGCGGCGCTCGAGAGCGACGCGGTCCGCCTCTAGGTAGGCGGCATACTCCGCCTTCGAGCGAATCATGCCCGGAGTCTAAAGCTAACGGGCCTCGCCCCGGCCCGACGAGGCGTGCCGGTTTCCGGGAGGTTGTTGGGGGCTTCCGTCGGGCAGGATCACCCGTGACGGTGTGGCCGGTGCGGTATGTCACTGTCCTGTGGCAGTGGTTGGCCTGTTGGCCGACTGATCCCAGGACCGGAGCCAGTCACGACGGTTGCGCGCACCGTGGCTGATGGACCGACCGCAACCATCCGGCGGGTCGCGACGCTCATCCCCGCGGCGACCGAGCGCTGCCCCCGCGGGGAACCGGCTCGGGCCGTTGCCAAACGGCTCCTACCCGGCCCGGAGCCGGTGACCACCGAATGGGTCCAAGTCCGCAGCGACGACTGGGTCGATGAGCAGCAGCAGCTGCTCATGCAGACCATCCGGTACGAACGCGACGAGTACGGATCCGCCGCAAGACATACAAACAGCGGCACATGGATCCGGACACCGGACAGTGGGTCTACACCGCATCTACCCGGCGGGCTCGTGCGACGTGCGCCGCACTCGCTCGCCGTACTGGTGTGCAGCAGGGCGCAGGGCCTCGGCGGGGCTTTGCTCGACGGGCCGCTCGGCGACGAGACGCACCAACTGCGAACGGATCTCATCGGCGCGGTCGATTGTAAATGGTTTGCTCGGAAACCTCGGCAGCCCGGGCGACGTCGGAGACGGAGAGGTGCCATGGATTGAGTCTACCTGAATCTTAGGGCGACTATAATCTTTGAGCCGTTCCACCTTACGCAGGCACGACTCGACATGGCGAAGGCTGCCCTGGGCGAGCGACGCGACGTCGGAGGACGCGAAACGGCACCCCGAGGGGTGCCGTTTGAATGGCTATTTCCGACCTGCGAGGACGCATCGCGCATGCCCAAGGGTTAGCCGCGGCCGAAATGGTGGAACTGCGGGGAATCGAGCCCTGGACCTCTTAGATGCGAACGAAAGACAGGGAGCGCTCAGACGGTGCCCAGACACGACCGCGCGTCTCCTCGGTCACATTCTGTCGACGTCGCCCGGCGACCGGTGGACCGGTTTGGCAGACTCGGATCATCCGCTGGCACCGCCGGGGGAGGGCGAGCTGAGGGGTGGATGACCATGCCCGTCACGGTCCGGGAGGCGACGTTCCAGCTGCTTCGGGAGCTGGGGTTCACGACGGTCTTCGGGAACCCGGGATCCACGGAGGAGACGTTCCTCAAGGAATTCCCGTCGGACTTCACCTACATCCAGACACTGGCGGAGTCGTCGGCCGTCGGCGCCGCCGACGGCTTCGCACAGGCGAACCGCGTCCCGGCGATCGTCAACGTGCACACGTCAGCGGGCCTGAGCAACGCGATGTCGAACATCCTCACCGCGTCGATGAACAGGACCCCGCTGATCGTCACGGCCGGCAACCAGACACGCGACATGCTCTTGATGGAGCCATGGCTAACCAACATCGAGCCGACAGTGCTACCCCGTCCCTGGGTCAAGTGGAGCTACGAGCCCGTGCGCGCGGGCGACGTTCCTGCCGCGTTCATGCGCGCGGTCGCCATCGCGCTGCAGCCCCCGCAGGGTCCCGTGTTCCTGTCGATCCCGCTCGACGACTGGGACCAGCCGGCGGACGGCGTGCCCGTCGTCCGCTCGATCGCGACGCGCATCGCGCCCGACCCTGAGCGGCTCGCGGAGTTCGCGAAGACGCTCTCGAACGCGACCAACCCCGCACTGGTCTACGGCGCCGCGATCGCCCGCGGCCAGGGCTGGGACCAGGCGGTCGCGCTCGCTGAGAAGCTCGGCGCCAAGGTCTGGGCCGCTCCGGCATCGGAGCGACCGCCCTTCCCGGAGAATCACCCGCTCTACGCAGGCGGCCTCCCCTTCGCGATCGGGCCCTTGTCGCAGAGGCTCGCGGGACACGACCTCGCGATCGTCATCGGCGCACCCGTATTCCGCTACTACCCCTACGTCGCGGGCGACTACCTCCCCGTTGGCCTCCGGCTGCTCCACGTCTCCGACGACCCGGCCGAGACTGCGAAGGCGCCAGTGGGCGACAGCCTGCTCGGCGACGCGATCCTCACACTTGAGGCGCTCACTGCGCAGGTCATGGCGCGACCAGGTCGGGCCGTGACGGGCACGCCCCAGCCGCACCGCATGGCGCCGCATCCGGTCGCGAAGGCGGCCGACTCAGCTGCCCCGGACGGCACACTGTCTCCGTTGCGGCTGTTCCAGATCCTGCGCAAGGCGGCGCCGGCCGACACGGTGCTGGTCGAGGAGTCACCGTCGAACCTGGCGGAGCTGCACGCCGCGTGGCCGGTGGAGCTGCCTGACTCGTTCTACACGTTCGCGTCGGGCAGCCTCGGCTGGAACCTCCCGGCCGCCGTCGGCATCGCCCTCGCCGAGCGGGTCAGCGGACGCAACCGGCCCGTCCTCGCCGTCATCGGCGACGGGTCACTGCAGTACTCGATCCAGGCGCTGTGGACCGCCGCTCAGCAGCAGCTCCCGCTCGTGGTCGTCGTACCTGCCAACGGCGAGTACGCGATCCTGAAGTCGTTCGCGGTGCTCGAGCAGACCCCGGGCGTCCCAGGTCTCGACATCCCGGCGCTCGACATCGTCTCGATTGCGAACGGGTACGGCTGCCACGGCGTGAAGGCGGAGACCGAGGACGCCGTCGGTCGGGCGCTCGCCGACGCGTTCGTCCGCCCTGGTCCCACGGTCCTCGTCGTTCCTGCCACGCCGACCGTGCCTCCGCTCCTGTAGGCGCGCTTCCGACGACGACGATCAAGGGGCTCTACCGACCTTCCCGGGACCGGCCCGCCATTCGCTCACCTTCGGAACTGGGCGCCGGGCCCGAAAGTTCGGCGTGGGCTCGTGGAACCGCTGCTTCGGAATGAGAAGCAAGCACAAGAGCATAAGTGGCTCGATCAGACAGCCACTGCACAGCCACATAGCTCAGACCGCCCACAACAATCAACACCAACCCGATGCCACGACGTTTAGGTCGTGGACGGTGCATGAGCACATCGGACCATGAACGCATTCCGGTAAGTAGTCGGGCCTGGCTGATGTCCTTGCTGAGCACGTTGAGGTCTATCTGAGTTCGTGAGAAAGTCCGGGTGGGAATACCCAGCCACCAGTGATCTTGGTTTCATGTCGCGGCTCGTTGTTGTGTTCGACGGTAGTCGATGCG
>JADGOW010000078.1 GCA_017882765.1 Frankiaceae bacterium
CCGGGTGTGCCGGGACGGCTGCCGCAGCACGATTAGCCTGAAACGTATCGTATGGTTCCGGACTAATGGTTGACGAGGACCTTCGCATACGTCACGACCTTCTCGGCCGGCCGGTCGAGGCTGGCCACGAGACCTCGAGCGTCGACGTCGCCATCGTGGGGGGAGGCATCACCGGGCTGGGAGCCGCCCACGCCCTGCGCGCCGGCGACCCCACCCTGCGCATCACCGTGTTCGAGGGAGCCCCGGCGGTGGGGGGCAAGCTCCGCACCATCGACTTTGCGGGCCAGCGCATCGACACCGGGCCCGACGGCTTCGTGGTCCGGGGCGACGCGGTCACCACCCTGTGTGAGCAACTCGGGCTCGACACCGACCTGGTGTCGCCGTGCGGCGGCGCCCCCGGCATCGTCTACGACGGCCGGCTCCGGCGCATCCCGCCGGGGATCATGGGCGGTCTGGCCACCCGGCCACTGTCGGTGGCGCGCTCCGGCATGCTGCCCTGGCACGGCCTGCTCCGCGCCGCGCTCGACGTGGTGGCGCCGTCGCACGCGCCGGACCGCGATGTCAGCGTGGGCTCGCTGGTGCGCCGGCGCCTCGGCGACGCCACCGCCGACCGCATCGTGCAGCCTCTCCTCGGCGGCATCCACTGCGCCGACATCGACGCGATGAGTGCGCGCATGTGCGCTCCCCAGCTGCTCGCCGCACTGGCCACCGGACGCGGACTGGTGCGCGGTGCGCGCGCCACCAAGACGGCCGGGCCACCGCCGCGCTTCCTCACCCTCCGCGGCGGCATGTCGCGGCTCGTCGACGGGCTTGTCGCGGCCATGCCGGATGTCCGGCTGCGCACCGATGATGCCGTCGTCGGCGTGCTTCCCCACCGGCACGGCTGGGAGGTGGTGGGGCGGCGCACGTCGGTGCACGCGCGCGCGCTGATCGTCTGCGCACCGCCCCGCGACGCGGCCGCACTGCTCGACCACGTGCGCGACACCGTCGCTCACAACCTCGGGTGCATCGAGTCCACCTCGGTGGGCATCGTGCTGCTCACTTACGGCCGCAACTCGTTCGACGAGGTGCCGCAGTCGAGTGGCTTCATCGTGTCGCCACAGGAGCGCACCTTGCTCACCGCGTGCACCTGGGTGTCGGCGAAGTGGCCCCATCTGGGCACCGGCGAGCACGTGATCGCGCGCTGTTCCACGGGCCGCTCCGGCGACGCGCGCGCCGCGGCCCTCGACGACGCCGAGCTGATCGACCGGGTCGACGGCGAACTCCGCCGCTTGGCGGGCATCCGCGGCGGCGCGGTCCAGGCACGCGTGGTGCGCTGGACCCACTCCATGCCACAGTTCCGGCCGGGCCACGGCCGGCTGGTGGAGGCGGTGCGCGAGACGCTGCCGAGCTCCATCGTGCTCGCCGGGGCGGGCTACGACGGCACCGGCATCCACGCCTGCATCGAGCACGGCAGGAGCGCGGCCACGTCGGTGCTCGAACAACTCCAAGAGGCGACGAAGATGGCGGAGAGCGCATGAGCAACGACCGACCCCGCCAGTTCGACGACCGCCCCCTGCTGGTCTTCTGGGAGACGACCAAGGCATGCCTGCTCGCCTGCTATCACTGCCGTGCCGACGCGCAGCGCTCGCCGGGGCCTGGTGAGCTGAGCACCGCGGAGGGCCGCGCGCTCATCGACGAACTGGCGGCACTCGAGCGTCCCCGGCCCGTCCTCATCCTGACCGGCGGCGACTGCCTGATGCGCCCCGATATCGTCGACCTGGCCGCCCACGCGCAGGCGCGCTCGGTGCCGGTGGCGATCGCCCCCTCGGTGACCGCGCGACTCACCCCCGAGATCCTCGCCCGGCTCCGCGCCGTGGGCGTGAAGACGGCCTCACTCAGCCTGGACGGGGCGAGCGCGGGGACGCACGAGAGCATCCGCGGTGTGGAGGGCCACTTCTCCGACACGATGGAGGCCATCCGGCTGCTCAAGGCGCACGGTTTCACGGTGCAGATCAACACCACCGTTATGCAGAACAACGTGCACGAACTGCCCGGCGTGGTGAGGCTGCTCCGCGACGAGCGGGTTGACATCTGGGAGGTGTTCTTCCTCATAAACACCGGGCGCGGCATCGGCGTCGGGGCGCTCGACGCCGCCGAGAACGAGGATGTGTGTCATTTCCTAGTCGACGCGGCGCGCTACGGTTTCACGGTGCGCACCGTGGAAGCGCCGTTCTTCCGCCGCGTCGCCACCGAACGCAAGCGCGCCAGCGCAACCGTGACCTATCGCACCTTCGACGTCGGCGGCTTGTACCTGCGGCTCAAGTCGCAGCTCGACGCGCTGCTGGGACAGCCCGAGAAGCCGGTGAAGGCACCCACGGTGGCGACGCGTGACGGCAAGGGCATCGTCTTCGTGGCCGCCGACGGGGCCGTGTATCCGTCGGGATTCCTGCCGATCACGCTCGGCAACGTGCGCGATCGCGGCCTCATCGCCATCTACCGTGAGCATCCCCTGCTGCGCGAAATCCGCGACGCGCGATTCGCCGGATTGTGTGGCACCTGCGAGTACGCCGACCTGTGCGGCGGCTCGCGCGCCCGGGCCCATGCGACCACGGGAGATCCGCTCGGCGAGGACCCCGCTTGTGTGCGTACCCTCGTCGGAGCGAGCGTCTGACCAAGCCGCGCCCGCCGTTCTCCTGCTCACCTTCGGATCGCCCGAGGGCGACCACGACCTCGGGCCATTCCTCGTCGGCGTCTTGGCGCGCGAGCCGGCGCCCCACGAGGTGACCGACCTGCGCCGCCGGTACCACCAGGTGGGGTGGTCGCCGCTGGTGCGGATCACCGGCGAACTGGCCGCGGCGCTCGAGGCGCGGCTGCGCCTCACCCACCCCGGGCGCTCTGGTGCGCGTCGGCACCCGGCATGCGCACCCCACCACCGACGACGGCATCGCCGCGCTCGCGCCGACTGGAGCGCGGTCTATCCTCGCCATCCCGCTGGCACCCCAGCACGGCCCACAGGGCTGCGTCAAAGTTGAGTGATCATGGCGTTGGGATGGGCGATTGCGTGTCGACTACGTTGGCGCCCGGCTACTGGTAGATCTCTGCTGGTAGATCTCTGCCGTGGCTGACTTTGACGAAGGCCCGCGGTGCCGGAGACCGCTGGGCCGATGCCAGCGGTGGTGTCGGCGGCCACGCCGGAACCACCAGCACAGGCGAGTGACGATGCCGGGCCCACCGTCACCGCGGCCGGCCCGACCAGCCCCGACACCGACAAGCCCGTGGTCCCCACGGTCCGCTGCACCAGCCAGCAACGCGGGCGCGGCGATCCGCAGACGGTGATCGGGTGACATCCAGCGCGCCTGCCGCCCCGGGTTGGCCTACCAGTGCGCCGACTTCTATGGTCCCCCAGCCCCCCTGGGCCAGTACTTTCGGCCCTTGGCAGCATCGTTGCCGCGGCGCAACTTTGAAGTGTCTGCCAGGTGAGAGAGGGAGCGGGACCGAACGAAGCTATGGACCAGCCAGTAAACGGATCACGGAGGGGTGCAATGTCAGCGTTGGCGGCGGCCAGTCCAGCGGGCACCGGGGCGGATCTGCTCCCCGGCGCCGACGACGACGGCTTCTTCGGCATCCGCTTCGAGTCGATCGGCGGGCTCGGCGCCCACCTCGCCGGGCAGATCCTGGCCGAGGCCGGCGTCCTGCGCCAGGGCCTCAACGGCGCGCACTTCTCCTCGTACGGCTCAGAGAAGAAGGGCACGCCGGTGAAGTCGTTCGTGCGCTTCTGCGCAACAGACCGCGAGGTCCGCACGAGCAGTCCGATCGAGAGCCCGCAGGTGGTCGCGGTCTTCCACGAGGCGCTGGCCCGCTCGTTCGACGTGGCCGCCGGCCTGAGCGCAACCGGCACGCTGATCGTGAACACGCGCTCGACCCCCGAGGAGATCCGGGCGGCGCTCGGCCTGCGCTCCGGCACGGTGGCGGTGCTCGACGCGCTCGGCATCGCGCTCGAGGAGAAGACGCGCGTGAACACCGCGATGCTCGGCGCGGTCGCCCGCAGCTGCCCGTTCGTCGACCCCGACGTGGTGAAGGAGACTCTCCGCCAGACGCTCTCCGTCCGCTACGCGCACCTGGTCGAGGCGAACCTCCGCACGTTCGACCGCGGCTACCGCGAGCTGCGGCGCATGACTTGGCCGCCCGCGCCCGGCGGCCCCGGCCGGCCGGTGCAGCGGGCCGCGCCCGCGTTCGGGTACCTCGACGCGCCGATCGGCGGCGTCATCCTCGACTCGGGCAACAGCGTCGTCAAGAACCTGAGCACGTCGCGGCAGGGCTTCCTGCCCGCCTATGACCCCGACTCGTGCGTGCACTGCGGGATCTGCGACATCGTCTGCCCCGATCTGTGCTTCGTGTGGTCCGATGACGGCGAGGGCGAGCCCGCCGTGCGGCTACACGGCATCGACTACCACTACTGCAAGGGCTGTCTGAAGTGCATCGACGCGTGCCCGACCGGCTCGCTCACCGAGCTCCGCGAGGAGGACGGCTGGGCCGAGGAGAATCGCGTCCCGCTCTTCCCGTGGCTCGAGCCCGAGAGGGAGACCGTCTGATGACCATCGCACCGCCGCGGCCGAGGGCCGGCCACGCCGCGCAGGTTGTCGGGTTCCGCACCGGCAACGAGATGGCCGCGCTGTCCGCGAAGCAGATCGACTTCCACCTGATGGGCTACTACCCGATCACGCCCTCGACGGAGATCGCCGAGCTGCTGGACGAGATGAAGGCCGCCGGCGAGCACGACATCGTGATGGTGCCGGCCGACGGCGAGCACGGCGCCGCCGGCATCTGCTACGGCGCCGCGACCGGCGGCGGCCGGGTCTTCAACGCGACCAGCTCCCAGGGGCTGCTGTACTCGCTGGAGCAGCTGCCGGTGCAGTCGGGGACGCGCTACCCGATGCTGCTCGACCTCGCGACCCGCGCCGTGAGCGGGCCGCTGAACATCCGCGGCGACCACTCCGACGTCTACTACGCGCTGAACACCGGCTGGCTGATCTTCATGGCGCGCGACCCGCAGGCCGTCTACGACCTGAACCTGATCGCGCTGCGCGTCGCCGAGCGGGCCGACGTGCGGCTGCCCGCGATCATGGCCTTCGACGGTTTCTTCACCAGCCACCAGAAGCGCCGGGTCTCGAGCTTCGCCGACGACGCCACCGTGCAGGACTGGCTCGGCCCCGTGCCGGAGACGGTGACGGCGCTCGACCCGCGGCACCCGGTGACGATCGGGGCGTACATGAACGACCCCGACCTGATCAACAACAAGTACCAGCTCGAGCGGGCGATGGACGCCGCGGCGGCCGCGCTCCCCGAGGTCTTCGCCGAGTACGCGGCGTTGAGCGGCCGGCGCTACGACCCCGTCGACCTGTACCGGATGGACGACGCCGAGGTCGCGGTCTTCCTGCTCAACTCGGCCGCGGAGACCGCGAAGGACGTGGCCGACCGGCTGCGCACCGAGGGCGTCCGCGCCGGCGTCGTCAGCCCCAACGTGATCCGCCCGTTTCCCGCGGCCGCGATCCGCGCGGCGCTGCGCGGCGTGCGGGCCGTCGTGCTCGGCGAGCGCTCCTGCTCCTACGGCGCGCATGGCGCCAACCTCTCGCACGAGGTGAAGTCCGCGCTCCAGGATGACCCGGAGAACCGCACCCTGTGCCTGAGCCGCGTCTACGGCCTCGGCGGGCGCGACTTCTACGCCGAGGACGCCGAGGCGTTCTTCCGGCTCGCGCTGGCGGCCGCCGAGCGCGGCGCGGTGGAGGTGCCGTTCGACTACTACGGCGTGGAGCCAGGCGATCCCGCGACGCCGCGGCCGCACCGCGGCGCGCCGCCGCTCACCCGCGAGGAGATGACGACCGGGCTGCTCCAGGTGCAGCCGGGCCCCAACGGCCGGCTCGAGGTCGAGGCGCCGCCCTACTGGCAGCTCGCGGCGAAGCCGAAGCGACTCCTGCCCGGCCACGGCGCGTGCCCCGGCTGCGGCGTCTTCCCGGCGCTCGACCAGTTCCTGCGCGGCATCGAGGGCGACGTCGTCGTGCTCTACCAGACCGGCTGCGCGATGGTCGTCACCACCGGCTACCCCTACACCTCGCACCGCATCAGCTACGTGCACAACCTGTTCCAGAACGGCGCCGCCGCGCTGAGCGGGCTCGTCGAGATGTTCCACGAGCGGGTGCGCCGCGGCGAGCTGCCCGCCGGCGAGGACATCACGTTCGTGATGGTCACCGGCGACGGTGGCATGGACATCGGAATGGGCGCCGCGATCGGGGCCGCGCTGCGCAACCACGGGATGATCGTCGTCGAGTACGACAACCAGGGCTACATGAACACCGGCAGCCAGCTCAGCTACTCGACGCCGCTGGGCCACCTGACCTCGACCAGCCATGTGGGGCCGGCCGAGCTGGGCAAGGCCTTCCACCACAAGGACACCCCGCAGATCATGGCGGCGACCAACATCCCGTACGTCTTCACCGGCGTCGAGGGCTACCCCGACGACATCCTGGCGAAGGCCGCCAAGGCGCAGTGGTACGCCAAGCATCAGGGCACGGCCTACGGCAAGCTGCTGATCTCCTGTCCGCTGAACTGGAAGACCGAGGACCGCGCCGGCGTCGAGATCGTCCAGGCCGCGGTCGACTCCTGCTTCTTCCCGCTGTACGAAATCGAGCGCGGCGTAACCCACATCACCTACGACCCGGAGCCGATCGGGCGGCGCGTGCCGGTCGCCGACTGGCTGAAGCTGATGGGCAAGACCAAGCACCTCGGCCGGCCCGGCGACGACGAGACGCTCGCCTTGATCGAGGCCGAGGTGGAGCGCCGCTGGCAGCGACTCAAGGCGAAGGACGAGCACCCCCTCCTTTGACGAGCACCCCCTCCTTTAAGGTGACCATGGACACCACCGCACGGATCATCGACAAGCGCGACCTGACCGACATCACCAAGCTGTTCGTCGTCCACGCCCCGCTGGTGGCGCGCAACGCGGCGCCCGGCCAGTTCGTGATCCTGCGGGTCACCGAGACCGGCGAGCGGATCCCGATCAGCATCACCGACTTCAGCCGAGCCGCGGGCACGATCACGATCGTCATCCAGGAGGTGGGGCGCACCACCGCGCTCGTCGGCGCGCTGGGAGTGGGCGAGGTGTTCCTCGACTTCGCCGGCCCGCTCGGCCTGGCGGCGCCGCTGCCCAGCCAGGGCCACGCGGTGCTGATCGGCGGCGGCTTCGGCACCGGCGCGGTGTTCCCGCTGGCCCGCGAGCTGCGCTCGCGCGGCGTGCGGGTCTCCTCCATCGTCGGCGCCCGGACCCGCGATCTGGTGATCCTCGCCGACCTGCTGGCGACGGAGAGCGACGAGGTGCACGTGTGCACCAACGACGGCTCCCTGGGCTACCGCGGCTTCGTCACCGGCCGCCTGGAGGAGCTGATGGACGCCGGCGCCGGGTTCACGCACTGCTTCGCTGTGGGCCCGATGCCGATGATGCGCGCCGTCGCGACGACGACGCGGCGCCGCGGCCTGCCCGCCATGGTCTCGCTCGACCCGCTGATGGTGGACGGGACGGGCATGTGCGGCGGCTGCCGGGTGACCGTCGGCGGCAAGTCGTTCTTCGCCTGCGTGGACGGCCCGTTCTTCGACGCCCACCAGGTGGACTTCGACGAGGCGGACGCCCGCTTGATGACCTACAAAGAGCAAGAGACCTTGGCCGGCGAGCTGGCAGGACTGGGGAGGTAAGCGCCATGCCGATCGTGTATCCGCATAAGACCGCGATGCCGTGCCGAGACCCGCAGGAGCGCCGCCGGAACTGGGACGAGGTCGCCGAGGGCTACACCGCGGAGCGCGCCATCGCCGAGGCGCACCGCTGCCTCAACTGCCAGGACCCCGTGTGCGAGCAGGGCTGCCCGGTCAACGTGCCGATCCGCGAGTTCGTGCGCCGCGTCGCGCTGGGGGACTTCGAGGGCGCCGCCCGCACGATCCGCCGCCGCAACCTGCTGCCCGCGATCTGCGGCCGCGTCTGCCCGGTCGAGCACCAGTGCGAGTCGCGCTGCGTGCTCGCCCCCCATCAGGACCCGGTCGGCATCGGCCGGTTGGAGCGCTTCGTCGCCGACTGGGAGCGCCAGCACGGCAACGGCGAGCAGACCGCCGCGCCCGAGGTGTGGCGCGACCAGAAGATCGCCATCGTCGGCTCGGGCCCGGCCGGCCTCACGGTGGCCAGCGACCTCGCGCAGCTCGGCTATCCCGTGACGATCTTCGAAGCGCTGCACGCGTTCGGCGGCGTCCTGCGCTACGGGATCCCCCAGTACCGCCTGCCGAAGGAGATCGTCGACGAGGACGTCGAGCACCTCAAGACGCTCGGCGTGGAGTTCGTCCGCGACGTGATCATCGGTAAGACGGTCACCATCGACCAGCTCGTCGACGAGTTCGGCTACTCGGCGGTCTTCGTCGGCACCGGCGCCGGCTCGCCGATCTTCATGAATATCCCCGGGGAGAACCTCAAGGGCATCTACTCGGCCAACGAGTTCCTCACGCGCGTCAACCTGATGCGCGCGTACTCGCCCGCGTACGACACGCCCGTTCGATCACCGCGGCGGGCCGCGGTGATCGGCGCCGGCGACACCGCGATGGACGCGGTGCGCTGCTCGATCCGCCTCGGCGCCGAGGAGGCCCACATCGTCTACCGCCGCTCCGAGCAGGAGAAGGGGGCGCGAGCGGAGGACTACGAGCGGGCGCGCGACGAGGGCGTGATCTTCGACTGGCTCACCCTCCCGCAGCGCTTCCTCGGCGACGAGAACGGCTGGGTCCGCGGCCTGGAGTGCATCCGCACCGAGCTCGGCGAGCCCGACGAATCGGGCCGCCGCCGCCCGGTTCCGGTGCCCGGCTCGGAGTTCACGATGGCGGCCGACGTCGTCGTCATCGCCCTGGGCACGAACCCGAACCCGCTCGTCCCGCAGACGACCTACGGCCTCGACGTCGACGGCCACGGCTGCATCGTCGCCGACCCGCAGACGGGCGCCACCAGCCGCGCGGGCGTGTACGCCGGCGGCGACATCGTCACCGGCGGCGCGACGGTGATCCTGGCCATGGGCGCGGGCCGCGAGGCGGCGACCGCTATCCACGAGTACCTGCAGCAGCGGGCCGACCAGGAGGCCGAGCAGGTACTGGACGCCGGCAGTCCGCTGCTGAACGGCTGAGAAGTCAACGACGCCAACCCGGGGAGAAACCGATGTCCGCAGCCGAGAACAGGACCACGACCCAAGCTGCGTACCAAGCGTTTGCCAATGCCGACCTCGACGGTGCGATGCAGCACATGGCCGACGACATCGCGCTGATCGTGCCGGGCAACAGCACGATCAGCGGCACCTATCGCGGCAAGGACGAAGTCAGGCAGCTCTTCGTCAGATTGGTCGGTAAGTCCTTCCGGATCGAGGCGGAGCACTTTGTCGCCGACGGCGACCATGTCATCGTGCTTTCGCGCGTCACCACTGACGGTCAGTCGTCGGACCAGGCTGCCGTGCTGACGTTCCGCGAGGGCAAAGTCGTGAAGTTCCGGAGCGCCGGCGACACTGCCCAGGAGGAGAAGATCTGGGGACTTGAACTAGCAACATGACTCGGGGGCCGGGTCAGCGGGGCGCTGACCAGATCGCGGCGCATCTGCCCGCATGCGAGCGGACGGGTGCTGGCCCAGATCCGCAGCCAACTGGGCGATCTTGCTTGGTCGGGCCTTGTTGATGTTGCTAAGGATGGCTGGGGTGACGTGCCCGGTGCCGCAACCCGTGGTCGAGTTCGACGAGGTGGCGAGATGCCGGTCCGGACTTCCGAAGATCGCGGGCACATGAGCGACTGATCGTTGGCGATCTGGCTGGTCAGCGCCTATTGGTGGCTCATAGACGGGAACGGCGTGCGTTCTGCAACGCTATGGGCTGGGCTTCTCGGGTTGGTCAAGGTCGTCGTGGAGGACGTCGAGTTCGACGAGGTCGAGCAGGCCATTGTGGTATCGGCGCGGCCACGGAAGGCGACCAAGCGGCGGTGTGGTCGCTGCGGGACGCGCTGCCCCGGCTATGACTAGGGCGAAGGCCGACGGCGGTGGCGAACCCGCAGGGCCACGGAATCGGGTGGCCGTCGACCACGTCCGCGATCTGCGTCCGATAGGCCGCCAGCGGGACCCAGCCCACCGACCCCGCGCCGGTGCGCTGCAGGAGTTCCTTCTGCTCGAGCGTAATGGCCGCCAGCTCGTCGGCCAGGGCGCTCTCGATCACTGCTACCTCCAGCTGCGGCGCACCGCCTCCGGTCGCCCCCGACTTGTCGGACCGTGAGGCCATCCTCGGACGCCATGAACCTCCGGATTCCAACGTCTTCGTGGCACGACGTCGTGGCGGCCGACCACAGTTCTCCGATCAGGTACGGCGTACCTTTGCCGTCCGCAAGCTCGCCGCCCTGGCGACCCTGCGACGGGACGAGTCGCCCCGCAGCAGCGGGACTGAAGTGGACTTCGCCGCCGACGGCAACCTCTACCTGGGCAGGATGCCCTGTTCGCTCAAGGCGCTCGACCTGCGTTGCGATCCTCGGCTGGCGTTGGACTGTCGGACCGAGGACAACCCGGCGGACCACCCGGCGGCCTGCTGGGCGACAGCAAGATGGCCGGTACGGCGGTGGGGTCTCCGATCCCAGCCGGGTCGATCAGCCGCACCGCTTCCGCATCGACGTGACCGAAGTGGTCCTCACCAGCGTCGCCGCGGACGGTGACCATCTCTGCATCCAGTCCTGGCAACCCGGCCGCGGCCGGCAGCGACGAGAGCGTCGGTGAGGCTACATGATCTCATCGGCGAGCAGGTCCATCAGCAGACCGTCGTGCCAACCGGTGCCGTCGGCGTCGCGCTCGTAACGGCGCATGATGCCTACGGGGCGGAATCCGACGGCGGCGTAACACCGGATGGCCGGCTCGTTGTCCGCCGCCGGATCGATCACCAGCCGGTGGTGCTGTCGATCTTTCACCAGGTAGCTAGCCAGCGTGCCCACGGCGTCGCGGCCGACCCCACGCCCGTGGACGGCGGGGTCCAGAAAGATGTCGATCGACCCGTGCCGGTAGGCCGGCTCGTCCTCCTCGGCGTACTGCACCATGCCGCGTACCAGCCCATCGAGCAGGACGGCGAACCGGGTGGCGGACGGGTCGTCGAAGGGCCACCCCGCGGACGCGGCCTCGTCAGCCCAGCGCCGCCAGACCTCCGGCGTACGCAGGATTCGCCGCAAGTCGGGTACGTGCTCGGCCGTGACCGGGGTGAGCACGACATAGGACCCGCGCAGCTGTGGACCCGCGGTCACGCCGGCCTCACCACCAGCAGCAGCAACGTCGGCAGCGTCGGCGACCCACCAACTCCGCCGACCGGCTCGAAGCCGAACCGTCGATACAGGCGGCGGGCCGGGTCTTCCGCCTCGACACTCAAGCTCACCGCCACCCGCTCCTCCCGGCGCGCCTGGGTGATCACTGCGCCGAGCAGTCGAAACCCGACCCCCAGGCCCCGCCGTTCCCGCACCACCCCGATCGAGAGCTCCGGGATCTGGGCGTCGACGAAGCCATAGCCCAGATCGTGCGCAGGAAGGCATCGACGCCATGCCGCGCCGATCGGGCCCGGGTCCGCAGCGATGACGCCGCTGGCCCCCGACTGTGGCCAGCGGGTGACGTAGTGCGCGGGCTCGGTTCAGGATGTCGCGAACGCTGAGGCTCTTGGCCCCGGTGCGCCAGCAGGCGGTTGCGACCGGCATTTCGGTCAACAAGGCGGCAATCGGCGGCCACGGCCGGGCCCAGCTCCAGCGCCACGTCCCTGCGGCACGCGCCACAGAACTCGCCAATACCAAACTCGACGGCCCGTACGGCGTCGGCCACGGCGTGCACAGCGACGTCCGCGAGCCGCCTTTTGCGAATGCAGCTGTGGCCGATGGACACCTTGCCATCGAGCTCAGTCGGTGTGGTCATTGTCGGGCAGCAGCTCCTGCAGCTCGGCGGTGTGCCGCTCGGCCAGCTGTGGGCGCCCGTGGTACAGCGCCGGCGTGTTCTGGAACAGCACGATCCGCCAACTGCCGGCATGCTCCTCGGCGACGAGCGTCTGCACGGCGTTGACGGCTGTATTCAGCGTGCGCTGGCCCGGAGGCACCATCCCGACCCCGGCCCGGAGTACGACGGCGCCTCGCCCGAGCGGCCGCAGGGTGCGCACCTTGGCGACGTACGCGGCGGTGGGGTGATCAGCGAAGATCGCGGTCAGGTGGTCAAGGATCTCCGGGCCGGCCGCCTGGCTACCGTCGTGCCCGATCATTGACCCATCCTCGGCGAACAGCGCCGCGAAGTCCTGCGCACTGCGGCAGTTCCAGGCATCCAGCACGCGGGCGTAGAGATCGCGCACGGCCGCTTCGTCGACGCGTGCGGTCACTACCGTGCCTCCGCTGGCTGGCTGCGCTGGTGAGGCTCGGGCCCGGTCGCTGAATGTCGGCCGAGCGGAGTGGTGCTGGGAGTGCTGGTTGACGCGCGAAAATACCAGCGATGGGCGGCCGATGGTACGACGAATCTCGGGGCTTGCCGCCGATCTGACGGCTTGCGGACCGTCGCGAGCGCCGTACGCCACCTCGGGCTGGCGCGCCAGGGCGTGCAGCGCGTGGTAGACGATCTTGTCGTCGCGGGGCAAGTTCGGCCGCGAGCCAACTCCGACCAGGCCCGGGCGCCGCTGGTTGACGTCGCGCCGCATGGGCGGGTCAGGCGTGGCATGACGTCGCCGGTCAAAGTGCCGGGAGGCGATCTGTGCACAGCCCGGTTTCTGTCGGACGGGCGGCCTATCCTTAGAACATGCGTTCGGGTGCAGGGAGCGGGTGCAGGGTGCACGGTGCGAGCCCCGACAAGCCCCAAAGCCAAAGGCCCAAAGCCC
>JADGOW010000079.1 GCA_017882765.1 Frankiaceae bacterium
AGATGATCCGGGTGACCCGGCCAGGGGGGCGGGTCCTCGTGCTGGACACCGACTGGGGAACCACCGCCGTCAGCGGGGCCGACCCCGGCAGAAACCGTTCGTCTCCCGGGCATGGTCATCTGGTGGGCCCGGTGGCCGTGGGAGCTGGGCGCGATGAGATGATTGCCTGCGACACCTCAAACCGATAAAGCGGCCCTGCCGACGAGTTTGCCCCGGAGCCGGCGCAGCTGACCGGCGCGTCAATCGGCTACGCCCGGGTCGGGTCGGGGGTGAGCGCGGATCCGGTCACGACCCGACGGCTACGCGCGCCTTCGCCGTCCGTACCGCCGCCGACAGCGTCTCGATGTCGTAGGCACCTTGGTGCCGCCGGCCATTGACGAAGAACGTGGGGGTGCCGGAGACGCCGCTGAGGTCGGCGCCCTCCACGTCGGCGGCGACCCGGGCGCCGCCCGCGTGAGCACCCAGGTGGGCGCGGAAGCGCTCGACGTTCAGGCCGAGCTGTGCGGCGTAGCGCAGCAGGTCGGGCGGGGCCAGTGCGTCTTGGTGTGCCAGCAGCATGTCGTGCATCTCCCAGAACGCCCCCTGCGCGGCGGCGGCCTCGGTTGCCTCGGCCGCCAGTTGCGCGCGCGGGTGGACGTCGGTCAGCGGCAGGTGCCGCCACACGTACCGCAGGTCGCCGTGGCCGGCGAGCAGCTCGCGGACGACGGGCTCGGCCTGCCCGCAGAACGGGCATTCGAGGTCGCCGTACTCCAGGAGCGTCACCGGGGCGTCGTACGGTCCGCGGATGTGGTCGCTGTCCGGGTCGACCGGGACGGAGAGGTCGACCAGCGTCAACGACGTCCCCAGCAGCGCGCGGGCGCGCCGCACGGGCGGCAACAGGTCCGTGACGCGGAACACCAGCCAGGACAGGAGTGAGGCGACGCCCGCGGCGGCCAGCACCCCCGCCTTCGCGTCAGCCAGCTGCTCCCCCTCGAACGCCAGCGAGGAGATCAGCAGCGCTACCGTGAACCCGATCCCCGCGGCACTGCCCACGCCGGCAACCGCTGCCCAGCCGACGGGCGGGCGCAGCCGCCCCCCGCTGAGCCGGCTGACGAGCCAGGACGTGCCGACGATGCCGAGCGGTTTGCCGGCGACGTAGCCGACCAGGATCCCCAGGGTGATCGGGGACGTGGCGGCGCGCGCCAGGGAGTCGCCGCTGATCGGGATGCCGACATTCGCGAGCGCGAACAGCGGCACGATCACATAGCTGGTCCACGGGTGGTACATCCGTTGCAGCCGCTCGTTCGGCGACACCGCGGCCCCCACTGACGTGCGGGCCAGTCGGGCGAGCTCGGATGTCGGTTGCTCGCGGAACAGCCGGAAACGCTCGGTCGCCCGCTCCAGGTCCTCGCGGGCGGCGGGATAGGCGAACGTCACCAGCCCCATCGCGAGCCCGACCACCACCGGATCGACGCCGGACTCGAACAGCGCGACCCAGGTGGCCACGCCGAGCAGCGCGAACGGCACGCCGGTCCGGACGCCGGCCGCGCGGACGGCCAGCACCGCCCCGAACAATCCGACCGCGAGGAGCAGCGGCGGCAGGTCGAGGTGGTCGGTGTAGCCCACGGCGATGACAAGCAGGGCGACGAAATCGTCGACGACGACCACGGTCAACATGAAGACGCGAAGCCGGTCGGCCCGCCGCGGACCGACGAGCGCGAGGATCCCGAGCGCGAACGCCGTGTCCGTCGACATCGCGGCGCCCCAGCCGCCGGACGAGCCGTGACCGGCGTTGATCGCCAGATAGATCAGGACCGGCGCCGCCATGCCGGCCACGCCGGCGAGCAGCGGCAGCGTGACCCGTCGCCGTTCCCGCAGCTCCCCCACGTCGAACTCGCGCCGTGCCTCCAGCCCGACGACGAAGAAGAACAGCGTCATCAGACCGCTGTTGACCCATCCCCGCAGGTCCTGGCCGATGCCGGCGTCGCCCACGTGGATGGACAGGTCCGTGTGCCACACGCTGTCATACGACGACGGCGCGGCGTTCACCCAAACCAGGGACGCCACCGCGGCGGCGAGGAGCACCGCCGCACCGCCGGTCTCCGTGCGCAGGAACGTCCGCATCGGCGTCAGCAGCGCGGGCGTCCACGCCGTGTACTGCGTGAACGGCCGGCCGCGCCCTGTCTCGCTCACCTGTGCTCCCCCCGGGCCTTATCCCGACGGGCGGGACTCTGCGCTGCCCGGAAACCTGAGGTTACGGGGCTGCCAACCTCCCGAATGAGGCCCGACACCACGACCTGCGGCTACGCCCAGCGCCGACCCGCATCTGAGCGATGGCCGGCGGGGCTCCAGGTGCGGCTCGACGAGAGCAAGCGCCTACAGCGGCTCCACCCTGCGTAGGAAACCGCGCGCATCGAGGAAGGCGGCGAGCCGCTGACAATGGTCCTCGCAAGCGGCCCAGATCTTCTCCCGCTCCGGTGCGTGGATCTTCGGGTTGTTCCAGACCACCGCGTACGACGCTGATGCCCGGCACCCGCGGGCGGAACACAACGCCGACTTGTTCACCATGTCAGCGGCTCAGGACCGCTGCGATCGCACCGCTCATCGGGGATCGCGGTGTCGCTGGCCAGTGCCGCTCTCAGCGCCGCCACGGTGGCAAGGATTCCAGCCTTCCCGAGTGCCGAACGGCCCCCCAGCGGGCGGAGCGCGCCGGCTACTCTGGGTACCACCCCTAGTCGCTGCTGCGGCGGGTCGTCGCCCGGCATCGCGTGACGAGACGGCCCCGGGCGGTGTGCGTGTCGCGAGTCCCGAGCTGGGTACGGCGACGCCGCGCAGCCGGACCCCGCCGTGGGTTCGGACAGCTAGACCCTGCCAACCTGCCGTCGCGGGCGGTTACCTCCTCTGCGAGCTGGGGACGGCCTTCAGATTCTCGACCACGGCCATTTGCCGTTGCGCTTCGGCGAGTCGCTTGGGCCGTCGGGCACTGCGCTACGATCACGGATCGTGAAAGCATCGCCACGCAGAGTGTGGATAGAAATGGGGGAGCCGATCCGGCCCCCACAGCACGCAGACACGGTTGCGGCCGCGCCGATCTCGGGAGTCAAGCCGGGGAGTCGCAGATACCGGATCAGAGCGGCCCCGCATTCCCTCGCCCGGACCCGGCAGTCCATTCCTCAGGCCCGGAGCAGGCAGAACGCTCTGGGGCGTGCTCCCGCCCCGGGGCAGGCCAAGCGCCGTGCCGTATCGGTCCTTGGTCTCGTCCTCGTCGGCATCGCGGCACTGACCTCGTGCATCCCCGCTCGTTACGGACTGAGCACCCTGCCTTCCGGTAACCACCCCGCCTATGTCACGGGCGCGACCAACGGCCATCTGCCCGCGAGCATGCTCGTCGACATCAACCCGCGTTGCCGGGTCTCCGGCTCGATGGCCCGCCCGCTGGTCACGATGCTGCAGGCCGCCGCGAGAGCAGGCGTACAGCTGTGGACAGTCAGTTGCTACCGCACTTACCAGGAGCAGGCGGTGCTCCGGAAGAGGTGGTGCGACGCGGGACAGTGCAGCATGGCGGCCCTGCCCGGAACGAGCAACCACGGCTGGGGCAAGGCCGTCGACCTGGGTGAGCCCGGTGGCATGGCCTTCACTTCCCGGGCCCACCGGTGGCTGAGCGCGAACGCCGGCAAATACGGCTTCGTCGGGCTTGACTCCGAGGCCTGGCACTGGGACTGGGTCGGGTGAGGGATTCGCTTGGGCTGGTGCGCTCCTGCATGTCCCCGGAGATTGGCCGAACATTCCGCTCCTCGCCAACCATCCGACGAGCAACGGCGCCAGGCTGGGAGGTGACCGTGATGCCGGGTGACCGTGATGCCGGTGCGCCTTATATCCGCATATCCGCCAACTACCACCAGATCACCGCCGAGGCGACGGCCCCTTTCCGGCGTATTCCGCTCGTCCCCGGGAGAGGGCCGCAGCGCGAACGGTGATCGAAGCACCGGGCCGTGCGCCTTCCCTGCCGCATTCGCCTCCCGGGCCTACCATGCAAGGACGTCTTGTCTGCCTGCCCCGGCGCGCGGGCCCGGACAGGGGAGCCGTCATAGCCCAGCTCAGCCCGCCTCCGCCTGGGGAGGACGCGCGGTCTGGGTGGGGCGCCCGGCTGCGGCCCCGGCGGTCCCGCGCCGGATTGACCGCACCGGTGGCCGCCGAACCCGTGGCGAGACCACCCGCGGAGCCAGGGGGTCCGGAAGTCGAGCCTGGTGAGGGCTCACTCACCGGCCCAGCGATCGACCCGGCCATTGAGCGAGCACAGCGCCACGCCGATGTCCCTGCGGATGGCCCGGCTGGTGGCCACGTCCACCCTGCCAACCCTGCCAACCCGGCGAACCCTGCCAACCCGGCGAACCCGGCGACGTCGGCTCCCGATGTACCCACCGACGGGCAGACCGGCGCCACTGCCGATGGCTTCACCGGGGAGCAGGACGAGCGGGCAACCCCGGTACCCGACAGCCCCACGCCCGCGGCCGGCATGCCCATGGCGGCCGGAACGGGGGATCTGCTCGGCGTCCTGCGCATCGCGCCGTTCCGAAGACTGTGGATCTCGCTGACGCTGTCGAGTCTCGGCGACTGGCTGGGCCTGCTGGCCACAACCGCGTTGGCCCAGCAGCTCGGGGGCAGCTACCGCGGGCAGGCCTACGCCATCGGCGGTGTGCTCGCTCTGCGCCTGCTGCCGGCGGTCGTGTTCGGGCCGCTCGCCGGGGCCGTCGCGGACCGCTTCGACCGCAAGCGCACGATGGTCATGACCGACCTGCTGCGCTTCGCGTTGTTCGTCTCGATCCCTGCCGTCGGGACGCTCTGGTGGCTGCTCGTTTCCTCGTTTCTCATCGAGTGCCTGAGCTTGTTCTGGATCCCGGCGAAGGAAGCGAGCGTCCCGAACCTTGTCCCGCCTGAACGGCTCGAAGCGGCGAACACGCTCAGCCTCATCAGCACGTACGGGTCGGCCGCGGTCGCCGCGGGACTGTTCGCCCTGCTCTCAATCCTGTCGAGGGCGCTCGCCGTCGGCATCCCGTTCTTCCATACCAACCAGGTCGACCTGGCTCTCTACTTCGACGGGGGCACCTTCCTGTTCTCCGCCGTGACCATCTTTACGTTGTCCGGCATCGGCAAGGCCAAACGGGCAAAGCCCGACGAGCCCCCTCCCGGCGTGCTCGTCTCGATCAAGGAAGGGTTCGTCTTCGTCAGACACGACCGCGTCGTGCGGGGGCTCGTCGTCGGCATCCTCGGGGGCTTCACCGGTGCCGGTGCCGTGGTCGCGCTGGGCCGCCTGTACGCGGCCGACGTCGGCGCCGGGGACGCGGGCTACGGGCTCTTGTTCGGCGCGATCTTCGTCGGGATGGCCCTGGGCATGGCAGGTGGCCCGCGGCTGCTCGGCTCTTACAGCCGGCGCCGCCTGTTCGGCATATCCGTGATGTGCGCCGGCGCGTGCCTCATGGTTGTCGCCATCCTGCCCAACCTGAACATTGCCCTGAGCGTGGTGCTGCTCGTCGGCGTGTTCGCCGGCATCGCCTGGGTCACCGGCTACACGCTGCTCGGCCTGCAGGTCGCCGACGAGGTGCGCGGCCGCACGTTCGCGCTGGTGCAGTCCCTGGTGCGTGTCGATCTGCTGCTGGTGCTGGCCGTCGCCCCGGTCATTGTGGGTCTGATCGGCCCGCATTCGATCCAGCTCGGCAACGGCGCGCGTATCAGGGCCGACGGGGTGACCGTGGTCCTGCTGCTCGGCGGGCTGACCGCCGTGGTCGTCGGCCACCTCGCGTTCAAGGAGATGGACGATCGGCCGGGCGTGCCGATCATCCCCGAGTTGTGGGCCAGTCTGCGCGGCCGCAAGCTGCGCTCGATGGGCCGGCCCTACACCGGTTTCTTCATCGTGCTGGAGGGCGGTGAGGGCGCCGGGAAGTCCACGCAGGCGCGCAGGTTGGCCCGGGCGCTGGCGCCTTCCGGAACCGAGATCGTGGTGACCGCTGAGCCGGGCGGGACGCCCGCCGGCAAACGGCTCCGCGAGCTGCTGCTCGACTCGGGAATCCAATGGTCGGATCGCGCCGAGGCGCTCCTGTATGCCGCGGACCGCGCCGAGCACGTAACCCGCGTGCTTCGGCCCGCGCTGGAACGCGGCGCCATCGTCATCAGCGACCGTTACGCTGATTCTTCGCTGGCCTACCAGGGTGGCGGCCGCGAACTCGGCCGCGACGAAGTAGCCCGGCTCAGCGAATGGGCCACCGACGACCTCGTGCCGGATCTGACTCTGCTACTCGACATGCCGGTCGACGCCGGCTTGGCGCGCGCGCGCAATCGGGGCAAGGCCGACAGGCTGGAGGAGGAGGCGCTGGAGTTCCACGAGCGGGTCCGCCGCGCGTTCCTGCGGCAGATGGCCGATGACCCGTCGCGCTACGTGCATGTCGACGCGTCCCCAGCAGAGGCCGAGGTCGCACAGGCGGTTCGCAGCGCCGTTCTGCGTGCCCTGCCGCCGGAACTGAGGCCGCGCGACGAGCAGGTCGGATGGTCGCAGTGAGCGTGTGGGACCGGGTGGTGGGGCAGGACGCCGTGGTCGGTGAGCTGACGGAAGCCGCCCGTGTCACCGGCGCCGCGCGGCCGGACAACCATGCGTGGCTGCTGCTCGGCCCCGCTGGTTCCGGACGCTCGGTGGCCGCGCTGGCCTTCGCCGCGGCCCTCCAATGCGAGAACAGCCAGTCGCCGGGATGTGGGCGCTGTCACTCCTGCACGACCACGCTGGCAGGCACGCATCCCGATGTGCGCCGTGTCGTCCCCGAGGGTCTGTCGATCGGTGTGGACGTCGCACGCGACCTCGTCCGGGCCGCGGCATCGGCGCCCGCGGTCGGTCGCGTCCGAATCCTGGTCGTCGAGGACGCCGACCGGCTCACCGAACAGGCGGGCAACGCGTTGCTGAAGGCGCTGGAGGAGCCGGCCGCCCACACGGTCTTCGTGCTGTGCGCGCCCTCGGACGAGGACGTGCTGCCGACAGTGCGCTCCCGCTGCCGGATCGTGCGCCTGCGGGTTCCCGGGGCTGCCTCGGTGGCTGCTCTCTTGGTGCGCGAAGGCGCCGAGCCGGCAGTGGCGGCCTTCGTCGGGCGGGCGGCTCAGGGCCACGTCGGGAGGGCCCGCTGGCTCGCCGCGGACGAGGGGGCGAGGCGGCGCCGGGCCGAGGTGCTCAAGCTGCCCGGGCGGCTGCGCTCCCCGGCGGAGTGCCTGGCAGCTGCCGCTGATCTGGTCGATGCCGCCGCGGAGGAGGCGCGGGCCGCCACCGCCGCCCGCGACCAGGATGAGATGGCGGCGCTGCGGTCCGCTTACGGGGCCGGTGCGACCTCCGGCCCTGCGCCCGCGCGGTCCGGCGGGTCGGCCCGGTCGAGTACCGGGGCGGGGCGGGCGTCCTCGCGGTCCGGCGGTGGCCGCGCGCTGCTGGCGCGGGGGGCGGCAGGCGCGGTCAAGGAGCTGGAGACCGCACAGAAGCGGCGCGGCAAGCGCACCCAGCTCGACGCCTTGGACCGGGCGCTGATCGACCTCGCCGGCTGGTACCGGGACGTGCTCGTCCAGCAGCTGGGTGGCGGTGCCGAGCTGATCCACCCCGACCAGCAGGCCCAGACGCGCCTTCTGTCCGAGCGGTCGTCGGCCGCCATGACCTTGCGGCGGATCGAGGCGGTGCTCGCGTGCCGGGAGGCGCTCGGGGCCAACGCCTCGCCCTTGTTGGCGGTCGAGAGCCTCATGCTCGACCTGCACTGACTGCTCGTATCCGGTTGGCGGCCGGGCGTTTGGGGACGCAGGAGGCGGGCTGGCTGGGCGCCCCCGGCGTAGCCTCTCCCCCGTGGGGATGGTCTGCGCCGTCAGCTTCGAGCGCCACGGCCGGCTGTACTACTTCGACCCGGGGCCCCACCAGCCGAAGGTCGGCGACAAGGTGCTGGTCCCCACCGAGGAAGGCCCCGAGGTCGCGGAGTGCGTGTGGGCGTCGCAGCGGGTGGGCGACGAGGGGGTCGCTGGGTTGACGACCCTCGCGGGTCTTGCCAGTTCCGCCGAGATTGAGCGGGACGCGGCCAATCGCCACCGCCGCGCGCAGGCGAAGGTCGCGGCCCGCCGCCTCATCCGCGAGCACGACCTGCCCATGAAGGCCGTCGCGGTCGACGTCCTGCCGGGCGAGCGGGTCACGGTGTATTTCAGCGCCGAGACCCGCATCGACTTCCGCGCGCTGGTCCGCGATCTGTGCCGGACGCTCTCGGCCCGGGTTGAGTTGCGTCAGCTCACCGCCCGCGACGCCGCCAGAGTGCAGGGCGGGATCGGCCCGTGCGGGCGCGAACTGTGCTGCTCCACGTTCCTGAAGGACTTCGAGCCGGTGAGCATCCGGATGGCCAAAGACCAGGATGTGCCGCTCAACCCCTTGAAGATCAGCGGCGCGTGCGGTCGCCTGCTGTGCTGCCTGAAGTACGAGCACCCGCTCTACCAGGACTTCAAGGCGGACGCCCCGCCGGTCGGGTCGGTCGTGGACAGCCCCGAAGGGCCGGGTCGGGTCGTCGGCCATGATGTGCCGCGGGAGCAGGTCGTGGTCCGGCTGCGGGACGGGGGGCGCCGCTGCGGGTGCAGCAAGGCGTCGGTGTGCGCACCGCGGCGCGACCACGACAGCACGCACGGTGACGAAGCAGCCCAGAGCGCCAAAGGGTTGAGACCCGCCGCGACGAATTCCGGCGGGACCGTGTGACAAGGGCGGAGGCCGTCCTCACCGACTTCCGCGCCGGAGATGGCGAAGCTGGCGGCGGCGGGCTCGGTGTCCAAGGCGGGACGTGGGGACAGATGGACGAGGAACCGCATGCGATGGTCGCAAGACTTGCTGCAGACGCTCGCCCTCGCGGATGTACGCCACGCCGCAGTGGCTCAAAGCGGGCGCCGCCATCGCGGCAGCCAGCCGTCGACCCGCCACTTCGAGCCGGGGCGCCCGGGCAGCAGCAGGACCATCAGCAACCCCAAGGCTGACAGCAGCAGGCCGAACGTCAAGCCGACCCGCTCCCCGTAGCCCTTGCGCTCCGACAGCCAGGATGCGGCCGCCGCCGAGATCAGCCACAGAAACAGCAAGTACAGCGCTTTGACGCCGATCACGGCCACGCGGATCACCCCAACTGGTCATGTCCCCAAGTACGCTTTCTGGACGTCGGGGTCGTCGCGCAGCAGCGACGAGTCGTTGGCCAAGACCACCCGGCCCGTCTCAAGCACGTAGCCGCGGCAGGCGGCGTCGAGCGCGTAGTTGGCGTTTTGCTCGACCAGGAGAATTGCCACCCCGGAGCGATTGATCTCGCCGATGGTCTCGTAGATCCGCTGCACTAGGATCGGGGCAAGCCCGAGCGACGGCTCGTCGAGCATCAGCAGCCTCGGCCGGGCCATCAGGGCACGCCCGATCGCGAGCATCTGCTGCTCGCCGCCGGACATCGTGCCGGCCTTCTGGCGCTCCCGCTCCTTGAGCCGGGGGAACAGCGCGTAGACGCGATCGAGGTCTTTGGCGATCTCCGGGCCGCGCCGGCGGTAGGCACCCAGGTCCAGGTTCTCGCGTACGGTCATCCGCGAGAAGCAGTGCCGGCCCTCGGGTGCGAGCGCGATTCCGCGCAGGACCACCTCGTGCGCCGGCACGCGCGTGATGTCCTCCCCGGCAAATCTAATCTTCCCGGCGGTGGCCGGGGTGAGGCCCGAGATCGAACGCAGGGTGGTCGACTTCCCGACCCCGTTGGAGCCGATCAGCGTGACCACCTCGCCCTCGTCGACCGTCAGCGAGACGCCCTTCAGCGCCTCGATCGAGCCGTAGTGGGCATGGATGTCGCAGACCTCGAGGAGGGCCATCACTCCTGCTTTCCGAGATACGCCTCGATCACGCGCGGGTGCGCGCGGACCTCGGCCGGGGCGCCCTCGGCAATCTTCCTGCCGTAGTCGAGCACCGTGACGCGCTCGGAGACCCCCATCACGACCTTCATGTCGTGCTCGATCAGCAGGATCGCCAGCTTCAGCTCGTGGCGCACCTTGCGCAGGAAGTCCGCCAGCGCTTGGGATTCGAGCGGGTTCATGCCGGCGGTGGGCTCGTCGAGCAGCAGCACCTTCGGCTCCGACGCCAGCGCCCGTGCTATCTCCACCCGCCGTTGGTCTCCGTATGACAGCTGTGTGGCCAGCTGGTCGAAGACGGCCGCGCGCAGGCCCACGTAGGCAAGCAGCTCGCAGGCAAGGGTGCGCGTCTTGCGCTCCTCCCGGCGGACCCAGGGTGGACGGATGATCGACCCGAACAGCCCCGCCCGCATCCGGGCGTTGCGCCCGATCATCACGTTCTCGACGGCTGTCATGGCCCCGAACAGGCGGATGTTCTGAAACGTCCGCGCGACACCGGACGCCGTGATCACATCCGCCCGCGCGCGCGTGATGTCCCGCTCGCCGAGGAGGATCCTCCCCTGGGTCGGCCGGTACAGCCCGGTCAGCACGTTGAACAGGGTCGTCTTCCCGGCGCCGTTCGGCCCGATCAGCGACACGATCGAGTACTGCGGGACGTCCATGCTGACGTCGTCGACGGCAACGAGCCCCCCGAACTCCTTCGTGACGTGCTCGGCGCGCAGGACCGCTGCGGCGGGCGGTGCCGGGGCCTCGACCGAGCTCACGTCGCGCCCCCGACGGTGCCCCGGCCCTCCACGAGTTGGGCGTCCTCCGCGGCGATCTCGGCCGTGAGTTCGAGCCGGCGTCGCCGTTCCGGGATCAGGCCCTGTGGCCGGAGCACCATCATGATCACTAGCAGGAAGCCGAAGATTCCGAACTCCACCGCGGTCAGCTGGAAATGCAGCCCGAACTTGCTCGGGAGATTGTTCAGGACGTCCGGGATCAGATAGTTGTTGATGTAGCCGAGCATCAGACCGCCGACGACCGCCCCCCAGATCGAACCCAGCCCGCCAATAATCACCATCGCGAGGATGAAGATGGAGAATCCGAACTGGAACTGACCGGCGTTGACCTCGGTGTAGTAGGCCCCGAGGAAGGCACCTGACATGCCCCCGAACGCGGCGCCGATCGAGTACGCCAGCAGCTTCGTCTTCACCGCCGGGATACCCATCGACACGGCCGCGACCTCGTCCTCGCGCAGCGCGACCCAGGCCCGGCCGAGCCTCGAGTCGCGCAGCCGCAGGTTGACGAACAGGACGACGAGCAGGATGGCGAAGACCAGCCAGTACCACGGTCGCAGGTTCAGCAGGGTGAACAAACCGATCCCGGGAAAGTAGGGAGCGTCGACGGCGCTGATGCCGAGATTGCCAGCCGTCAGCGTCATGCCGCCGCCGACGGGGACGCTCTGGCCGTTGACGGCCACCACGGCGATGACCTCGCCGAACGCGAGCGTGACGATCGCGATGTAGTCGCCGCGCAGGCGCAGCGTCGGCAGGCCGATCAGCGTCCCGGCCACGGCGCAGATGATCGCGGCGGCGACCAGGATCAGAATGAAATTGAGGTGGATGCCGGGCAGCGTGCTCGCGACCGGGG
Organism: Frankiaceae bacterium; assembly: GCA_017882765.1. Taxonomy (GTDB): domain Bacteria; phylum Actinomycetota; class Actinomycetes; order Frankiales; family Frankiaceae; genus JADGOW01. The sequence goes on from JADGOW010000079.1 coordinate 11,521, forward strand.
AGACGAGCACATGGACGTGTTCGTTGAAGAAGAATCCCGAACCGAACCAGCCGAGCGAGTACGCGCCGAGCGCGTAGAAGGCCACGTACCCGAGGTCGAGCAGCCCGGCAAAGCCCACCACGACGTTCAGGCCGAGCGACATCACCGCGTACGCCACCGCGATGATCGTCGCGTTCATGAACCCGCTGGCGGGCGGGAACAGGAACGGCAGCACGATCCCGATCACGATGAACAATCCCGCCAGCGCGCGGCTCCACCACGGTGGGAGCCGCTTGTGCACGGCGTCGCGCCACTCCCGCAGCTGTGCGCGCAGCTCGTTCATCCCGCCTCCCTCGTCTCCTCGCCAAGCAGCCCACGCGGGCGCAGGATCATGATTGCGATCAGGTAGCCGAACACGACCGCCTCGGTCCACTGCGGGCCCATCCGGGAATCGGCCAGCGCCTGGATCACGCCAATGATCAGCCCGCCGAGCACCGCACCGCGGACGTTGCCGATGCCGCCCATCACCGCGGCAGTGAACGCGATCAGTCCGGCCTTGAAGCCCTGAAAGAACCAGATGTTCGTCTGGTACAGCGCATACACGAGCCCTGCCGCGCCGGCGAGCATGCCGCCGAGCAGGAAGCTGAGCGCGATCGTGGCGTTGACGTTGATGCCCATCAGGCGCGCGGCCTCGGGGTCCTGCGCGGTAGCGCGCATCGCCCGGCCCGCCCGAGTCTGGTTGATGAACCAGCCGAGCGCGAACACGAGCGGGAGCATCACGGCGAACGCGAGAATGTAGCCGCGCAGGATCGGTACGCCGAAGACGGTGAACACGACCTGCTGCCCGTGGATCAGGTCCGGGACGCTCTGCTGCGTGCCCCCCCGCCAGAGCAGGCCCACGTTCTGGAGGATGAACGAGAAGCCGACCGCTGTGATCAGCGGCGCCAGCTTGGGCGCGCCCCGCAGCGGGCGGTAGGCGACCCGCTCGATCAGGACGTTCAGGGATCCGGTCACGATCATGGTGATGATCAGGGTCAACAGCAGCCCGCCGATCATCCAAGCGGCACCGGTGGTCGGTGTGAGTCCGAAGGTCCCCCAAAGACCGACGGCGGCGAAAGAGCCGATCATGAACACGTCGCCGTGGGCGAAGTTGATCAGCTCGATGATCCCGTAGACGAGCGTGTATCCGATCGCGATCAAGGCCCAGATCGCCCCGTTGGACAGGCCCTCGGCGAAGTTGAAGCCAAGCCTGGCGAGATCGTGTTTGATCACCGGTTGGCCCGCCACCAAGCCGGCCTGATAGCCGGCCGTCAGGTCGTGGATGCCGTAGTAGACCGGCAGCGCGGCGAGCGCCGCGACCAGGCCCCAACGC
>JADGOW010000235.1 GCA_017882765.1 Frankiaceae bacterium
GCGTTGGTGTCAGCGTTGGTGTCAACCGTCGCCACTGCTCGTCCGGTCAGCCCCGGGTATTGGGCCGGGCCCAGTACTTCCCCTCGGGCGCCGCCCCCCACGCTAGGGCGAAAGCGCCATTGGGTACCGGGGTGACCGCGGGCGTACCTATCGGCGGCTGTCCCGGCATGGCGGGCGACAACGGCGAAACCCAGGCTTCTTCGGGACTGGGTTCGAGAAACGACCATTTGGTGGAGCTGAGGGGACTCGAACCCCTGACCCCCACACTGCCAGGAAGGGCCTGGCCGCGGCCTGGCCGCCCCGTCGAACTGCTCGTTCGCAACGACACGCTGGCCGCCGCCCGCGTCAGTCCGCGCCGCGACGGCCCCCAGGACGCCGCGCTGACCTCCATTACGGGCACGCGGCGGGCACGGCGAAGTTGCTCGGCCTCCCTGCGAACCGTACGGAGCAGGCCGATTGTGACCCTGACTACGAAAACGTGGAGGAGTGTGACACCGAGCGGGTCAGCGTCGTCGGGCCCGGCAGGTAGCACGGCTGGACGTGTCCGGGCCTCCAGGCTCGACGTTGGGCAGAAGCGCCGATCCTGGACACCCTTCGCGGATTCACCCCTCACGACACGCCCATACCTCCACCACGCTTGGAATCAGTCATCTAGGGAGGGGGTGGACCCGGTCGCCCTGCGCTATGGCGCACCGCTGTTCTTCGCGAACTCCGAGTTCGTCTAGCAGCTACGCCGTGAGCTGCGCGCCAGGCACGGATCGGTATGGTGGTTGATCTCGGACGCCGAGGCGGTCACCGTCATCGACGCGAAGGGCCTGCAATCTCCGCCAGGGGTCACAGCAGCCCTAGTTCCCGCGCCCGTTGAACCGCTTGTCGGCGGCTGGGGACGCCGAGCTTGCGGTAGAGGGATTTCAGGTGGGCCTTGACCGTGTTGACCGAGATGTGTAAGTGCTCGGCCAGTTCAGCGTTGCTGACCAGGGTGGGAAGGTAGCGCAGAACGGCGCGCTCGCGGTCGGTGAGCGGCTCAGTCGGCGGCGCCGGCGGCATTCGAGGGGCCTGCCGCTGGGCCACGTCCAAGAGGATCTCCGCGACGAAGTCGTGCTGTGTGCCGACGAGCCCCGCGTGGCGGGCGAGCAGTTCGTGCAGCCGGGGATCAGCGGTCAGGAAGGGCCGCCGCCGGGTCTCCGACGCGGCAAGCTGCAAGGCCGCGGACAAGGCGTCGAGCGCCCGGTCATCCGCTAGCAACCGGTCGGCGGCGAGGGCCGTGACCAGCCACGCCTCCACAGCGGGGCCTGGGTTACTGGGATCGTCCGATAACAACGGGCCCACCACCGCCAGGGCGTCCCACGGCTGATCGAGCGCGAGCTCGGCGCGCGCCAGGCGCACTCGCTCCCGGTCCGTCGACCCCATGTCGATGTCCCCGACGTCCAACCCATGGAAGCGCTCCCGGACCCGTTCCGGGTGCCCCGTGGCAAGGTCGAGGTCTGCTTCCTCGACCGCGACGAGACGGCGCAGAAGCGCGGGCAGTGGCCGGCCGCCGTAGCAGGCGCGGGCGGCTGTGATCGCGGCCTGCGCCGCGGCCGTCTCCCCAGCGGCCACATGGAACCTAGCCCGGGCGACCTGCAGCGCCACCGCCACCGGCAGCTCCCGATCGGCCCGGTGCGCATCGGTCGCCTGGTCCAGATGGACCTTCGCCTCGGCCGGGTTGCCCCATTCGAAGTGACACATCGCGAGCGCGAGATAGGCCGTCGCTGCGAGCGACTCGGCAGTCCACCCCCGCCGTTCGGCGACGTCGGTCGCGACGCGTGCGCGCTCATAGGCAACTCGGAGCTCCCCCCTGCCGACGGCGATCAGGGCGAGATGGCCGAGTGCGCCCATCTGCGAGAGGTCCAGCCGGGCGGCCAGGGCCGCCTGCAGCCCCGCGGTCAGTTCCCGCTCGGCCCCGACCAGGTCGCCGCTCCACAGCAGGGACGCCCCCCGATTACCGAAGATCAGACCCTGGTACGCCACCGCCGGGACGACACCTGCAGGAATGTCCGCGAGCACCGTTTCGGCGTCTGTCGCGGCCGCTATCACTGCTTCGGAGTCGCCGCGCAGCCGGGCCGCGGCCATCTCGACCAGCCGGACGATGACGAGGATCGGTGCGGTGTCCGCCTCAGCTCGCGCGGCCAGGCGGGCCGCTGACGCGGCCCGGCCGCACATGCCCTGCACATCACGAACATGGAAGTCCCGCAAGGCGAGGGCCAAGCTGAGCCCCGCGTGCGCCTGGACCTGGTCCTCGGGGAGCTGGCCGAGTAGGGCACACAGCGTCGCGCGGTCCGGGCCGAGGATGTGGGGAAGCAGCGAGCGGATGGCGAGCCTGTCAATGAAGGCCCAGTCCTGCCCCTCGATCGCGTGTCGAAGCGCCTCAATGGGTTCGCCATGCCGGCTCAACCAAGCCGCGGCCGCTCGATGGGTCACAGAGACCAGCCCTGGGGCACGCAGCCGCAGCTCGTGGCGCAGCGTTTCCCGGAACAGCTGGTGATAGCGGAACCAGACGCGGCCCGTGCCCACGACCGCGACGAACGCGTTGGACCTCTCCAGGCTCTCCAAGACGCGCTGGCCATCCGCGCGCCCGGTCAGCGCCTGCGCGAGGTCGGCGCACACGTCGTCGACCACGCTGGTGCGTAGAAGAAAATCCCGGTCCGCGTCAGACATCTCCGACAACACCTCTTCCAGCAGGTAGTCGGAGATGGTCTGCTCCGCGCCCACGAACTGGTCCACCAGGTCCGAAAACTCCGGAGGGTCGGACGCGGTCGCCGCCTTGCGCTCAAAGGACAACGCGGCCAGCCGCAGCCCCGCCGCCCATCCCTCGGTCCGTTCGACTAGCCTGTCGATCTCCGTCCTGGTCATCGCAAGGCCGCTCTTGGCGAACAGCAGTCCGGCTTCTTCTGACGTGAACGCCAGATCGTTCCCGCGAATCTCGCCGGACCGCGCGTCTAGCCGCAGCCGGAGCAGCGGCAGCAGCGGGTCGACCCGGGTGAGGAGAACCAGTCGCAGCATCAAGGACGGGTGCTGGAGCAACGTCGCGAGCTGCTGCAGCACCGAACGGTCGTTGACCAGATGCAAGTCGTCGAGCACCAGCACGACCGGTTGCCGGAGCTGGGCGAGCCCGCTGGCTAGCCGCGTGTAGAAGACTTCAGACGGGCGCTGCAGCGGCACAAGGTCGGCCAGCGGGTTGTCCTCTGGCACCGTGCCCGTTGAGCGCAGGACGGCCAGAACGTGCGACCAGAACCGGGCAGGCTGGTTGTCGAAGGAGTCCAGAGACACCCAGGCGACTGGGCCCGGTGGATGGCCGGACTTCACCCAGGACGCCACGGCGACCGTCTTCCCGGCGCCCGCGCCGCCGCTGACGATCGTGACCGGGCGCGCCGTGCCCCGCGTCAGTCGTTCGAGCAGGCGTGGCCGGAGAACGACGCGCTCCTGCAGACGGGGCGGAACGAGTTTGGTCTCTACGAGCGGCTCGGCAGCCTCTGCCACACCCGGCCCTTCGATCTCGCCACGACCAGATCGGTCACCTACCGGCCCTGCCGCGGCGGACCCCCCGATGGCGTTCGACGTCGTCGCGGCAATCGCGGGCACCCGACTCCTCGCGGCGCCTGCGGCACGGCCTACCCAACGACGCCACCCCGATTGACCTTCACTTCTCCAAAGTTTCCAGAACTTCCCGTCCCTTACCGTAACGGGGCTATTCCCAAACTGCGGAGCGAGCTGGCACTCCGACACCTGCCGGCAGCGCCGAAGATGACCAGCCCTCGCTAGCACGGTCTTGCCGGGCCAGCCTTTCCCGCCGGGTTGGCCGGGTCGAGCTCGTCGAGGTCGAGG
>JADGOW010000080.1 GCA_017882765.1 Frankiaceae bacterium
CGCACAGGCTCGGTCTCGTCGGCCGTGCTGGTGGCCGCCGAGACCGAGCTGGGCGCGGTGCTGGCCCACCTCGACGCGCACCAGCCGGATGTGGTGATTCTCGACTCGGTGCAGACCGTGTCCTCGGCCGATGTCGTCGGTGCCCCCGGCAGCGTGACGCAGGTACGCGAGGTGGCCGGCGCACTGACGAGGGCGGCGAAAGAGCGGGGCCTCGTGTGCCTTCTTGTCGGGCATGTGACGAAGGACGGCGCCATCGCCGGCCCCCGAGCGCTCGAGCATCTCGTCGACGTGGTCCTGCATTTCGAAGGCGAGCGAACGTCGACGCTGCGCCTGCTGCGCGGCGTCAAGAACCGCTTCGGGGCCGCCGATGAGATCGGCTGCTTCGAGATGACCGAAACCGGCATCGTTGGCGTCGCCGACCCCTCGGGGCGGTTCCTCAGCCGCGGCTGCAACCCTGCGTCCGCGACGCCCGGCAGCTGCGTGACCGTCGCTGTGGAAGGCCGCCGATCCCTGCTGGCCGAGGTCCAGGCACTGATCTCGCCGATCGGGGCGCAGCAGCCGCAGCGGCGCAGCGTCTCCGGGCTCGATGCGGCCCGCGTGGCGATGGTCGTCGCCGTCGTCGAGCGACACGGGCAGCTGAAGCTGGGCCCCGCCGACATCTACGCGGCCACCGTCGCCGGCATACGCCTGACCGATCCTGCTGCTGATCTGGCCCTCGCGCTCGCGCTCGCCAGCGCCCACCACAACCGGCCTTTGCCCCCCGATCTGGTCGCGCTGGGCGAGGTAGGGCTCGCCGGCGAGATCCGGGCGGTGCGCGACGTCGCGCGCAGGCTGCGGGCGGGCAGCCGACTGGGCTTTGGGCGGGCGCTGGTGCCGCCGGGGGCGATCCCGGCGGCCGGTGGGTCGGGCGACCTCGCCGACGTCGCCGACGTGGTCGAGGCGGCCGACGTCGCGGCTGCGCTCCGTCTGGTCGGCCTGCAAGAACCGGAGAATCGGCGGTGATCGTGCACAGGCCCGGTCCGCAAGCCGCACCACGCCGAACGTCGGTAAGGTGAGCCGACGCAGCGTTGCGGTGAGAGGAGCGCGATGCCGCCGAGCCCAGGGGAAGAGGTTCTGCGCTGCACCGTCGCTGCCGTAGCGCCCGGCACCCCCCTGCGAGACGGCCTCGAGCGCATTCTGCGCGGCAACACGGGCGGGCTCATCGTGCTCGGCTACGACTCGACAGTCGAGTCCCTGTGCACCGGCGGCTTCCACCTCGACGTCGACTTCTCGGCCACGCGCCTGCGCGAGCTGGCGAAGATGGACGGGGCCATCGTCTTGTCCAGCGACCTCAGCCGCATCCTTCGAGCGGCCGTGCACATGGTGCCGGATCCGCTGATCCACACCGAGGAGTCCGGCACCCGGCACCGCACAGCGGAGCGGGTCGCCACCCAGACCGGCCACGCGGTGATCTCCGTCAGCCAATCCATGCGCATGATTGCTGCCTACGTCCCGGGGTACGGCCGGTATGTGCTCGATGACTCCGCCGCGATCCTCTCCCACGCCAACCAGGCCCTTGCCACGCTGGAGCGGTACAAGACCCGCCTGGACGAGGTCGCCGGAACGCTCTCCGCGCTCGAAATCGAAGATCTCGTGACAGTCCGCGACACTCTCGTGGTGATCCAGCGGCTGGAGATGGTCCGCCGCATCGCCGAAGAGCTGGACGGCTACGTCGTCGAGCTGGGCGTCGACGGGCGCCTCCTGCAGCTTCAGCTCGAGGAGCTGATGGCCGGGGTCGAGACTGAGCGCGAACTGATCATCCTGGATTACGCCGCCCCGAAGTCACGCCCTGCCGAGGCGGTCCTCGCCGAACTGCGGGCCACGACGGCTGCCGACCTGCTCGACCTGCTCGTTCTCGCGCGGGCGCTCGGCTACGCGGGCAGCGTGGACGCCCTCGACGGCCCCGTCAGCCCGCGGGGCTACCGGCTGCTGGCAAAGATTCCGCGGCTGCCGCGCGTCGTCCTCGACCGGTTGGTCGAACACTTCGGCAGCCTTCAGAAGCTGCTGGCAGCCAGCGTGGATGACCTTCAGCTCGTCGAAGGGGTCGGCGAGAACCGGGCGCGTTCGATCCGCGAAGGGCTGTCGCGGCTCGCCGAGTCGAGCATCCTCGAACGCTACGTCTGATCCGCCCGAACTTCGCCTGGGCCGGGCGACCCCTCCCCGCCCCGGCGTGATGCCGGGCTTCGCGCGAGCAGGCGGCATAGCGCGGCGAGTTCGCTCACGCGCCGCCCATCCAGCTCGGGAGCGCTCACGTCCGGATCAAGCGCGTCGAGGGCGTCGGCTGCCGCCCCGTAGGCGCGGGCGGCCTCGCCGGCAGCGCCCCGACCGCTCAAGGTGACCGCAAGCAGGAATTGGGCGAACCCGTGCCCCGGGTCGGTGTAGACGGCCCGGCGCAACGCCGGCAAGGCCTCCTCGTGGCGACCCAGGTTCACCAGCGCCAGGCCCTCCAGGTAGTGGGCCTCTCCGGACAGGGGATGCCGTTTCGCCTCCGCCCGGGCCAGCGACACCGCCGCCTCATAGGCACCGGTGGACAGGGCGGCCCGCGTGGCCGCCGCGCCCGCCATCCGGGCCGCCCGCTGCTGCGCCCGGCTGCTGCGCAGCGGCGCAGACAGCAGCGGCGCGCCCGCCCCGGATGCGGCCCCGGGCGCGGGCAACCTGTCCACCGATGGGCGGGTGATGCGGGCCTTCCCCCGGCCCGGAGGCGGGGCGGGCGCCGCGCCCCGGTCGCCCGTCCGTCGCGGCGCCCGGGACGGACGCGGGGGCGGTGGCAGGGGCGGTGGCTGTTCGGTGCGGTACCTGTCCGAGGTGGGCCCGGGTGCGTCCCGGGTGACGACCGGGGGCACCTCGCGGCGCCGGTAGACGAACGCGTCGTCGCATCGGACGGCGTGAAATCCGTCGTGGAGGCGCCACAGCGTCTCACTGGGACCCAGCAGCAGCCACCCCTCAGGGGCCAGGCACCGATGGAAGGAGTCGATGACCCCGCGGACCGTGTCACGGCCGAAATAGATCGTCACGTTGCGGCACACGACGAGGTCGACCGTACCCGGGCGGAACGGTTCGCACCCCGACACCAGGTTGTGCTGGCGCCAATCGACAAGATCCCGCAGCTGTTCGCCGACCCGCCAGGAGGCGCCCAGCGGCGTGAAGAAACGGTGCAGGTCGTCGTGCTCCACCGGCGCCACCGACCTGGCCCCGTAACATCCCTGCCGGGCGGCGGCCAGGGCATTGAGGCTGATGTCGGTTCCGAGCACCTTCAGGTCCCAGCCGGAACGATCGGGCACCAGGCGGGTGAGGATCATCGCCAGGGTGTAAGCCTCCTCGCCCGAGGAACAGCCGGCGCTCCAGATGCGCAGCTTCCGGCCCCGCGACCGGGCCCGCTCGACAAGATCGGGCAGGACGACCGTGTCGAGCGCCCGCAGCTGCGGCGGTGACCGGAAGAAGTAGGTCTCGGGTACCACCAAGTGCTCGACCAGCTCACCGAGCTCTGCGGCGTCTGCCCGCAACCCCTCCACGTAGAGGGCAGCCTCCGATTGCCCGACGGTCGCCATCCGCGCCCGCATGGCCTCCAGAAGCACGTCGCGCCGGGCGTCCTCGATGACGAGCCCGCAGCACTCGGCCAGCAGGCACCGCACGGCGTCCTCGTCCGCGGAACCGATCGCGACCGCGGTCAGATCCACACCCGAGACGTCTATGGAAGGGAAGCCTGACGGCAGGCCCGCGGGCAACTGGTCCCGTCCGTGGATCACGCGCGACATCCGATCAGCTCGATGAGCATCGGAGCGATGTCATCGAGCGGCAGAAGACGGTCGAGCGCTCCCGCCGCGTGGGCCGCGGCAGGCATTCCGTAAACCACGCAGCTGCCCTCGTCCTGCCCGACAAGGACGGCGCCCCGGTCGTGCAGCGCCCGCGAGCCGGCAGCCCCATCGCGGCCCATCCCGGTCAACACAACCCCGACAGCGGACGCTCCGACCGCGCAGGCCACACTCGTGAACGTCACGTCGACGCTGGGCACGTTCAACTGTCCCGGCTCTGGTTCCCGGCACCTGATCATCAGCCCCGGCTCGACCACCGCGTCGCAACCGGTGGGGGCGAGCAGGACCATTCCTGGTCGCAGCCGCTGGCCGTCCATCGCGATGGAGACGTCGAAGGGACACACCCGGTTCAGCCAGGCTGCGAGGCTGCTGATGAAGCCGTCCGCCATGTGCTGCACCACCAGGACAGGGGCCGCAAGCGCGGCAGGCAAGGCACTCAAGATCGCTGCCAGTGCCGGCGGGCCGCCGGTCGAGGCTCCGATGACCACCAGCGGTCGCCCGCCGCCGGCCATCCTGCGCGCCGGGACGCCCTCCCGGGCGGCTGTGCCGGCCCGGGGAAGTTGCAGGCGTGGGCGCCCCGGTGCCATGCCGGGCACGCCGGAGACCAGTCGGCCCCGCAAGTGGCGGATCACCGTCGCTCTGCTGGCCACACGCACCTGATCGCGAAGGATCTCCGACAGCTCGTCGAGGCTCAGCGCGTTGTCAGGGCCTGGCTTGCACAGCACCCGCACCGCCCCCGCCGCCAGGGCGGCCTTCGCATTGGGTGAGCCGTCAGGAACGTGGGCGCTGTAGACCACGACAGGGGTCGGCGCCTCGGCCATGATCTTCTCGATCGCCGTGAGACCGTCCATCCTCGGCAGATCCAGATCCATGAGGACGGCCGACGGGCTGAGCCGGCGGACCAGCTCGACCGCCTCCTCGCCAGTAGCGGTCTCGGCCGCCACAGCGAAGTCGGGCACCGCTTCCAGGGCCGCCCGCAGGAACCGGCGCTGCACGGGCGAATCATCGACGATCAAGACCCGGATGGGCGCGGCCTCGGTGTCCTCCACGGCCGCCAGCGAGGATCGGCTCGGCACCACAGGCGCGGGCAAACCTCCCGGCCGGGACGGGCGATCGGCTGCCCCCACATCCAGGCTCACAGGGCCCGCTCCGACCCCGGCAGCCAAGCCGACAAAGCGATCGACGCACCGCTGAGCTGCTCGGCAATGACGTGGACCTGACGCTCGGCCTGCGGGCTCGCCAGCCCGGACTCGACCTGGCGCAGGGCAGCCGCGGCGGAACTCTCCCCGAGCAGGGCGCTGCTGCTCGCCAGGGTGTGGGCGTCGCGGATCGCAGCCGCAAGATCCACGTTGTGTCCCCGGGTCAAGGCGGCGACCGCGGCATTCAGCGCCGGCAGGCGGCGCGCGACCTCGTCACGAAACGCCGCGTACACGCCGGCGACCGCCCTGGGCGGCAGTTGGCGGCCGGACTTGCGCTGCAAGGGACCCACGCTGTCTACGCCAGCGGCCGCCCAGTGAGGCCGCCCCCTGCCCGCAGCGACAGCCCGCCTGGACGGATCGGCAGCCGTCGCCGTGTCGTGCGCCACGCCTACCACCTCCGTCGCCCCCTGATAGGGAATCGACGAGACAATGGGTCCGCTTGAGCGCCGGACAGAGCCGTCGGGAGCAGCCAGAGTGGCCGACCCGCACGGTCGGAGGCGGCCCCAAGTCCGTTCAGCCAGGTTGCCCCACGGTTAGCTCACAACCAGGGTCCCGCCGAAGCCGCTGACGCCGCCGGTCCGTCCTATGACGTCGTAGGCGCCCGGAGACACCGGCCCGGGGGTGGCAAGGCCGCAGGAACGGGTGTTCCAGGTCACCTGAAAGGCGACCGGCGCACCCGGACGGACGACGGTGGGCCCGGTGGCGGGGGAACCGCAGCGGGAGCTCGACCAGACCGGACCGGCGCCGTTTTGCACCTGCACCGTACGGACGAGGCCGGCCACATCGCAGGCCCCGAGGCTGCGGTCGGAAACGACAAGCGCAAAGACGACCTCTCCGCCACGGTTCACCTGCAACATACTTGGCGAGACGCGGACGCTGACATCCCTGTCCTGGCACGCGGGCGGTGCTGCCTCGCCCTCAGCCGTAGGGCCGGGTACGCCCGGATTCGACGCGTACCCCGGCTCGCCAACGTCGGGTGCCTGAGAGCCGGCCGACGCCTGGGCGCCCGGCGTCGTGTCGCCGGCACCGTTCGGGGGCGCCTGCGGCTGAGCGTCCGCTGCTGATCCGGTCGGGCTCGGCGACGCGGAGGGCTGGATGGGTGTCGCCACGGCGTACACAGCGGCACCCGTCGGCTGTGGGGCACCACCATGCGCAACCGCCCACACCCCGGCGAGCGCGACGACGAAGACGAAGCAAATGGCGAACAGCCGGCGGCGCCAGTACACCCGGGGCCCTCGCCGGCCCGCCGGGCGGTACAGCGCCTTCCAGCCCATGGCCCTCCCCGAACCTCGCCCGGATGCTATGCGTGGCGGTCGGCCGCGGCGTCGCATGACACGATGCGAGCGTGGGGTCGGCTGGACGATCGGCGCCGGGGCCGGCTGGACGATCGGCGCCGGGGCCGGCTGGGGGGCCGGCTGTCGGGCCGTCCGTCCCCGCCGACAGCGTCCCCGCCGACAGCGTCCCCGCCGACAGGGCCCTCGCATACAGGGCCCTCGCCTGGTACGCGGAAGCCGCCCGGGACCTGCCGTGGCGGCGGCCCGACGCCGGGCCCTGGGCGGTGCTCGTCAGCGAGGTGATGCTGCAGCAGACACCTGTGTCCCGGGTGCTGGCTGTCTACTCGGCATGGCTTCGACGATGGCCCAGCCCACGGGCGTTGGCAGCGGACCCGCCAGGCGAGGCGGTCCGCGCCTGGGGGCGCCTCGGGTACCCGCGCCGCGCCCTGCGCCTCCACGCCGCCGCCGCAGTGATCGACCGCGAGCACGCCGGGCACGTCCCCGACGATCTGGACGCCCTGCGCGCCCTGCCCGGCGTCGGGGCCTACACGGCAGCAGCCGTCGCGTCCTTCGCCTTTCGCCGCCGGCAACCAGTACTCGATACGAATGTGGCGCGCCTTCTCACCCGCCTCTTCGCGGACGGCACGCGAGCGTCTGATGGGCTGCTGCGGCAAACGCTCGACAGGATGCTCCCTACCGAGCCCGCGGTCGCAGCCGAGGCCTCCGTCGCGTTCATGGAACTGGGGGCACTGGTGTGCACGGCGCGCAGTCCCGCGTGCGGTCCGTGCCCGCTTCGCAGCCAATGCCGCCTGCATAGCAGTCGGGGGTTGGTGTCCGAGGGGAGCAGCCGGCCGCCGAATGGCGCGTCGCCCCCGTCCGGTCAGCCGGAGCTTGCAGGCGCACCGCGCCGGCCCCCGTACCGAGGCTCCGTGCGAGAAGCCCGGGGCCTTGTGCTCGCCGCGCTGCGCAGCTCCCCTGGCCCGGTCGCCGCCGGGACGCTGTCGCTGGCCTGCCCCGACGCGACGCGACGGGCATCCGCCCTGGCGGGCCTGCTCGCCGACGGGCTGCTGCAAGCACTGCCCGACGGGACGTACGCGCTTCCGTGACGGCCCGCGCCTGGCCAGCCTCAAGATCAACGCACGAGGCCGCCACACGTCCGATTTCAGGGGACATATCGGGCGGACAAAACGGACGTGTGATGATCTTGGGTCTGGCACGGGGCACACGATCCCGGACATGGCAACGGCGGGGCACCACCCGGGCGCCCCGCCGTTTGACTTTGCCTACTCCCCGGATTTCGCCAGCTGCACCGGCGGTGCGTCCGGCAGTTGCGGCGGCTTCAGCTCGCCCCGGAAGATGAACTTCTCGGAATCGCCCTCGCCCTCGGTGTCGACAACGACGATCTCCCCGGGCTTGAGGTCACCGTAGAGAATCCGCTCCGAGAGGGTGTCCTCAATCTCCCGCTGGATCGTGCGCCGCAGCGGCCGGGCGCCGAGCGACTGGTCGTAGCCCTTCTTCGCCAGCAGCGCCTTCGCCGACGGGGTGAGCTCCAGCCCCATGTCCTTGTTCTTCAGCTGCACGTCCACCCGCGCGAGCATGAGATCGACGATTTCGATGATCTCGTCCCTGCTCAGCTGGTGGAAGACGATGACGTCGTCGATACGGTTGAGGAACTCGGGACGGAAGTGTTGCTTCAGTTCGTCCGTGACCTTGTTCTTCATCCGCTCGTAGTCGATGCCCGCGTTACCCGTCGAGAAGCCGATTCCCGGACCCTTCGAGATGTCCCGGGTCCCCAGGTTCGACGTCATGATCAGAACCGTGTTCTTGAAGTCGACGACGCGCCCCTGGGAGTCGGTCAGGCGACCGTCCTCAAGGATTTGCAGCAGCGTGTTGAAGACATCGGGATGAGCCTTCTCCACCTCGTCGAAGAGCACCACTGAGAACGGCTTGCGGCGGACCTTCTCGGTGAGCTGACCGCCCTCCTCGTAGCCGACATATCCCGGCGGCGAACCGACGAGCCGCGAGACGGTGTGCTTCTCCATGTACTCGCTCATGTCGAGGTGGATCAGCGCGTCCTCATCCCCGAACAGGAACTCGGCGAGCGTCTTGGCGAGCTCGGTCTTACCAACGCCGGACGGGCCGGCGAAGATGAACGACCCACCTGGACGCTTCGGGTCCTTCAGGCCCGCCCGGGTACGCCGGATAGCCTGCGAAACCGCCTTGATGGCCTGCTCCTGCCCGATGACCCGCTTGTGGAGCTCAGATTCCATCCGCAGCAGCCGGGACGTCTCTTCCTCGGTGAGCTTGAAGACCGGGATGCCGGTCCAGATCGCCAGCACCTCGGCGATCTGCTCGTCGTCCACCTCGGCGACGACATCCATGTCGCCGGCCTTCCACTCTTTCTCCCGGTGCGCCTTCTCCGAGAGCAGCTGCTTCTCCTTGTCGCGCAGCGAAGCGGCCTTCTCGAAATCCTGCGCGTCGATCGCGGATTCCTTGTCGCGCCGCACCGTGGCGATCTTCTCGTCGTACTCGCGCAGGTCGGGAGGTGCGGTCATCCGGCGGATGCGCATCCGCGACCCGGCCTCGTCGATGAGGTCGATCGCCTTGTCCGGCAGGAACCGGTCGCTGATGTAACGGTCGGCAAGGCTCGCAGCCGCCACCAGAGCGGCGTCGGTGATCGAGACGCGGTGGTGTGCCTCGTACCGGTCCCGCAGACCCTTGAGGATCTCGATGGTGTGCGCGACCGTCGGCTCGCCGACCTGGATGGGCTGGAACCGCCGCTCGAGAGCGGCGTCCTTCTCCAAGTGCTTGCGGTACTCGTCGAGCGTCGTCGCGCCGATCGTCTGCAGCTCGCCACGCGCCAGCATGGGCTTGAGGATCGAAGCGGCGTCTATCGCGCCCTCGGCCGCGCCCGCACCCACGAGAGTGTGCAGCTCGTCGATGAACAAGATGATGTCACCGCGGGTGCGGATCTCCTTGAGCACCTTCTTCAGCCGCTCTTCGAAATCACCGCGGTAACGCGACCCGGCGACGAGCGCACCGAGATCGAGGGTGTACATCTGCTTGTCCTTGAGCGTCTCGGGGACATCCCCCTTGACGATCTGCTGGGACAGGCCCTCGACCACCGCGGTCTTCCCCACACCGGGCTCGCCGATGAGGACCGGGTTGTTCTTGGTGCGCCGCGACAGCACCTGCATGACCCGCTCGATTTCCTTCTCCCGGCCGATGACCGGGTCGAGCTTGCCGTCACGCGCGGCCTGGGTCAGGTTGCGGCCGAACTGGTCGAGCACGAGAGAGGTGGACGGCGTCCCCTCGCCCGGCGCGCCGGCCGTGGCGGGTTCGCCCTTCCCCTGGTACCCGGACAGTAGCTGGATGACCTGCTGGCGCACCCGGTTCAGGTCGGCGCCGAGCTTGACGAGCACCTGGGCGGCGACGCCCTCACCCTCCCGGATCAGGCCGAGGAGGATGTGCTCGGTGCCGATGTAGTTGTGCCCGAGCTGCAACGCCTCGCGCAGCGACAGCTCCAGCACCTTCTTCGCCCGGGGCGTGAAGGGAATATGCCCGGACGGCGCCGACTGCCCCTGGCCGATGATCTCCTCGACCTGGGAGCGGACGCCCTCCAGCGATATCCCGAGGGACTCGAGCGCCTTGGCGGCGACCCCTTCGCCCTCGTGGATCAACCCGAGCAGGATGTGCTCGGTACCTATGTAGTTGTGGTTAAGCATCCTGGCTTCTTCTTGCGCCAGGACCACAACCCGGCGAGCCCGGTCCGTGAACCTCTCGAACATCTGCGCTCCTCACTGTGCCCAGGCACAGACACCTCACTGTCCCCGGTGCGGCAACCCCAGGAAGGGAATCGCCGTGCCGGAGCAGAGTGGTCATCCGGGCGCCCCGCCAGCCTCCGAGATGGGCCTCCGAGGTGATCCGCGTCGAGACACCGGACAACCGCATGTTATCCCCGGACGTCCAGGCGCTCACTCCGCCGATGGGCTACAGCTCGTACACCCGGACGCGCGCTGCCAGAAGCCCGGCAGGCGCCCGTTCGAGCCGCTGGTGATGGCATCGCTGCCGCGCACCCGCGCTGGATCTCCGAGGAGGTGTAGCTGACAACGCGGAGAAGAGGCCCTGAGATTCCCTGCTGCGTTCGCTGGCGGCGGATTCGCGCGCGAAGTGCCCTCGCAGCGCCCGTCGCCAGGCTCTCAGGAGGGACACGAAACGGGCCGGAAGGCTTCACCCCCGGCCCGCAGTCGCGCCCGCCGCTGGGTCAGTGTGCGGTGTCGTACGCCTCGATGATCTCCTTGGAGATACGCCCCCGGTCACTGACCTTGTAACCATGGTCGCGAGCCCAGTTACGAATGTCATTGGTTCTATTGGCGTCCGTGCGCGGCCGAGCCGCCGCGCCCCGCCGCCCGCCCCTGTCGCCCGCCGCCGACCGGGCCGCGCTCACGTAGGGAGCGAACGCCTCGCGCAGAGCGTCCGCGTTGTCGGAATTGAGGTCGATCTCGTACGCACGACCATCCAGGCCGAAACGGACCGTCTCGGCCGCCTCACTGCCGTCTAGGTCGTCGAGAAGCCGTTCCACTACCTCGCGCGCCATGCACGTAACCTTTCTTCGCTCCCGTAAGCCGAACAACACAATAGCGCGGCCGAGCCCGGGAAATAAGGGGGGACGTCATTCGTCTTCGGTTGGGATGCTAAGAGCCATCCCGACAAGATGCTAGGCGAGAGCACCGCGTGTCTTTACCCGCCGCGCGCTGGTCGGTTCGTCGCTGTTCTACCCCGTTTGTCGGCGTATCACAGCTGCCGCTACTCGGGACGAACCAGCGGGAACAGCATCGTCTCCCGGATCGACGGGCTGCCGGTGAGCAGCATGATGAGTCTTTCCACCCCCATGCCCATCCCGCCGGAAGGCGGCATGGCATGTTCGAGGGCCCGCAGGAAGTCCTCGTCGAGCTGCATTGCCCCCGGATCGCCGCCCGCCGCCTTCAGCGATTGCTCCGTGAGGCGCCGCCGTTGCTCCACAGGGTCGACCAGTTCGCTGTAGGCGGTGGCGAGTTCGCGCCCGAGAGCCACCAGATCCCAGCGTTCGGCGAGCCGCGGATCGCTGCGGTGAGCCCGGGTGAGAGGGGCGACTTCGGTGGGGAAGTCGCGGTAGAAGGTGGGCTCCACGGTCGTCGCCTCGACGAGTTTCTCGTAGAGCTCCAGGACTATCTGGCCCTCCTGCCAATCGGGATGGATCTCCAGGCCCGCAGCCGCCGCCAAGCGACGCAGCTCGGCCAGGCCGGTATCTGGCGTGACATTTTCCCCGAGAACTGCCGACAACGCGCCGTGCACCGTCATCACCCGCCAGGAACCCGACAGGTCCATCTCGCCACCCCCGGCGGAGCCGGGGATACCGGGCAGGGGCACCACCAGGGATCCGTTCGCGGCAAGAGCAGCCTCCTGCACAAGCTCTCGCGTCAGCTCGGCCATGGAGTTGTAGTCGCCGTAGGCCTCGTAGGCCTCCAGCATCGCGAACTCCGGATTGTGGGACGTGTCAACGCCCTCATTCCGGAAATTGCGGTTGAGCTCGAACACCTTGTCCAAGCCCCCGACCACGAGCCGCTTGAGGTAGAGCTCCGGGGCTATCCGCAGGTACAGGTCGAGGTCGAGGGCGTTCATGTGGGTCACGAACGGCCGGGCGGCCGCCCCGCCGTGCAGCGGCTGCAGCATCGGGGTCTCGACCTCGACGAACTCGCGGTCGCGCAGCGACGTCCGCAACGACCAGACCACCGCGCTGCGCGACCGCAGCATCTGCCGGGCGGCCGGGTTGACGATCAGATCCACGTACCGCTGGCGGACCCGGGCTTCGGGGTCGGCGAGGCCCTTGTGCTTGTCGGGCATGGGACGCAGGGACTTAGCGGTGATCGCCCAACTCCCGGCCAGTACGGACAACTCGCCGCGCCGGGTCGTGACGACCTCCCCGGTAACCCCGACCTGGTCTCCCAGGTCGACATCGGCCTTCCAGTCGGCCAGCCGGTCCGCCCCTACCCGGTCCTGGGACAGCATCACCTGGACCTGGACGCCGCCCTCCTGCAGCGTCGCAAAGCACAGCTTGCCCGCGATCCGGTTGAGCATCACTCGGCCGGTGACCCCCACGACATCGCCGGTGGCGCGGCCAGCCGGCAGGTCCGGGTATGCCGCCCGAAGCCCGCCGAGGGAGATCGTCCGCGGGTAGCCCACCGGGTAGGGGTCGCGGCCCTGCGCCCGGAGCCGCTCCGCCTTGGCTCGGCGCACACGCATCTGCTCCGGCAGGTCGGACGTCTGGGGTTGGGCTGGTGTCTGTTGGGCTGGTGTC
>JADGOW010000236.1 GCA_017882765.1 Frankiaceae bacterium
GAGCCAATTAACCCGCCTTGATAAAGCGCACCAACCTCGGAGGCGCTGAGCGCGCGCCCCCAGATGCCCAAATCATCCATCAAAAGCCCGATCATCTGCGCGCTCCCACCGTCGGTATAGAAGCCGGTTCCGTCCTGGCCGACGTTCACGTTGTAACCGAGCGACAGGGTGTCGATGTTTCCGGTGGTGGCGGCGAGGGGGTCGGTCTTCACCAGGCTGCCGTCAACATAGATGCTGACCACGCTGGTCCGGTCGAAAGTGACCACGACATTGTGCCATTGGCCATCCCGGATAAATGGGGTGGCCGTAGTGCTCTCCTTAGTGCCGCCCCCGTCGCCCGTGACGTTGACGCGGAAATTGCCGCCGTTTTGAGTGAAAATGCCCCAGCCGAGATTGCCGCTGCTGCTCCAGTTCTTATTCGAGATGAAAGGGGGATCGTCGATCTGGTTGCCTGGCGGGACGGGGAGGACCTGCACGTCGCGAATGCGACTGGGCAGGCGCGGGCCCCGATGAACGGAGCCCCGACGTCAGAAGACTCCGACAGCTGGGTAACCCTGGCCGGGCGCAACCCCGTCGGCAACGAGGACGCTCTCTTCGCGATCCCGCTGGCCGCCGCCCTCGCCGACCCCTCCCCGCCCAACGAGCGCAATGCCTACCCGTTCGCGGCTGCTCGGCTCGCGCAGGCCTTCCTCGACCCGGCCCGGGCGCCTGACCTGGCCGTCGTGCCCACGCCGAGGCACTTTCGGCCCGACCACGGCGGGCATCTGGGCGAGCACGGGTCGTTGGACGCCGTCCAGTCGCGGGGGCCCCTGATCCTTTCCGGGGCAGGGGTGGACGCGCGGGGCGTGCTGCCACGGGCGGCTCGCATCATCGATGTCGCTCCCACGCTGGCGCGGCTGTGCGGAACGCAGCTGCCCGGGCGCCGGGCGAGCGGGCTCGACGAGCTCGTGACCCCCGGTGCGCGCCACGTGGTAGCCCTGCTCTGGGACGGGGTCAACTGCAGTGATCTGCTTGACCTGGCCGGGGCGGGCGAGTTGCCTCACGTGGCGCGGCTGCTGGGGCGGGGGCTTGCCCTGGCGGGCGGGGTGGTCGCCGAGTTCCCGAGCGTGACGTTGGCGAACCACACGTCGGCACTGACCGGGGTAGGGCCGGGGGTGCACAGCATCCTGGCCAATGAGTTCGTCGACCGGCCGACCAACCGAACTGTGTTCGCCAACGACGAGACCACCTGGCACCGGGCCTGCGACCTGCTGCGGCCGGGCGTGCCGACCCTCTGGGAGCTTCTGGGTGCCAGCCGGTCCACGGCGTGCGTGAACGAACCGGTGGATCGGGGTGCCGACTACTCGACTTTGGCCCTCGTGCGCGGCAGCGGCTCGGGGTCGGGTGCTGCCGGGCTTCGCCACATGCTGCCCGACCCCCGGCAGGACCGCCATGCCGACCAGCACTGGGTGGCGGCCGACGCCGGATACGCCTGGTCGGCCCAGGTCGACGCGCTCGGCCTCGTCCAGATGCATCAGCTGTGGGACGAGGCGGAGCCGCCTTATCTGACCTGGTGGAACGTCGTGGGCACCGACGCCGGCCACCACGCGGGGGGCCCGTACTCGATGCAGGCGAGGGCGGCGATGCGGGATGCGGACCGCCGCCTGGGGGAGTTGCTCGACGTGATCGACGCCCGGCGGCTGTCGGACAACACGACGATCATGCTCCTGTCCGACCACGGCAGCGAGGCCACCGACCCCGCATGCCAGGGCAGCTGGAGCGAGGCGCTCGAACACGCCGGGGTGCCGGTGCGCGACGCCGGCCCGGGGTTCCTCTACTTCGGTGGGTGACCCGTCTCGTCGAGCGGGTCACCCGGCGCGGAAGACAGCGGCGTGTCCTCCGGCGGTGGCAGCACCACCGTTGTCGGTGCCTCCTTCTTCATGTGTGGGACGTAGGGCAGCGCACGGTCCGGGCGGTTCGCTGCCTCGGCGTGCCGGGCCTGCTCGCTGCCGGGCTCGGCGAACCCGGGCTGCCACCACTCCATCTCCGCACGGAAGCGTCCCGTCGCGTGCAGCTGGCAGAGCACGCCGACGATCCCGAGAGTCACGCGGTGGATCAGCAGGTACGAGGGGGGCAGGTTCAGCTGCCGGCCGAGCTGGGCGGCGGGGCTGCGGGGGTCACTCAGCCGGGTCGCCTGGGACCGCAGCCATTTGCGACTGAACGTGAACTCCTCGTCGCGGAGCGGTTCGAGTAGGGGGACCACGTAGTCGAGCACCCCCTCGGCATCGACCTCGAAGCCCGGTCGGATAAACCCCTCCGCGCGCAGGCCCTCGGCCACGGCTTCCCCGTCCCCTTCCAGGGCGAGGCGGACGAGGCGGCCGATGGGCTCGTGCAGGCCGTCCGGCAGCCGGTTGACCGCGCCGTAGTCGATGACCCCGAGCCGGCCGTCGGGCATGAGCCGGAAGTTGCCCGGATGCGGGTCCGCGTGCAGGAGCCCCACGCGTGGGGGGGCCGAGTAGGCGAAGCGCACGAGCAGCAGCCCGGCGCGGTCGCGTTGCTCGGGCGTGCCGTCCGCGATGATCGCAGACAAGGGAATGCCTTCCACCCATTCGGTGACGAGCACCCGCTCGGTGAACTCGACGACGTGGGGGACGACCATGTCCGGATCGGCGGCGAAGCCCGCGGCGAAGGCGCGCTGCCAGGTCGCCTCCAGGCGGTAGTCGAGCTCCTCGACGACGCGGACGCGCAGCTCGGCTATCAGGGGCTTCACGTCCAAGCCGGGGCTGACCACCGAAAAGAGGCGGGCGAGCCGGCTGAGCTGGTTGAGGTCGGACAGCAGCGCTCGTCCCGCGCCGGGGTACTGAATCTTGACCGCGACCGCCCGTCCGTCCACCCAGACGGCCCGGTGGACCTGCCCGATGCTGGCCGCCGCCGCGGGCCGGTCGTCGAACTCCCGGAAGCGCCCGCGCCAGCCGGGGCCGAGTTGCTCGGCGAGGACGGCATGGACGGTCGCCGCGGGGAGTGCCGGCGCGGCCTCCTGGAGCCTGGTGAGCGCCGCCCGGTAGGGGGCGGCCACCTCCTCGGGCAGCGCCGCCTCGAACACCGACAGGGCTTGGCCGAGTTTCATCGCGCCGCCCTTGAGCTCGCCCAGAACGCGGAAGATCTGGGCGGCCGTGCGTTGCTGGAGCTCGGCGGCGACGAGTTCGGCGGGCTTGCCGCCGATGCGCTTGCCGATTCCCAGCGTGGCGCGCCCGGCGATCCCCAGCGGGAGCGTCGCCAGCTTCGCGCTCCGGGTGACTGCACGCTTGGGGATGTCGGACACGAGCCGCCGCCACCCCCCGCCTGGTCTCGTCCTGTCGGTCAGCTGTCCGTCGGCCAGTGTGGTCGGCCATCGTGACCACTGCCACGGTGCGCGCTCATGCCGTGTCCCGCAACAGGCGCGAGGTCAGGCAGGAGCAGCGGGGGTGGACGGGCCAGGAGCGCCGACGCACCCGCCAGTCTGGCAGCGTGAGCTCGATGGTCCCGCCGAGGGTCGCGGGCAGGGGCGCACCGGTCGGCTCCTGGCTCGCCAGGGCCGGCTCCGGGCCTGGCGAGGCCGGTTCCAGGCCCGGCAGGGCCGCCCCCTTCCCCGGGCCCGCCAGGCCCTCCAGTCCGTCCAGGGCGGACAGCAGCTGCAGCGTGGCGAAGCCCGCCACCACCGCGGCCAGCGACACGTCGCATGGGGACACCCCGGGCTGCCGCGCCACCGACAGTTGGGTCGCGAGCAGCGGCCACGTCGCGTCGCGCTCGCGCCGGTGCTGGTGGAGGCAGCCGAGGCAGGAGGATACGCCGGGCACGACGAGGGGTCCCACGATGCCGG
>JADGOW010000081.1 GCA_017882765.1 Frankiaceae bacterium
GCCGGCTTGACGTCGGACATACCCCGGCCCGTACTATCTCCTATACCCCCACCTGTATTGCTCCTGTGAGGATCCCGCGTGAGCCAACTGACCAACGCCGATCCGGACACCGACGGCATCCTGCCCGCCCCGTCCCGCTTTGGTCCCCTCGGGCGCCTCGGCGTGTGGACCTCGGCCCACGCCCGGACCGTGTTCGTCGTCTGGGCACTTGTGGTCATCTCGCTAGGGGCGTTCGCGCCGAAGGTCGAACACGCGCTGGCCGGTGCCGGCTGGGAGGCCGCCGGTTCGGAGTCGGTGTCAGCTCGGGACGTCGCCCAGCATGACTTCGCTGGGATGTCCAGTGCGTCGCTTCAGGTCGTCGTCAACGCGAAGGGCGGCACGGTCGAGAGCGGACAGGGCCGTCGGGCCGTCGATGAGGCTGTCAGGCTGTTGAAGGCCGACCCGCGGGTCTCCCAGGTGCAACAGCCCCAGCCTGGGCTGTCGATCTCCCGTGACGGTCGGACGGCGCTGATCCAGGCGGGTGCCGCGACGGAGAACACGAATGAGATGGTTCGTGCCGCCGACGACCTCAAGGGCCCACTGCGGGACCTCAGTGGCAATGGAGTGACCGTCGCCTTGACCGGGTCATCGGCGCTGTGGAGCGACTTCAACGCGGCCAACCTGTCCGCGATGATGAAGAGCGAGGTCATCAGCTGGCCCGTCATCCTCGTCATCCTGGTCCTGGCCTTCGGATCTTTGGTCGCCGCGGGCCTGCCGCTGATGCTGACCATCGTCGGACTCGTGGCCGCGGCCGGGTCGCTGTACCTGGGAACGCGGCTGGGCGACATCTCGATCTGGGCGATGAACTTCGCGTTGATGTTCGCCCTCGCGCTGGGCATCGACTATGCACTCTTCCTCGTCGTACGCTTCCGCGCGGCTCGCTTCGGGGGCCACGAGTCCACCCGCGAGGCTGTCGGGGAAACCATGGACACTGCCGGGAAAGCCGTCCTGTTCTCCGGCCTTACGGTGCTCATCTCGCTGTCCGCAGTCATGCTGGTCCCATCGCCGGCGTTCCGGTCGATGGCGCTGGGCGTCATGCTCGCTGTGTCCTTCGTCCTCGCCGCCACCCTGACCCTGCTGCCGGCGGTGCTCGGCAAGCTCGGGCGCCGGGTCGACGCCCTTTCGCTGCCGTGGGTGCACGCCGGTGAGCACCGGTCCCCGCGGTTCCAGCGGTGGGCCGAGCGGCTGTGGCGCCGTCCGATCGTTTACGGCCTGGTCGCCCTGGTCGCCCTGGTCGCGCTGGCGTCGCCCGTGTTGGGCCTGCGTACCGGCATGCCGAGCATCAAGGTCGTACCGGCCTCGGACTCGAGCCGAGTGGGGTACACCGCCATCCAGGACGCGTTCGGCCCCGGGGTCCCCGGCACCCTGCAGGTCATCACAGCTGGAGCGCAAGCCGATCGTGCTGCGCGGGTGCTGCAGGCGGATCCCGGCATCGCGGCCGTCATGCCGGCCGTCTCGGGCAAGGAGGGCCATGCGCTCGTGCAAGCCGTTCCAGCTGTCGGTCCGTCCGATGCGACCCTGGGCGCCACTATCGACCGCCTCCGAACCGACCTGCCGGCCGGAGCGCTCCTGGGCGGCCCGTCAGCGGAGAACCACGACCTTGAACAGCTTCTCTCGGACAGGACACCACTGGTGATGGGCGTCGTCCTGGCGCTTGGCTTCCTGCTTCTGCTGGTCGCTCTGCAAGCCCCGCTGGTGGCGGCCCTCGGAACCGCGACCAACCTGCTCTCCACCGCGGCTGCCTTCGGCGTTGCCAAGCTCGTCTTCCAGGACGGGCACGGCTCCGGCCTCCTCGGGTTCGAGCCACAGGGGTTCCTCGACGCCTGGGCGCCGGTGTTCTTCTTCGCGATGATCTTTGCTATCGGGATGGACTACACCGTGTTCCTGCTCGCCTCGGCGAAGGAGCACTGGGAGAAGTCGGCCGACCCGCAGGAGGCCATGGTCGGCGGCCTCGCGCACTCCGGCCGAGTCATCTTCGCCGCCGCCGGCGTCATGGTCGCCGTCTTCTTCACCTTCGCCCTGTCCGGCCCGCTGCCGCCGAAGGAGATGGGCGTCGTCCTCGGCGTCGCCGTCCTCCTCGACGCCGCTCTGGTGCGGCTGCTGCTCCTCCCGGTCCTGCTTCGCCTCACCGGGCGGGCGGCGTGGGCAAGCCCCCGGTGGCTGCGACGGGTCCTCCCGTCGGTCACGTTCGGCCACTGAGCCCACTCGTGAAGCACATACCCGGTGAGCAGCGCAAGACCGTGGTACCTGCCGGTGGACGTGGAGTCGTTGGTTCCGGTCGTGAACCGGCTCCGGCGGGCGCACGGCCAGCTCGCCGGGGTGCCCCGCCCGACGGACCGGCCCTGTGCGGCCAGCGGGCCGCCATAGGCTTCGATCATGTCTGTCGACGCGCTCATCGAGCGGATCCGAGCGTCAGTGCTGGGCGACGACACTGTGATGCCCGGCCCGTACGGCCCGCGCCGGGTCAGCTACGCCGACTACACCGCGTCGGACCGGGCGCTCGGGTTCGTCGAGGACTTCATCCGCGACGAGGTGCTGCCGCGCTACGCGAACACGCACACCGAGTCGAGTGGGACCGGGCTGCAGACCACACGGCTGCGCGAGGACGCCCGCCGCATCATCCGCGACGCGGTCGGCGGCGGCGGCGACACTCTGGTGATCTTCTGCGGGTCGGGTTCGACGGGGGCGGTCGACAAGATCGTGCGGATCCTCGGGCTGCGGGTGCCCGAGCAGCTCGACGACCGCTACCATTTCTCGGCTGGGGTCCCGGCCGTCGACCGACCGGTCGTGTTCGTCGGCCCGTTCGAACACCACAGCAACGAGCTGCCGTGGCGGGAGTCGGTCGCCGACGTCGTCCGCATCCCGCAGGACCGCAACGGGCACGTCGACCTCGTCGCGTTGGAGGCCGCGCTGCGGGCGTACGCTCACCGGCCGTTGAAGATCGGCTCCTTCTCGGCGGCGTCGAACGTCACCGGCATCGTCACCGACGTCGGGAGCGTCGCCACGCTGTTGCACGCGCACGGCGCGCTGTCGTTCTGGGACTATGCCGCCGCCGCGCCCTACGTCGACATCGCAGCCGGCCGCGGCGACGACCCGACGCGCATCGACGCCGCGTTCCTGTCCCCGCACAAGTTCGTCGGCGGCCCCGGCACGCCGGGGGTGCTCATCGTGCGCCGGGAGCTCGTGACGAACCGGGTGCCGACCGTCCCCGGCGGCGGCACCGTGGCCTACGTCAACCCGGAGGAGCAGGTCTACCTCGAGGACCCGGTGGCCCGCGAGGAGGGCGGTACCCCGGACATCGTCGGCGCGATCCGCGCCGGCCTGGTCTTCCAGTTGAAGCAGGCGGTGGGCACGGAGGCGATCCGCTCCGCCGAGGAGTCGTTCCTGCGCCGGGCGATCGCGTCGTGGTCGGCGTGGCCGGCGCTGGACGTCCTCGGCAACCTCGACGCCGAGCGGCTGTCGATCGTGTCGTTCGTCATACGCCGTCCAGGTGGTCGCTACCTGCACCACAACTTCGTCGTTTCCCTGCTCAACGACCTGTTCGGCATCCAGTCCCGCGGCGGCTGCTCGTGCGCCGGCCCCTACGGGCATCGGCTCCTCGGGATCGACATCGAGCGGTCGCACGAGTTCGAACGGGAGATCGCCCTCGGCTGCGAGGGCATCAAGCCCGGCTGGGTGCGGGTGAGCTTCAACTACTTCATCAGCGAGGCGGTGTTCGACTTCATCGTGCGTGCGGTGTTCTTTGTGGCCACCCACGGCGCGCGCTTCCTCACCGACTACCGCTTCGACCCGCAGACCGGGCTGTGGCGGCACCGGCACGGCCCGGTGGAACCGCCGCTGCGGCTGGCCGAGGTGACCTACCACCCGCGGACCGGCGGGATGAGCTACCCCCAGCACGACGCGACGGCGCCGGAGTCAGCGCTGGGCCAGTACCTGGCCGAGGCCGCCGCGCTGACCGAGGAGCGTGCCGACCCGGACTGCTCGGCGCCGTCGGGGCTGCGGGCCGACTTCGAGGCGCTGCGCTGGTTCGACCTGCCCAGGGAGTGCCTCACGCCCTGACGGGCGGCAGCCTCCCCGGCACCGATCACGCGTCAGTGTCCCATCACCTGGCGATCACCCGGGCAAGCGTCCTCACCCGGTCGCCCAGCACCACCTCGGCATCGGCACCTGCCTCCGCATGGCGGCGCGCCGCAACGGTGTCCGGACCAGCTGTGCCGCTCACCGGTCGGGGTCATCCGCACGATCATGCTGCGGCGATGGCGCCGGCCGGTGCCGACGTGTGGCGGACCCCGTGACTTCACACTCACCGGGGCTTCCTTCGTCGACGGTGGGAGCGTCCTGAGCATCCCGCCGGGAATCACCGGGAGCGGAGGCCCCCCTTATCGTCGCGTCAGCCGCGGGGTGCGGGCCGCCAGGCAGTCGGCGCCAGTCCAACGTCGGCAAGTGTCTGCCGCCACGCGATCTGGGTGCTTTCCCAGTCCCACATCTCCCGGACGCCACCGTCCGGAACGTGGAAGACCAGCGGTCCACCGATGACGTGGAACGCGACGGTGTCTTCCTCGATGAGCATCGTGTGGATCGCGCCCAGCTCCTCATACGAGTAGCAGCCTGCGGTCGCGGTCAGCCGGCTCCCCTCGAAGCGCCAGGCGCCCTGGAGGATCCAGCTGTGCGCGGGCGCCAGGTGCTTGTGTCGGGGAATGACCAGACCCTTGGGATAACGGGCGAGCATCGCGTAGGCGCCGGTCGCCGGATCAGCGTGCAGCAGCTTCACGGCCTGCAAGCCCGTCCCGCCAGGCAGCGGCACCTCGTGCTCGATCCAGGGCAGGGTATTGGTGTCGACGAGCCGATCGAGGTAGGCCTCGGCAACGATGGGCATCGGCCCGGAGACGTTCACGGCCACCTCCAGCATCTGCGCAGCACGGGGTCCCGGAGTCGTTCCGGCGCGGTCAGTGCGACCGGGGAAGCACCGGCGGGCTCGCGTCGTCGAAGCCGAGACGGTGCCCGCGCAGCTGCGGGTCGGCGGGCCGGCCCGGTGCTGGCACAGTCCGTGGGCCGGCCCGAACCTGGCGCGGCGGGGACACGCGGCCTCATCCGGGGCCGGCTCGAGTGCGGTACGGGCGTCGCCGTGAATCCACAGCAGCCGCCCAACCTTCCCAGCGTCGGGCTATCCGGTTCGTTCCGGGAACGGTGACCCGTGCCCGGCGACCCATCACCGATCGTCGCGGACAGCCCCGCCGTGCCGGCGGCGAGCACCGCGGCGCAGCACGTCATCGCCCGCTCCGTTCGCCGGTGGTCCGCCGGACCCGCACGAGCGCGTCGACCGCGACCCGTTCCCCGTCGGATGTCGCCATAGGCCGGCGCACCCGCCCGGCCTTCTCGGCTATGAGGTCGGGCAGGTCCGCGAGGTCGGCCTGCACCTCCTCCGGAGTGAAGAGCACCGCAGGATCCTGCGGTCCACCGGCACCGTCGGCGAGGTTCGTTGTGTCGTGCCCGACGACGAGGAGCGTCCCACCCGGTGCGACGACCTGCGCGGCGCGGCGCAGCGCGGCCCGTCGCTGCGGTGCGGGTAGCTGCAGGTAGGCGACGATGACCGCGTCGAACGGGCCGGGAGGCAGCGGACCGGCCACCACGTCACCCACGACGAAGTCGACCCGGTCGGCGACGCCCGCGTCGGCGGCAAGCTCTGCTGCGCGGTCCAGTCCGACCGGGGAGAAGTCGATCCCGGTGGCCTGCCAGCCGCGTGTTGCCAGCCAGATCGCGTTGCGGCCCTCGCCGCAGGCGATGTCCAGCGCCCGACCGGGCGGGGATCCCTGGAACTCGGCGACGACGAAGAGGTTCGGTGCCGCTCCCCAGACCAGGCCGCTGCCGGTGTACCGCGCGTCCCAGGTTGCGGCGTCCATCCTCCACCCCTTCCGGCTGCTCTGGGTGCCCCGCGTGCCCGCGTCGACGAGAGCCCCGCGACAGCATACACCCCCAGGGGTATCGGCGGAGTGCCGTGGAGGATTCGGGCAGTCGGGAACCGTCCGGGCCGCGGAGCGTGGCCCGGACTGGTGGGCGGGGTGGTGTACCCGCGGCCCTGAGTGGTCCTGCCGTGGTTTCACGAAGCCTTCACGGTTGCCGCGGTCGACGCATCATCGCAGCGGGAGACGCTGATGGTGTCCGGCCAGGGAGGTCGGCGACATCGAGAGGGTGATCACAGTGATGACGAAGAGGCTTCTGGTGGTGGGGGGTGCGCTGGCCGCGCTCGCCGTCCCGGCTGGGGTCGCGGTGGCCGCCACGACATCGCCGTCGCCCGGCCCGAAGGCGCCGGCGACGACGCAGCCCTACGGACCTGGGTCCGGGCGGATGATGGGCGGCACCGGCGACCCGCAGGACTGCCCTTACTACAACTCGCCCGAGATGCAGAAGTGGCGGGAACAGCGCGCTGAGCGGCAGCAGCTGGCACCTGCGGACCGGCAGAAGTTGACGGAGCAGATGCGCGACCGAATGTGGTCACAGCGGACCGGGACGACCGCCTCGTCGTGAGTGGCGCCCGGCTGCGGCGGGGAGCCCGGCGCCACCGGGTCCTCCGCCACCGGCCGGCCGGCATCCCCGTCGTAGCCTGGCGATCGGGGTGACCATGCGCCGTGTGCTCGTCGTCGACGACGAACCCCACATCCGCGCCGTGCTCCGCGGCTACCTGGAGGCCGACGGGCTGGCCGTCATCGAGGCCGGCGACGGCGAGAGCGCCCTGCGGAGGGCCGGTGATGGGCATCCCGACCTGGTGCTGCTCGACGTGATGCTGCCCGGCATCGACGGGCTGGAGGTGCTGCGCCGGCTGCGGGCGGTCAGCGACGTCTACGTGATCCTGGTCACCGCCCGCACCGAGGAGGTCGACACACTGGTCGGACTGGGGGTGGGCGCGGATGACTACATCACCAAGCCGTTCAGCCCGCGGGAGGTCGCCGCCCGCGTCAAGGCGGTGCTCCGCCGCGACCGCGGCCGGCCGGCGGCAGGCGAAACCGTGCTGCGCTTCGACGGCCTGACCGTCGACCGCGACGGCCGCGAGGTCGCCCGGGGCGGTACGCCTGTGCCGCTGTCTTCGCTGGAGTTCGACCTGCTCGCCGCCCTCGCCGACGCGCCGGGGCGGGTGTTCTCCCGCCGTCAGCTGCTCGAGCGGGTCTGGGGTGATGACGTCTACAGCGACCAGCGGGTCGTCGACGTGCACATTCGCAGCCTGCGCGCCCGGCTGGGTGATGACGCGACCGATCCGCACCTCATCGCGACGGTGCGCGGTGTCGGGTACAAGTTCATCGGACGGCCGGCATGAACGTTCGGCTTCCGGTTCGGTTGTTCGCCTCCTACCTTCTCGTCGTCGCCGTCGGCCTCGCCACCGCCTATGCAACGGTGCGGCTGCTCCTCCCGCCGTTGTTCGACCACCGCGTGGGCATGATGACCGGGACCGGGTCAGGCAGTGGCCCGATGGGCCCGCACATAGGCGGCGGCGCGGGGGGAACCCACGCGGCGCTGCTCTCCGCGTTGAACACCGCGCTGCTGGTCGCGGCCGTGGCGAGCGCTGCTGCCGGTGGCCTGGTCGCCGCGTTCGTCACCGGCCGGCTGCTCCGCCCGCTGGACGCGGTGCGGGCCGCGACGAGACGGATCGCGGCCGGTGAGTACGGGGAGAGCGTGCCGCCACCGCGGGAGCCTGAGCTCGCGGCGCTGGCCGCGGATGTGAACACCCTCGCCGGGACGCTCGCGCACACCGAGACCCGGCGGACCCGGCTGCTGGGGGAGGTCGCGCACGAGATGCGCACCCCGCTGACCGCCCTCGACGGTTACGTCGAGGGCCTCATCGACGGCGTGTTCGCGCCGACCCCCGACAACCTCGAAGCGATCTCCGATGAGCTGCGCCGCATGCACCGGCTCGCCGACGACCTCTCGACGCTGTCCCGTACGGAGGAACAGCGGCTCGACCTGCGGCTGACCGGCGGCGATCTCGCCGAGATCGGGCGTGCTGCGTGCGACCGGCTCCGGCCGCAGTTCGACGGCGCCGGCGTCGACCTCACCGTCCACGCGGACCTGCCCGTGCCGGTCCGCGTCGACGCCGACCGGATCACCCAGGTGCTCACGAACCTGCTCGGCAACGCCCTGCTCGCCACCCCCGCCGACGGGGCCGTCACGCTGACCGTGGCCGGCGACGCTGACCGGGCGGTGGCCACTGTCACCGACACCGGTGTCGGCCTGACGGCCGACGACCGGGGCCGCGTTTTCGAGCGCTTCTACCGAGCACCGAATCGGCAGCGGCGGTCCTCAGGCTCCGGTGTCGGCCTCACCATCGCCCGCGGACTTGCCCGGGCCCATCAGGGTGACCTGCGCGCCGACTCCCTCGGACCCGGCCGCGGCGCGACCTTCACCCTCACCCTCCCCGGCGCAGGACGGACCGCCGGGGAACCCCGCGGCGCCGGGTAGCGGCACAACACCGGACACGCTCGGCGGCGGTGCCGGGACGAGGGGTTCGACAGCTGGCCGCCGATCGCGGCCGCCGAGGACGGACAGGGTCACCACTACGCATGGCGCGGCGGAGCGGGCAGAGTGCGGCACGGGGAGGGGAGCCGGTCAGCGCAGACCCGGCAGCGTCACGCAAGGGACAGGAACAGCTTCTCCAGCCTCTCCTGGTTGACCGTCACGTCATCACCGCCCGCCCCGGCCGCGCACTGCCGCAGGCCCATCGCGATGATCTTGAACCCGGCGCGGTCCAACGCCCGGGATACCGCAGCGATCTGGGTGACCACATCGCCGCAGTCGCGGCCGTCTTCGATCATCTGAATGACGCCGCGGATCTGGCCCTCGGCGCGGCGCAGCCGCTTGAGCACCGTGCTGAGCTCGTCCGCAGTGAACTCCATCGTAACCTCCTCGACGATGTTACCCTACCCGGTATATGCCTCCTTGATCACGCTGCGTGGTATTCCCGCGCCGCCATGGGCACGCATACCCCGTCCGGTACAGCCGTTCGGCCCTGCCCGGCGCCGCCGGAGGCGCGCACGATCGACGGGTGGCAGCTGGAAACGTGCCGACCCAGCACGACCTCAGGGTGGCCGAGCACAGTCCCCGCCGCGACCCCGACCAGACGGAGGGAATGCGATGGACACCGCCACCCTGGACTGCGGCGACGTTGTCGACGGCCGGAGCACAGACACGTCGAGAAGCTGTTCCTCTCCCTCGGCTGACATGACGGTCCACCCCAGCACCTAGCTGCCGCCGTGGGGCTCGGTGCTGGCCGTGGTCGCGCATCCCGACGACGAGTCGTTCGGCCTCGGCGCGGTGCTCGCCGCGTTCGTCCACACCGGGGCACGCGCCGCGGTGCTATGTCTCACTCGCGGGGAGGCGTCCACGGTGCACGGCGTCGAAGGTGACCTGCACCGGCTCCGCGCCCGGGAGCTCGCCACCGCAGCCGCCACCCTCGGCGTGGCTACCAGCACGTTGCTGGGCTACCCCGACGGCGCTCTGTCCGGGGTGTGCCGCAGCCGGCTCGTCGGCGACGTCGGCGACGCTGTCCGCGACACGGGAACGGACGGCCTGCTCGTGTTCGACCCGTCCGGGGTGACGGGGCACCCGGACCACGCCGCAGCCACCGCTGCCGCCCTCGCCGCCGCGGATGTCCTCGACCTGCCGGTGCTCGGCTGGACGCTGCTGGCGACCGTCGCCGCCACGCTCAACGCGGAGCGGGGCACCGCGTTCACCGGCCACGCGCCGGCCGACATCGACCTGGTCGTGCCGGTCGACCGGGCCCGCCAGCGGGCCGCGATCGCCGCGCACGCCAGCCAGGCGGTGCCCACGAGCGTGCTGTGGCGCCGGCTCGAGCTGCTCGCCGGCACCGAGCACCTGCGCCGGCTCCGCGCCCCTCACCGACGGGAATGAGACGGCGGCCGATACCGTTCCCGATACGGGATAGGGTATACGATAGGGAGGATGGCATGGCGCTCGTCAACCTGACGCAGGACACGTTCGAGGGGACCGTCACCGCGGCCGGGATCACCCTGGTCGACTGGTGGGCCTCCTGGTGCGGGCCGTGCCGCATGTTCGCGCCGGTGTTCGAGGCCGCGAGCCTGCAGCACGCCGACATCACGTTCGGCAAGGTCGACACCGAGGCGCAGCCGGAGCTGTCCGCCGCCGTGCGGATCATGTCGATCCCGACGCTGATGGCGTTCCGCGACGGCGTCCTCGTATTCTCCCAGCCCGGCGCGCTGACCGCCACCGCGCTCGAGCAGGTGATCCAGGCCGTCCGCGACCTCGACATGGCCGACGTCCGCCGGCAGGCCACCGAGCACGCCGCCTTGTCCCGTTCCGGATAGGAGAAGCCATGAGCAGCATGACCGTCCGGCACCTCGACGGCGACCGGTTCGCCATCGGCGTGCGCGACCACCTGATCACCGTCGACCAGCCGCTCGCCGACGGCGGCGCGGACACCGCGGCGACACCGACCGAGCTGTTCGTGGCGAGCCTCGCCTCGTGCGTGGCGTTCTACGCCCGCCGCTACCTGATCCGGCACGCGCTGCCGACCGCCGGGTTCGCCCTCACCGCCGAGTACACCATCGGATCGCGCCCGGCGCGGGTGACCGACATCCGGCTCGACATCCAGGTCCCCGACGGCGTCCCGGCCGAGCGCCTCGGCGGGCTGCTCGCGGTCGCCTCGCACTGCACCGTGCACAACAGCCTGACCGACCCACCGGCGGTCACCGTCGCACTCGCCGGTGCGCCGGCGGCTGCCGGGTAGCCCACAGCAGCGGGCGCCGCGAGGCGCGCCGGCGCCCCCTCCCCCACCCATTGATCCTTTCGTGATCTGCACGATCGGCGTTTCCGTGATGGTCGTCGACAATAGGAACAAACGCAGCTCGGCTGTTCCATATACCCTCGGGGGTACGTCCTTGGGAGAGGGTCAGGCGATGGATGTGGACACCAGCCACCTCGGTGACGTGCTCGCCCGGACTGAAGCGCGCGCAGGGCCAAGTCGGCGGCCTCATCCGCATGCTCGCCGCGGCGTCCCGGGCGCTGGACCGCGCCCGGCTTCGCAATCATCGCTGCCAAGATGCGCCAGTACATGGTCGAACACGATGCCGGCATCCCGCCGGCTGGCGAGGCCGACCTCGAACGGCTGTTCCGCTCCCTTGGCTGAGAAGGCAGCCGCGAAAGCGCCCCGGCTGGTCGCCGAGCCCCCAAAGACATCAGGAGAAGACCGCAATGAACTACCAGAGCAGCATCCGCGTGGACCTGCCCTACACCGAGGCGGTCACCCGCACCCGGGCGGCCCTCGCCGAGCAGGGCTTCGGCGTGCTGACCGAGATCGACGTGCAGGCGACACTGAAGGAGAAGCGAGGACTGGAGGTGGAGCCCTACATCATCCTCGGCGCCTGCAACCCCGACCTGGCACACCGGTCCCTCGACGTCGACCGCAGCCTCGGCGTGCTGCTGCCCTGCAACGTCGTGGTCCGCGCCGGCGAAGGCGGCGGGTCGACGATACAGATCCTCGACCCGCAACTCATGGCCGCGGTCACCGAACTGCCCGCGTTGCAGCCGCTGGCCGACGAGGCGTCCCGCCGCCTACGGACCGTCCTCGACACCCTGACCGAGGGCTGAAAGAGACACGGGTGAACCCTCGGACCGAGCACCAGCGCAGCGCCGGCCTGCAGGTCCTCGACGTCCGCGAGGCCGACGAACGGCAGCCGGGCGCATCGGCGGCGCCCGGCGCATCCCGCTGCTGCAGCCTCCCCCCCGGCTCGCCGAGCTCGACCGGGACCGACCGGTAGTCGTCGTGTACCGGAGCGGGAACCGCAGCGGCATCGCCGCCGACGGCCTCACCCGGGCGGGCCCGTCCGCGCACCACACGGACGGCGGCAAGCCGCGGTGGGCGCGAGAGGGCCGACCGCGTCGCCTGACTGTCCGCTGCCCCCTTCTCTTGACCGCAACCGCGGGCGTCGCGAGCCCACCGCGGCCGAGGTCCTCGGCCGGCTGCCGTCCGCGCCCACGAGCGGCGTGAGCACGCCAGGCCCGCGGCCGCCAGCGCCCCGATGACCGCCGCAGTGGGCTTCGGCCTAGTCATCGGGGTGCTGCTCGGCCTGCTCGGCAGTGGCGGGTCGATCCTGGCCGTCCCGGCCCTCGTCTACGGGGCGGGTGTGCCGCTATCCGCTGCGGTGCCGACCTCGCTGGTTGTCGTCGGCGTCTCCTCGGCCGCCGCCGTAACGCCCCGGCTGCGCTCCGGTGAGGTGCAGTGGCGCATCGCGGGTGTATTCGGCGCGGCCGGGGCGACGGCAGCGTTCGCCGGCGCCGCGGTCAACCGCCGGCTGGCCCCCCAACTCGTGCTCATCGGGTTCGCGGTGCTCATGGTCGCCGCCGGTGTGCGGATGCTGCGCGAGCAGACCACCGTCGGCGAGGACTGCGCGCTGCCCGGCGGCGGGGTGAACTGGCGCGGCTGCCTGCCCAAGGCCATCGGGGCCGGCGTCGTCGTCGGGTTCCTCACCGGCCTGTTCGGCGTCGGCGGCGGGTTCCTCATCATCCCCGCCCTCGTCCTACTCCTCGGCCTTCCCATGACCGTGGCGGTCGGCACCTCCCTACTCATCATCGTCATCAACTCGGTGGCCGG
>JADGOW010000082.1 GCA_017882765.1 Frankiaceae bacterium
CGAAGACGGCCACACTGATCGTCGATTCCGTGGGCCTGGGCCTGAGGGGATACCTGCCGAGGAGGTTGCCGGGGTGGAAGGTCGACTTCCGTGGCTTCCCCGCGATGATGCTGAACGTCGCCAATCGGGCCCTTGCCGCCGGTGGCCAACCAGTGGGGTCCGTCGCGGTCATCATGATCGGTTACAACTCGCTCTGGCAGAAGGACCGATACCGCTACGACGTGTGGGCACACAAGTTCGACACCGAAGCCGACCAGCTCATCGCCACCGTCAAGTCCCTGGGGGCCAAGAAGGTCGTCTGGGTGACCCTGCGGAACTCCAACAGGGAGAACAGTCCCCAGTCCTCATGGTGGGGGCTGGACAAGTACGCGTGGTACTTCTCCTACGTGAACGAGCGGCTACACAAGCTTGTGAATCGCCATCCCGACGTCGCCCTGGCCGACTGGGCAGCGGTGTCGAACAAGCGGGGCGTGACCTACGACATCATCCACCTGTCCGACCGGGGCCTGGCGCTCATGACCGAGGTGGTCAAGGAAGGGATCGGGTTGCCCCCGGCCCGGGTGCCCGGTACTTAGCGCCGACACCCGCCTGAAGCAGGCGAGTCAGCTCGTCGAGGCCGGGGTGGGCGAGGATCTCCTCCAGCGTCAGGGACCGGCCCGTGTCGTCGGCGACTGGTAACCGCCAGTTCGGGTACTCGTCCACCGTCCCGGGCAGGTTCGGCTGCCGCAGGTCGCCCACCGCGTCGGGTAGCCCGGCCAGGACGATCTGGGCCGGGCTGCGGCACAGCAGCGCGTGCAGGGCGAGGGCCACGGCCGCCCGATGGCTGTCGTCGAACGGGACGCCGGCCTCGATCAGGCCCGCGTCCTCGAGCAGGGCGCGCAGCGCGTCAAGCTCCCGCTGCGCCGCGGCGGCCTCCTCGGCGAGCGGTCGACCCAGCACGCCGAGCTCGCCGCGCACCCGGACGTGCTCGCCCGCCAGATACCCGCGCGCAGTCGGCAGGTCGTGTGTGGTGACGCTGGCGACCGCACCCGCCCGCCAGGCAGCGGGTGGACGGAACACCGG
This sequence comes from Frankiaceae bacterium, assembly GCA_017882765.1. Taxonomy (GTDB): domain Bacteria; phylum Actinomycetota; class Actinomycetes; order Frankiales; family Frankiaceae; genus JADGOW01. The sequence continues at coordinate 1,063 of JADGOW010000082.1, forward strand.
CGTCCGCTCGTCGACGTCGTCGCGCTCGAACCACAAGACCGCCGAGCCCAGGACGCCGCGTTCGGCCAGGGCGTCCTTCACGGCAGGTTCGACCGTGCCAAGGTCCTCGCCCACCAGCAACGCGCCCGCCCGCTCCGCCTCCAGAGCCACGATCCCGAGCATGGCGTCGCCGTCGTAGCCGACGTAGGTGCCCTCCGCCGGCGACAGACCGGCCGGCACCCACCACAACCGCCACAGCCCCATCACGTGGTCGAGGCGTAGCCCGCCCCCATGGGACAGGACCGCGCGCACCATGTCGCGCACGGGCGCGTACCCGGTCTCCGGCAGACGGTCCGGCCGCCAGGGCGGCACCCGCCAGTCCTGTCCGAGCTGGTTGAACTCGTCCGGCGGCGCGCCCACCGTGACGTCACTCGCCAGATCGTCCTGCAGGGCCCAGGCGTCCGCGCCACCGGGATGCACGCCGACGGCGATGTCGTGGACGATCCCGATCTCCATCCCGGCGTCGACGGCGGCCAGCTGGGCGTCGGCAAGCTGGTCGGCGCAGCAGTGCTGCAGCCACTCGTGGAACGCGACGCGCCCGGCCAGCTCCTCCCGGGCGCGCGTCACCGCGGGCCCCCGAGGGTCGCGCAGGGACTGCGGCCACTCCCGCCAGTCCGGTCCGTGCCGCTCGGCGAGGGCGCACCAGGTGGCGAAATCCTGCAGGCCGGCACTGTGCTCGGCACCGGCACGCTCGACCCGGAAGGGAAACAGGGCCTCGAGGGCTGCGAGCTTGGCCGCCCACGCGGCATCCCGGTCAAGGAGCTCCCCGCGCGGGATCGCACGGCCCGAGGCGTCGACGCGGGCACGGGTGCGCTGGTCGGCCACCGCGTACTCGGCCAGGCGTTGCGGGCGCAGGTACAGCGGCGAGCTGAAGCGCCGCGACGCCGGGTAGTACGGCGAGTTCTCCACGGGATGGGTCGGCGCGCACGCGTGCAGCGGGTTCACCAGCACCAGCGCAGCGCCTCGCCCGCCGGCATCGGCCACCAGAGTGGCCAGATCGGCGTAGTCACCCAACCCCCACGAACCGGCCGAGCGCAGCGCGTACAGCTGCGCCATCCACCCCCAGGCCCGGGTCAGCCCCCCCGGCAGCGCCAGCCGGTCCGGGGTCACGGCGAGCAGGACCTCCTCGCTCTCGGAGCCAGCTGAGACGATCATGCGGTGGTAGCCTCGGGGGAGGTCGGCGGGTAGCTGGAGCGGAACCGCCCACCGGCGTCCCGCTCCTGCGCCGTGCTCGGCCACGGGAGCGCCAGATCGGGTCGCTTCCACCTGGCCGCCTTCCTCGAACGCGATGCGGGCGTGCACCGCAACATCGGCGGGCGCCCGCACGAGGACCGACGCGCCGGGCCCGGACCGGACGACCGCCGTCGGTGCCGCCAGCCGGCGCCAGAGCCGGCTCTGCGCGTGGGCGAGAGCCGCCGTTGGATCGCTCGCGTCGACCCCAAGCACCCCCAGGACGCGACGAACGGTCGCGGCCTGCACGGCCAGGTGGTGCCCGGTGACGCTGCGGTAGCCGGTGGCGACACCGTGGGCAGCCGCGAGCGCGGCGAGCTGGGCGTCGGCGCGCCCACCTGCAGAGTCAGTCACGATCGTCGCACCCCCACCCGGATCGGCTACCAGCGTCGGCTACCAGAGCGGGGGCCGTCGCCGCGTCCAGCCGCTCGCTTCCTCCAGCTGGGCGCTGAGCCGGATCAATCCGGCCTCGTCACCGGGACGCCCGAGCAGCTGGCTCCCGATGGGCAGGCCGCCGTGGGTCCAGTGGATGGGCACGTTGACGGCGGGGATGCCGAGCAGGTTCGCCACCGCGGGATAGGGGGCGAAAGCGGCCTGGGCGCGGAAGTCCGCCTCCGGGTCGTCGTCGTTGCGCAGCGAGCCGACCGGCGCCGGTGGCTGGGCGAGCGTCGGGGTGAGGACCGCGTCGTAGGCCAGCATCTGCCCGACTGCCGCGCGCGCAGCGAGCTGCAGGTTCGCGAGAGCGCCCAGGTAGCGCGCTGCCGCGTGCGACCGGCCGAGCTCGCGCAGCCACCGGGTCAGGGGTCGCAGCAGGTGCTCGCGGGAGGGGTCGCACGGGACGCTGAGGGCCGCCAAGGACCAGAGCACCCGGAAGTCTTCTTCCAGCTCGCCGGACGCGGTCGGCTCGATGTCGACCACCTCGTGGCCGAGGTCGGCGAGCAGCGCGCTGGTGGCCTCGTACGCTGCGATGACGTCGGCATGGATGGGAACATCCAGGGCGTTGGTGATGTGCCGCCCGATGCGCAGGCGCCCAGGTTCGCGGGAAGCGTGCGCGAGAAACGTCTCGCCCGGCGGTAGCGGCGGCGCCCAGTGGGGGTCCCCCGGCATGGGCACGACAGCCATCGCGTCGAGCATGGCGGCCGCGTCCGCGACGGTGCGCGCCAGCGGCCCGTTCCACGCGAGACCCGTCAGGTCGCCCATCAGCGGCCCGTTGGAGACGCGGCCCCGGCTGACCTTGATCCCGAATAGCCCGCACACGCTGGCGGGGATGCGCACGGACCCGCCGCCGTCACTGGCCTGCGCGAAGGGGACCAACCCGGCGGCCACCGCGGCCGCCGCGCCGCCACTGGAGCCACCCGCGCCCCGGGCGGTGTCCCACGGCGTGCGCGCGGGGGCCGCGACGTCCGGTTCGGTGTAGCAGGCGAGGCCGAACTCGGGAGTGTTGGTCTTGCCGAGGCTGATCGTGCCCGCCTGCCGGAGCAGCGTGACGACGAAGTCGTCGAGCCGGGCCACCGTGCCGTCGAAGGCCTTGGAACCGAGCGTGAGCGGCTGCCCGGCCACCAGGTTCAGGTCTTTGATCGCAGTCGGCACCCCGTGCAGCGGCGCAAGACCCTGCCCGCGCGAAGCACCACCCACAGCCGCCTCGGCCGCCCGGGCCTGCTCGAGCGCCGCGCCGGCGGTCACCGTGATGAACGCGCCGACAACAGGGTCGAGTCGCTCGATGCGGGCCAGGTAGTGGCGGACGAGCTCGACGGGGCTCACGTCGCGGCGCCGGACCGCGGCGGCCTGCTCCAGTGCGGACAGGTCATGCAGTTCGCTCATGGGCGCACGGTAACCGGTCGCGTGCTGCCCGGCGTGGCTGACGCTCGACGCGCGGGCGCAACCCGCCTGGTTCGCGTCAGGCCGACACCGCTTCAGGCTCCGGCGTCCCGTCGAGGTAGGGAGACCACCGCGGGTCCAGCCGCCGAGCACCGAGCACCCGCCAGGTGGCTCCGGCGGGCGCCCGCGGGGTGGCCCGCAGCCGCCAGCCGAGCTCGGATACCAAGCGGTCCGCCTTGAGGCGGTTGCAACGCGCGCACGCGGCGACCACGTTCTCCCAAACGTGCTCGCCGCCTCGGCTGCGCGGCACGACATGATCAAGGGAGGTGGCGACGGCACCGCAGTACGCGCAGCGGTGCCCGTCGCGCGCGAGCACGCCCCGCCGGGTGAGCGGGATGCTCGAGCGGTAGGGCACGTGGACAAACCGGCTCAGGCGCACCACGACCGGGATCGCGAGCTCGATGCGTGCCGCCCGCATCCGCCGATGGTCGCCCTCCACCACCTCGGCCTTCGCGCTGAGCACGAGGACGACCGCGCGCCGGTCCGACACCACGCACAGGGGCTCGTACGTGGCGTTGAGCACGAGCGAATCGGACACAGCCGTCCCTTCCCGGCCTTGACCCTACGTTGTCCAGGCATAGTGAAGCGTCCCCAGCAGATGGACGCATGCGAGTTCCAGGCTGGCACCATCCCCCTGCCGGGTACACCCGACCCCCTGCCCGTCCCCGACCAGCCGCGGAGCCGCAGTGATCTTGTCTGCCGAGACACTGACGTCAGCCTGCGGCCAGGATCCGGGGTGGCTGTGCCGCACCGTCTTCGACATCACGCACAGCGCGTACCTGGCCAGCGGCTCCTCGGTCATCCTGGGCATCCCCGCGAAGATCATATTGATTCTGGCCCTCTCCTTCCTCGCCCGCTGGCTGCTGAACCGGGTCATCACCCGGGTGGTGCGGCGGGCCGCAACCGGGCAAGTGGGGATGCCCCGCTTCGGGGGCCGGGGCGGGGGCCGGGGCCGGGGCGGGGGCGGCGGGCCGACTCCCCCGCCCTACGTCCCGGAACGCATGCGGCAGCGCAGTGAAACGGTCGGCTCTGTCCTGCGCAGCATCGTCACCTTCACCGTCTTCGGCATCGCGTTCGTCACGATCCTCGGGACGCTCGGAATCAACCTTGCGCCGCTCGTCGCCAGCGCGGGAGTCATCGGCATCGCCATCGCCTTCGGGGCGCAGACCCTGGTCCGGGACTTCCTCACCGGAATGTTCATGATCTTGGAGGACCAGTACGGCGTCGGCGATGTCGTCGACGCGGGCCCCGCGACCGGAACGGTCGAAGCCGTCGGCCTGCGGACAACCCGGCTGCGCGACGTCAACGGCGCGGTATGGCACATCCGCAACGGGACGATCAACAGGATCGGGAACATGAGCCAGGGCTGGGCGCGGGCAGTCCTGGACGTCCCCGTGGACCACGGCGCGGACATCGGGCAGGCACGCCGCGTCATCGCCGAGGTCGCCGACGACGTGTGGCGCAACTCTGCCGTGTCGGCGGACATCCTCGCCGAACCCGAGGTCTGGGGAGTCGAGCAGTTGACGGCGGACGCGGTCACGATGCGCCTGGTCGTCAAGACAGCTCCGCTGCGCCAGTGGGAGGTGGCCCGGCTGCTGCGCGAAAGGCTCAAGGTCGCCCTCGACGCGGCGGGCATCGACTTCCCGCAGGGTGCGCCCGCACCGGCACCCCCGCCGTTGGCGCCTCCAGGGCCGCCCGCGGCAGCCCCGGCAGCCCCGGTGCCCCCGACCGGCCCCGAGCCCGCCCCACCGCCCGCACAGCCGGCGCCGTAGCGCGCGGGCTGGGCCGCACGGCGCGCCAGCCACATTGCCGACTTCAACCAGCACGCAGGGAGACGACGGGGAAGAATTCGGGTGTGACGCCTCGTCCCGCCCGCCGAGCTGAGCCGGCCTCCGCCCGCCCGGCTGAACCAGCCCCTGCCCGCCCGCCGGTGACGACCTTCTTCGACGCCGTCGGCGGCGAAGAGACCTTCCGCCGGCTCGTGGCCGACTTCTACGCGCGGGTGGAAACGGATCCTGTGCTGCGGCCCCTGTACCCCGAACCGGATTTGTCCGGGGCCGCCGATCGGCTGCGCATGTTCCTGGTGCAGTACTGGGGCGGCCCCATTACCTACAGCAACCTTCGTGGGCATCCCCGGCTGCGTATGCGCCACGCCCCCTTCGCCATCGGGCCGGCGCAGCGGGATGCGTGGCTCAAGCACATGTCCGCGGCTCTGGACGGGCTCGCACTTCCCGCGGAGCAGGACGTCGCGCTGCGCGACTACCTCTCCCGAGCGGCAGCGAGCCTGCTCAACAGGCCGGAGTAACCGTCGAGCGGCCCCCCGCCTCAGTACGGGGTTTCCACCACGAACTTCGTGGCAATGATCCGGGCACCTGAGGAATGAGGACCATCCGTCGCCGGAGTGACCCATTTGGACGATCACGCTTCCCGCGAGAGCTGCCGAAGCCGTACGTGTGGCAGGCGCCGCGGCGGCGGGCCCGGTGGGCGCGAATTTCACCCGAATGGCTGGGTGATTGGCACGATCCAGTGACCCCGGTCGCACGGGAACTGCCGATCGGAAGGTGCAGCGTCACCAATTGTCGGGTGTCGCCGCGAGGAGGCATCGAGTGATCAGGCTGACGCGCCGCAACGGCGGCGAGATGTACCTGAACGCCGACTTGGTCGCGACGGTCGAACCAGCCGCTGCGGGCGGGCCGGATGTCCGGTGCAGCATGATCACACTCGTCGACGGCCAGCGAGTGCTCGTCAAGGAGACCGTGGATGAGGTCGTGCGCCGGATCACCCGTTACCGGGCGACTCTGCTGACCCTCACCGAGGAGATGTCCACCCAAGCGCTCGCCGCAGCCGCAACGCCGAACCCTCGCGACCCCGTCGAGCCGGACAGCCGAAGCAGCGGTGGCCTGTTCGTCCTGCGAGGAGAAGGCGGAGACTGACAAGGCCCGGCGGGCTGACTCGCCCCCGCCGGGCCCAGTACTCATGGCTGCTGTCCGGAGCCGCCACGCGTCACGCGCTGGCGGCCAGGCCGCTCGCCACCGGCCGGGAGAGCCGGGCAGCGAACGAGGATCGGGCGGCCAGGGCGGCGGCGTAGGAGGCCTGGCGGCAGGCGGCGCGGCTGTTCTTGATCCTCGATGCGGCCGAGGAGTGTGCGTCGGCATCGGGCAGCCCGAGGCTGGGGTCCGCCTCGCGCGGCCGGGCGCTGCTGAACTGGGCCTCGAGACCCGACCGCATCAGGGCCAGGGCCTCCGAGCGCATCTGCGACACACGGGACTCGGTCACCCCGAGGGCAGCGGCGATCTCGCCGGACGTCCGGCCCTGCAGGAAGTACCCCTCGACAACAGCGCGAAGCCGCCCGGGCAGCAGCAGCAGCGCGTCGCGGATGTAGGCGGACTGCTCGCGGCTCTCGAGCTGGTCGGCGGGGTCGCAGTCGCCGACCTCGAACAGGCCGTCGGCCAGAGTCAGCGTGTCCCCGTCATCCTCACCGCAGGGGGCGTCGAGAGAGAGCACGAGCGCCCGGTGCACCTTGCCCTGCACCTGGTGTAGCTCGCGAACGCTGATGTCGAGACGCTCGGCGATCTCATCGGGGGTGGGCGTCCGGCCAAGCTGGCTGGTGAGCACCGCGACGGCCTCGTCCACGTCGCGAGCCGCGGCCCGCAGGGAGCGGGGCGCGAAGTCCAGGGCGCGGGCGGCGTCAACGATGGCGCCACGAACCCGCACACTCGCCCAGCGGGCGAACGGAACGCCGCGGGAGGGGTCGAACCGGTGGGCGGCTTCGACGAGGCCGAGGGTGGCCGACTGGGCCAGCTCCTCACGGTCGGCGTGCCGCGGGTAGTGCCCCGCGACTTGGTACAGCACGTGGTGCACGAGAGGAAGGTGCTCCTCGACGAGCGTGCAGATCTCATCCTTGCTGAGGGTCGTGGTCTTGATCGTCATCTCTGAAGCCCCTTGCCTTGCGCTGGCGGTCGCGAGTGAGGGTTCGCTGCGGTGGTTGTCTGTTTGGCGTCTGCTCCGAGGAGCTCACGCAGGACATCGACCAACACCTGCCGCGGGCTGCATAGCACATAAGGACTGTTTCAGAGCTTTCGTTGACGCGCTTCTGCACCATGCATCGGCGAGATGGAGGCGCGATAAACCCGCCAAAGGGGTGATAAGGCAATACTCCGTAGTCCGGACAGACTAGTTGCCTCGGCCTTCCGGGTACGAGTCAGGAGCCGACGCATTACCTGTCGGCAGGTCCCCGCTCGCTGGACACGGCTGAATAGCCCAACCCCGTTATAGATCAGTCCCGCGTCAGCCTTCGATAGGTCACCCGGTGCGGGCGGGCGGCCTCCGGCCCGAGCCGCTCGATCTTGTTGCGCTCGTAGTCGGCGAAGTTGCCCTCGAACCAGAACCAGCGAGCCGGATCGTCGTCAGTGCCCTCCCACGCAAGGATGTGCGTCGCGACCCGGTCGAGGAACCACCGGTCGTGGCTGATCACCACCGCGCAGCCCGGAAAGACCTCGAGGGCATCCTCCAGCGAGCGCAGCGTCTCGACGTCAAGATCGTTCGTGGGTTCGTCAAGCAGCAGGACGTTGCCGCCCTTCTTCAGGGTCATCGCGAGATTGAGCCGGTTGCGCTCACCTCCGGACAGCACGCCCGCGGGCTTTTGCTGGTCGGGGCCCTTGAAGCCGAACGCGGCCACGTAGGCCCGCGAAGGCACTTCCGCGTTGCCGACCTTGATGTGGTCCAGCCCGTCGGAAACGATCTGCCACACGGTCTGGAACGGATCCAGCCCGGCGCGGGCCTGGTCGACGTAGGAGATCTGCACGGTGGGGCCGATCGTCAGGCGCCCCGCATCAGGGGTCTCGTCCCCGATGATCATCTTGAAGAGGGTGGTCTTGCCGACGCCGTTGGGCCCGATCATCCCGACGATGCCACCCCTGGGCAGCGAGAAGGACAGGTCCCGGATCAGCAGGCGGTCCTCGAACCCCTTCGTCAGGCCCCCCGCCTCGATCACGATCGAGCCGAGCCGCGGGCCGGGCGGAATCTGAATCTCGTCGGTATCGAGCCGCCGGGCCTTCTCTGCCACCGCCGCGAGTTCCTCATAGCGCTGCAGACGGGCCCGGCTCTTCGCCTGACGCGCCTTCGGGTTGGAGCGCACCCACGCGAGCTCCCGGTCGAGTTCCCGCTTGCGCTTGGCGTCCTTATGCCCCTCGACCTTCAGGCGCGCGGTCTTCGTCTCCAGGTACGTCGTGTAGTTGCCCTCGTAAGGGTAGGCGTGGCCACGGTCGAGCTCGAGGATCCAGCCGGCGACGTTTTCCAGGAAGTAGCGGTCGTGCGTGACCGCCAGCACGGTGCCCGGGTACTTCGCGAGGTGCTGCTCCAGCCACGCCACGCTTTCGGCATCCAGGTGGTTGGTCGGCTCGTCAAGCAGCAGCAGGTCGGGCTGCTGCAGCAGCAGCTTGCACAGGGCTACCCGGCGGCGCTCTCCGCCCGAGAGCAGGGTCACGTCGGCGTCACCGGGAGGCAGCCGCAACGCGTCCATGGCCTGGTCGAGCTTGCTGTCCAGCTCCCAAGCACCAGCGTGCTCGATCGCGTCGATCAGGTCGGCCTGCTCGGCCAGAAGCGTGTCGAAGTCGGCGTCGGGCGCGGCCATCTTCTCGTTGATCTCTTCGTAGCGCAGCAGGGTGTGCCTGATGTCGCGGACCGCTTCCTCCACGTTGCCGCGGACGTCTTTGGTCTCGTCGAGCCCCGGCTCCTGCGCGAGCATGCCGACGCTGTAGCCAGGCGAGAGGATGGCGTCGCCGTTCGACGCGTGCTCCACCCCCACCATGATCTTCAGGACGGTGGACTTGCCGGCGCCGTTGGGCCCGACGACACCGATCTTCGCGCCGGGCAGGAACGCCAGCGTCACGTCGTCAAGGATCACCTTGTCGCCGTGCGCCTTGCGGACACGGCGCATCTGGAAGATGTACTGCGCCATGCCCGCCAGCCTACGGCCGGCAACCGCGCCGGACCGGCGGCCGGCTCAGGCTGGGCGCACCACCAGGGCAGGGCCCGGCAGGCTTCCCAACCGGCCCACCTCCTCCACCGGCACGATCGCCTCCACCTGAGGCGGGTTGGCGGGATCGGCCCCAGGCAGCGCCCGAACCGGCACCCACATCCCGTCGACTGGCGTCACCGTGCCGCGCTTGCCCAGGCCCTCCAGCGTGAGCAGAACCGGCTGGGAGGGCGTGGAAAGCACCTCACCCAGCGCCGGAGGCCGGCCGGGGATCCGCACTCCGGAGGCGTCGATCTCCAGGATCAGGTCGACGCCGCGCGACGGATCGAGCGGGTAGGCGTAGCGCACGCTGCCCGCCGTGACCTTCAGGTACAGGTAGCGGGCGCCGGCGGGCGGCGTGATGTGCAAGCGGAGGCGCAGCGTCGCGCCGCGCTCGACCCTGAGCCGCTCGATGACCGCCCGGATGGGCGTGTCCGCGGAATGGCCGTAGTCGCCGGCCATCCGCAGCAGGTAGGGGTCCCGGGCCGGGAAACGGCGCAGCACACCGAAGTCGTCGGACCCGCGCGCGAGGGCGTACACGGGCCCGGCCGAACCGATGTCGGGCGGGTTGGCCAGCACCGACGTCGGATGCATGAGGAAGGAGGGATCGGCAGCGACGAAGACGAGCTTCTGCTGGGCCCCGTCGGCCGTCAGGCGGCTCAGCTGCTCGTTCTGGTCGGTGAACGTAGCGTTGGTCGCCACCGCCCCGGCCAGGACGACCCCCGTCATCGCCAGACACCCGGCTGTCGTGGCGACCGCGACCGGGGGACGCCAGCGGAACAGGTCGACCAGGCCCACAGCGCCGACCAGGACGAGCGGCACGAGCACCGCAAGTACGTAGAACGGGCCGACGTAGCTGATGCCGGCCCAATTCTTGGCGGCGTTCCAGACCCCCCAGAAGAACAGGTACCCGGCGCTGAGCAGCAGCCCGCCGGCGAACAGCGCGACAGCGGGCGCTCGGACGCGCCGCCGGACAAGCGCCACGACGGCCAGCGCCGCCAGGACGACACCCCCGCACGTCCATAGCCCCAGGAGGCGAAGGTGCTCGGCGACGCCGGACCAGCCGTCCGCGAGGTGGAAGTTGTGCGGGTTGTCGGTGGGGTAGAGCTTGCGGATGCCGAAGCCCAGCGCATCGCGCTTTTCGAGCAGGGCGAAGGGCAGTCGCGTCGGGCTGCCGGTCGCGGCCCAGTTCCAGGCGGCGAGGCCCAGAAGGGGGAGCACCGCGCCGGCGATCAACCACGCGGCGGCCCGCCGGCGCGTCGCTGTGCGCCGAAGCGGACCGAACAAGGCCCACGCGAGCACGGGGACGATGAACAGGACGCCGTCGAAGGGACGTACGGTCAGCGCAAGACCCGCAGCCACGCCGGCACCGGCGAACAGCTTCGGCCGCTGCGATGGGGCCGCGCGCGCCCCACGAGCCAGAAGCAGCGCGAACAGCTCGAGCAGGAGGGCCGTCGGCAGGTACGGCAGGAGTAGCCCGCTTTGGATGATCACCAGCGGTGACAGGGCCGTGAGCACGGCGGCAACCGCCGCGACGGTCCGGTCGCCGAGCAGTTCGACCGCGAGCAGGTAGGTGACCACGACGAAAGCCGTAGCGAGCACCGCGAGCACGGCCCAGTACCCGCCGGTGGCCCACAGGCTCAACGCGAGGAGGCCGGGGACGAGCGGGGTGTATTTCAGGACGTAGTGGGACCCGTCGAGGACGGCCAGCCAGGGCGCGTACGAGGCGGCCGGGTCGGCAGCGGGTGGGAACAGGTGTCCGGAGACGAAGACCTGCGCCTGCAGGCGGTAGATGCCCTCGTCGTTGTTCATCGACAGGTGTGGGAACAACCGCGTCGACACCACCGCCGCGACGACACCACTGATGATCGCGACCATTGCGACCAGCCGCGGCTGCCACCCTGGCAGCCGGCCCGACAGCCACCGGCGAGCGCGGGCGCCTGCCCCCGCGCGGGGCGGCGGGCCACCCGAGGGCTCAATGGGCCCGGATGTGCTGTCATCCCCGCCCGCGTCGGCAGCAGGGACGGGCCTCCCGGGAACGTCGCGGCCCCCGGTGCCGTCGAGCAAACCCGCTGGCTTGCCGTCGGTGAGCTGTCGCAGCGGCACGATCACCACGCTATACGCGACTCAGGGCCCGCGAAGGCCGTCGCAGCTGTGCAGCGAGACACGTCCGGGGGCCAGAAGGCTGAGCTCACGGCGTGCTTACGCGGCAGCGGAGGGCGGGGTCGCTTGCTCCCCGGGGTGCCCGTCCTCGGGGTGCCCGTCCTCGGGGTGCCCGTCCCCGGGGTGCCCGTCCCCGGGGTGCCCGTCCCCCGAGTCCGGGTGCCCCGAGTCACTGTCCGCGGTGTCGCCGCTG
>JADGOW010000007.1 GCA_017882765.1 Frankiaceae bacterium
CCGATCGGTGGCCCGGTCGTAGGTGGCCAGGCTGGACCAGAACTTCGCGATCTCAAAGATGATCTCCGCGCCGTGCTGGGCGAGGAAATCGGTGTCGCCGGTCGCCTCGTAGTACTGCCAGGTGCTGTGGGCGATCGAGGCGTTGATGTGGCGCTGTAGGTGGGAGTGGTCGGGCAGCCACCGCCCGGAGCGCGGGTTCAAATGCAGGGTCTGCGTTTCCTCCCGGCCGTCGGACCCGCTCTGCCAGGGGAACATCGCGCCCCGACAGCCGATCTCGCGGGCCGCCTCGCGGGCCTGCGGCAGGCGCCGCCATCGGTAGAGCAGCAGCGACCGCGACAGTTCGGGCATCCGCAGGTTCAGGTAGGGGAACACGAAGGCGTCGTCCCAGAAGATGTGGCCTCGGTAGGCCTCACCGTGCAGGCCGCGGGCCGGGATGCCCACGTCGAGGTCGACACTGTGCGCCGACAGCGTCTGCAGCAGCTGGAACAGATGCAGGTGCAACACCAGGTCGGCCCGCTCATGCCCGCTGATCCGCAGGTCGCAACGCTCCCACAGGTGATCCCAGGCCAGCACGTGCCGGGCGAGCAGGTCGGGTAGATCCGGGGCGCGCCGGACCTTGTTCCGCGCTGCGCCCCCCGGCTCGCTGATCGCCCGGTCCCGCGAGGTGTAGAGCGCGACGACCTTCTCGATCGTGTGCCGCTCGCCCTCGTGCAGATCCACTCTGATGTCCTGCCCGATGTAGCCATCCTCCTCAACCAGGAGCCGCTCCACCTTGACCGGATTGTCATCGAGCAGCACCCGCTGCCGGGCGGCCAGCGACACCCGGATCATCGACTGGGTCGTTACGGCGGTCAGCGCGACGATGTCGTCGTCGATCTGCTCGCCACCAGCCATCACCAGGTGGGTATCGGCGAGTCCCCGGTAGCGGGGCACCCCGCCGTTGGTGACCCGACCGTCGATGCCCGACCGAACGATCAGCGTGCCCGACCAGTTCTCCGCCACAAACGTGGCGTCCAGACAGGCCAGATAGGGGTCGGCCATCGACACGGCCCGGCGTTGCGCCACCGCGGTGCGATGGCCGGCGGCGTCGACAACCCGGAACCGGCGGGTCAGCATCCCGCGGCGTAGATCGAGTTCCTGCACGTAGTGGTCGACGGTCGACGTCGCCAGGTCCACCCAGTCGCCGTCCTCGGCGCGGAAAGTCAACGACTGCCAGTCCGGCAGGTTGACGATGCTCTCGTTCTCGATCCACCGCCCCGCCTTCTCCTCGGCGAGTCGGTTGAACACCCCGGCCGCGTAGGTGCCCGGGTAGTGCACCTCGTCGGCGCGGGCCTCCGGCGCCGCGGCGCGGGTCATGAACCGGCCGTTACCCAGCGCGCACAACGCCTCCCGCAGCCCCTCCGAGGCCGGGTCGAAGCCGTCGTAGCGCCATAGCCACCCGCTCACCGAGATCCCCCCTCCGCGACCGCGCCCGCCATGTCTCACGCCGCCGCGTCAAATGGGGGCGGTCGAGGCGACCACCGGCCCCACAGACCGCGCGGCCTACGACAGGACCAGCCTTGCTCACACCGGGGCCCTTGCACAGGGGTCAGGTCGGGCTGCCCGCCACCCCGCCGCCCGAATGGCGCTCGAAGGTGGCCAGAATCGCTCGCGAGGATTCCGCGAACGCTTGATATGCCGTCGCGTCGAGACGGTCGGCGACGGTGTCGGTAACGCGACGTCCGCACGGGCGAGGGCCGCCGATGCGCATCAGGGTGCGGTCACCGCGCGAGCAGCTGCGGGATCTCTTCCGGGGGCATCGGCGGACCGAAGAGATACCCTTGCGCCTGCTCGCAGCCCAGCGCGATGAGCGCCGACTGCTGCTCGCCGGTTTCGACCCCCTCAGCCACGACCCTGAGCCCCGTCGCGTGTGCCAGGCCCACCGCGGCGGCGACGACCGCGGCCCGCTCACGGTCGACGCCGAGGCCACTTACGAACTGCCGGTCCACCTTGAGCGCGTCGAGCGGGAAACGGGCGAGATGGGCAAGGGAGGAATAACCCGTTCCGAAATTGTCGACGGCGAGGCGTACCCCGAGCGAGCGCAGCGAGGTGAGCGTGCGGAGCGCCCTCTCAGGAGCGGACATAACCGCAGCCTCGGGGATTTCCACTATCAGGCGCCCGGCCTGCAAACCGCTGTCCTCAAGCGTCCGCGAGAGGGTGGAGGCAAGCCTCGGCGTCCGGAGTTGGCGGGCCCACACATTTACCGAGACGGTGATATTCCATGCTGCTGCTTCTGTGCAGGCCACGCTGACGACGTGCATCCCGATCTCCGGCAACAGCCCAGCGCGATCCGCTGCCGGAAGAAACGCCGGCGCGGTTAACAGGCCCCTGCGGGGATGGCGCCACCTGGCGAGAGCCTCGACGCCGACGATCTCACCGCTGGTCAGGTCGATGCGAGGCTGGTAGTACACCGCCAACTCGTCGCGGGCCAGAGCCCGTCGCAACTCGATTACCGGCTGTTCCCCGGAATCCGCCCGCGTCGGTCTGAAGACCTGCCAGCTGCCGCGACTGTCCGCCTTCGCCGCATACATCGCCTGATCGGCGCGGTGCAGCGCCTCATTGGCGTCGATGTTCTCACCGCGACGAACAACCGCAATCCCCACGCTCGCCATCATGGAGATCTCGACCGTCCCAAGCAGCGCAGGGCCCGACAGCGCGTCCTGTAGCCGCTCGGCAATGCGGATGGCTTCGCTCGGTTCAGAGAGCTCTTCGCAGACGACGACGAACTCGTCCCCACCGACCCGACCGACCGTGTCCTCCGGCCGCACGGCGCCGCGAAGCCGGTCCGCGAGGATACGCAGCAGCTCATCCCCGGCGGCATGCCCATGCAGGTCGTTCACTACCTTGAAGTTGTCGAGGTCGACGAAAAGCACACCCAAGTCAGCCTGTCGCCGACGGCGAGCGAGCGCTCGCGTGAGTCGGCCGCGCAGCGCGGCCCGGTTGAGGAGCCCTGTCAGTCCGTCGCGCAGGGCCAGCCTGGCAAGGTCGGCCTCGATGCGCTTGCGTTCTGTCAGGTCGGTCGCCAGCAGGACTGAACCAGCGACCACACCCTTTTCGTCAAGAAGGGAGCTGAAAATGATGCGCAGTGGCAGGACGGTCCCGTCAGGCCGCCGCCGGTAGATGTCATAGGAATGCTCTATCCCTAAGGCAGGCCGGGTGAGCGTGGCGCGCGCGATCTCGCCTTCCAGTTTCAGCACCTCGGCGAACGGTCTATCGATCAACTGATCGCGCGGGACCCCGAGAAGCGTGAGGAGGTGGGAGTTCGCGGATCGAGCGACTCCGGTGAGGTCGATCTCACCGATGCCGACATGCACCGCCTCCACTACGGCCCGCGCATGTGCCGCACTGGCCCGCAGGGCTCTCTCGGTCTCCCAATCCGGGGTAATGTCCTGCGCCACGTGGCTGGAACCGACAGCAACGCCCTGATGCATGCTCAGGTCCGCGTGGATCCCGACCACGCCAACTATTGTGCCGTCCATCTCCTGGATGATGGAGCGGGCGGCAAGGGCCGGAAAATGTGAGCCGTCCTTTCGGCGTAACGTCACCTTCCCCGACCAGTCCCTACCCTCGGCCGGCGCCAGGAGCATTTCGTTGTATTTCTTGCCTGCCCCGGCGGGGAAGATGAGATCGGGCAACTTCTTCCCCGCTGCTTCCGCAGCGCGGTAGCCGAACAGCGCCTCCGCGGCGGGGTTCCAGTATGTGACAGTCCCGGAAATGTCGGTCACCACGACCGCGTGGGCTATCGAGTCTAGCGTCAAAGCCGCGACGCGTGGTGCCGCAGCATTGGCCGTGATCATCGCCCGCCCCCCGGGTTCTGGCGCATCTGGTCTCGCCTGTCTGGTGCCCGACGCGTGGGAACCCGCTGCGAGCAGCCGCAGAGTAAGCGGCAAATCTCATGTCCACCAGCCAGCGGCCTACGCTGTCGGCGATTTGCGCTTCCCACACCGGGTCGGGGACTGACCCGGCTCAGCTCAGTCGATCTACGAACCGTCAGCGCGTTGCCGCGGCGGCTCGGGCGGGAGACGCTGTCCGGGTTGCGGGGCACCAATCCCCAGCGCGTCACCCTGCCCCGCTCCGGCCTCGCAGGCGCGCTGATCACCTTCGTCGGTGCACCCCAGCCGGTGGAGCGTCAGAGTTGCATCCGCATGGGGGTTAGGTCGTCAACGCTGGCGCCCGCCCGGGGCCGGCCTGCTGGTCGCGGCAACCGGCGGTGCGAGCGGCGACGAGGAGTTCCCGCGCCGCAGCCACGGCGCGAAGAACGACATCGCCGTGGCAGCGCCGATGACGATGCACGCCGCCGCGATGGCAAACCCGCCACCGCTGAGCGCGGCGGCTAGGGGTGAGGTCGGCGTCGACAGTGCCCACGCCGCAGCCGCGATCGCGGCACCGAGTGGTTCCAGCAGGGGCACATGACGACTCGGATTCCCGCCGCCTTGCGGCCATTTCACAGCTCGCCCGCCGGACGCGAAATACGCGGCAATGACGGCGGCCGGCGCGAAGACAACAGTGCCCACGACAATCGCAACCCGCGCCGGCAAGTACGCATCGGTCGCGGGGATAACCCCCGCGACCACGGCCATCACCGCTGTATAGGCCGCAACGACTTCGGTGGGGATCTGGGCGACCAACGCGTCGGCGTAGGCCGTGACGGCGTCGCCAGAGGGGAGTGGGGTGCCACCCTGTCCAGCCGATGGAGACAGTCCAGCGGGAATGGGGTTTCCCGGTGGAGCGACGTCCCGGCGAATGGCCAGTTGGCTAAGTGACCGGACGCTCATGACGTCCTACCGTCGCACAGCGCCAGGGATACCGGCCAGTCCCGAGCGCGCGCATCTGGCACCACGCGGCGTTCATTCAGGTCGAGCAGGCCGGGCGTGGAGGTGATCTCAGCGGACATCGTGCCATCGCTTCGCCGAATGGTGTTGTCCATGGAGTAGCAGTCGAGGTCCGAGCCTCGGACGAGGAGGCGCACCGAGAGCGTCCGGCGATGAGGTGCCGCCGCTCGAAATGTCGCTCTCGGTCCTTGCATAGGCGGTGATCGGTCTAACCCTTTGTTGGCGGGCCGGTCAGATGCTTGAGCGGCGGGCCGACGGCTGTCCCCCACGCGGGGCAGTGCGGCTCGGGCGCCCCGTCGAGAAACCGGTTGACTGCGTCACGGAACTGGGCGGTGTAAGGCAACGCGGGATGCGGCTCGGGCACGGGACAGGCCCGCTGCGCGTGGGGCAGCGTCGGGCCGTCGGGCATGAGCGGCTCGTCGAACATGCTGAACACGCCGAGGCCCAGGATGCTGGAGGGAAGCGGACGGTCGAACACCTGACGGAGCCGGGCCGGGTCGGCCAGCCAGTCCGCGGACGCAGGTGCGGCCGGGTCGAAGACGCTGAACCCCGCCTTCCTCGACAGCCATGCCGTCAGGTCTAGAAGGCCCCTCCCGGCGGTGCCTGGGCCGGAGCCCGTGGCGGGGTAGCCCACGTCCTTGGCCGGGTACGCCCCGACCAGCACCACCCCGGTCACCCCGGGCGCCCGCCCGGCTGAAACGGCGTCCCAGCTGATCCAGCCGCCGAGCGAGTGGGCGACAACCGTCACCGGCTGCGGCAGCGCGCGTACCTGGGCTTCGAACGCGCTCACCGTCATCGCCGCCGGGCGCAACGTGTCCGTGGCCGTGTAGGGCGCGCCGGTGCGGATCGGGCAGCGCGCCTGCCCCTGCGGCGCCCCGCCGCCCGGGCCGACGTAGGAGAAGTAGTGCACCTGGGCGCACGTGAACCCGAGGGCATGCGGGTCGAGCAGCGTCAACGGCCCGCCGCCTGACCGGCTGTCGACCCCGCCGACCAGGAGCAAGGAGCCTGCCCGTGGGTGAGCGGGAGCCGGGGCGGCCGCCGGCCCGGGCGCGGTCAGGGTGAGCAGGGCGAGAACGGCGAGCCCACCCAGCGCGGCCAGCCCCAGTGCCGCCCCGGCCAGTCTCGCTACCGCCGCGGTGGTCGGATGGGATCCGGGTGCGCCGCTTGAGGCGAGCGCCGACATGGTCAGCCAGCTCAGGGCCGCCGAGACAGGGACCAGCGCCAGGATCACCGGCGGTGGGACATGGTCGGAGACCACGCTGAGCAGCGTCAGCGCGCCGAGGTATCCCAGTAGCGGCGAGAGCCGCCTCGGGCCACGCAGGACACTCCTGATGGCCGCCCATAACCCGGGGCGCCCCATCCACGGCAGCGCAGCCAGCGGCAGCAGCACTATCAGGGTCACCATCGCCCCCGCCCAGAACAAGGCGGCGAACAAGGTCGCCGAAGCCACGTAGAGCAGCCCGGCGGCGACGAGCGCCGGCACAGCGGCGACCAGGTAGAACCGGAGGGCGAACAAGAGCCGGGCGCGGTCCGGGCCACCGAGCATCCAGGAGAGCAGCACGACGCGAAGTGCCACTGCGGCCGGCAGGCCGATGCCGAACGTCACCCAGCCAGGGGCCAGGGCGAGCAAGACGCGAAGGTCGGTCATCAAATCGAGCGGCGGGGCAGCTACGAGGTCGGGTAGCCCCGGCCAGCGGGGCAGGGCGCCGAACGTGCCCAATGCGACGACGACCAGCGCGACGACCGCGAGAGGCGCACGGCGCGGACGCCCGTCCGAGTCGGCCTCGGTCTGCCGGTGGCGTGGTCGGGCACGTGTCCGTGGCCCGGCGGCACCGCCGGCGGCATCCGCCATCCCCCTCAGTCTGCCGCTGCACCGCGACCGCGTGAGCGCAACCGGCGAGGCGGCTCCGGCGTCCTCCCGGCGGGGCGGCTCGGACAAGACCTCGCGGCTACGCTCGAAGCCGAGCCGGCATGGCCGGCCGAGGGTGGGTGGCAGCCGATGGGGCTGGTGGCGGACTGTGAACGCCTCTCCGCGGGGTTGCTCGCGCAGCCGGTCAATGCCGTGTCCAGCCTGGCGTATGTCGCGGCCGGCGCCGCCCTGGCGGTGCCAGCATTTCGAACCGCCTCACCCCGGCGCGCCGAGCGCCTCACCTTCGCCGTCGTGGCAGCCGCGGACGGCCTGGGCAGCGTCCTGTTCCACGGTGGGCGGTTCGCCGGGGGACAGGCGGTGCACGACGGGGCCTTGCTGGCGACGCTGCTGTTCCTGGGAACCCACGACCTTGCGATCACGCGCTGCTGGGCCCAGCGGCGGGCACTCACGGTCTACGCGGCGGGCACCGCGGCGATCGTCACGCTCCTGCTTGCGTGGCCTGGGATGACGAACGTCTGGGCGGCGGTTCTGGCGTGCGGCTGCCTGGGTGCGGAGGTCGCGGTGATGCGGGCGGGCGCCCCGGCTGTGCCGTCCGCGCTGGCCCTGCTCGCCTGCGGTGCGGTGCTCGACCTGGCCGGCAGGACCGGTGGGCCGCTGTGCCAGCCCGACAGCCTGCTGCAGGGCCACGCCGCCTGGCACGTCCTGACCGCGGCGGCGCTGTGGGAGTGGGGACGGCATCGCCTCGGCGCTCGACCCCCTGCTGTCCGGGCAAACCCGGCACCGCCGGGGCGGGTGTCATACGCGGGCGGGCGGGACAGGCAGCCCGGGGACGTCGGCCTGGGCTTGAAAGACGGTGCCTTGCCGGAAGGCATCAGCTGTTGCCGGCGGCGGCAATGAACAGGTCGTGACTTCCGCCTCCGCCGAAACACACGCTGGCAACGAAGGTCGCCGGGACGTCGAGGACCCAGTCGAGGGACTGTCCTGGCGGTAGCGGGCGACACCGCAGCCACTGTCCAGTGCGACAAGTACTGGCACGAAAAGATGCTGCTTGGCCATCAAGGCCCGCGCCGACCGGGCGCGTCTTCCCCGGCCGGCTGACGCAGGTCGGCGAGCACGTCGTCGATCCCGCGGCGCACCGCAGCCGCCCGCTCGTCGGCGAGCGAAAGCAAGTGCCCGTCCAGCAGGCCCCGAAGTCGTTCACACGCCACGCGCAGCAGACCTCGCTCGGGCTCCGAGAGCCGTACCACGACCCGCCCAGAACGATCAGTATGAATGCCGCCCCCGGCCGCGCCGCCGCCGGCCCGATTGGCCAGGGACGGCCCGTCGACCCGCATGCCGTCCCGGGCAACCAGCCTCAAGCCGTGCGTGGTGGGCCCGATCGAGAGGGGCCTTGCCGATCTGGGCCCACTCGACGTGGGGATGCCGAGCAGGCGCAGCCGCTCGCACAGCGCATCCATGCCACGGCCCAGCGGAACGCGGTGCTCGGTCATCGGCCCCAGTTCACCAGGAGCAGCCGCGGCGTCGGCGCACAGCGCGACGGCCACCTTGACCGAGACCACTTGCATGCCGTCCAGAACGAGCCCGGTAGGCGGACTCGGCGCCAGCCATCCGGTCACCGGCGAAGCTCCCTTCCACAGCGTGTGGCTGCTCCCCCTGGTCCGTTCTTGAGCTTTCGGAAATGTAGCACCCGTGAGAGCAGGCGAATCAAGAGGCACGAGCCAGCGGATTTCACCGGCGCATACTGTCCGTGACACCACTGCTACTTTCGCGCAATAGTGCCCATCCGCTAGCTGATCACTACACCCTGTAGCCGAGCCCGACCCGGGAAACACGCTGGAAAGAGTGTCAGCGCGCCGGTCAATCCCGGGCGACGCGGTTCGTGGGCCGACTAATCACGGGCGAGTGGTTCAGCTTTGTTGGTGCGTCAGCCTCTTGCCATCGAATTCCCCGACGGGGACGCCCTATCGGGGTCAAAATCGGCTTAGGTTGCCCGCAAATTAAACTAAGGCGGGGATACGCCAACCGGCGCACTGGACGCGGTGCGGTGATCGGCGCTGCGCGGTTGGACAGGCGCGCGGTGGGCCCGCCATCGCCCTGATCGCCGCGAGGTTGGGCCGGCCAGGGGCAAGGACAAGCAGTGGGACGGCCACCAAGCGAATCGACTGGTCGCAAGCGCTCGACCCGGGGGACCCCCTCGGCGTCGAGCTGCCGCCCATCCACGGGTCGCGGACCTCGGAGCGAATCAGCCGGGACGAGCAGGAGTTGCGCCGGGCCCGCCAGCACACGGCCGGCTGGCAATTCAGCCAGTTCCTGCACGGAGCAGGCGGCTCTCATCACCACCGCCCGGATTGTGGAGTCCGTCCCCGACATGGACAGCAAGTTCTCCGCCGCCACCCAGACGATGGGCTGGTCAGCGACCGTCCGCGCGCATCAGCGCGCGTAGAAGGCGAAGAAATCCCTGGTCGAGATATGAAAGAGCCGGTCGGGCGGCGGCTGCATCTGGTCGGACAGTTTGTGCGGGATCGTCTGCCCGTTCTCGTGGGTGAAGTAGGTCCCGCGAATCCAGCCGGGGTTCATGTCCAGAGCCATCCCGCGTACGACGCCGGCCGCCTGCAGGACGTTGCCCAGTGAGCACACCGACATGGCTGGGCCGGCCACGTAGACCAGCGCACCGGTCTTCGTGATGCCGATGCCCGACCGCGCAATGTAGAAGGCGCCGCCGTCGGCGGCCCCCCACTGTCCCTGGTCGTTGTTCACGCAAGTCGGGTTCACCTGGCCACCGTCGACGAGCAGATCGAGGTTCTGCCGGACCGCAAGGATGTCGGGCCCCATGCGTGCGTCGCGGCCCCAGTCGGCCACTGTGGCGGTGCCGTCCTGGCGGATGACGAAGCTTGCCGCGCCGTCCCGGAGCGGGATCACAGTCCGCCCGTGCGCGTAGTAGCCGCCTTTGGAGCCGATCAACCGGAAACCGCCGTTGGTGCCGGCGAGGACGCTCGATCGCCAGGCGGGAGGGATCAGCGAGGGCTCGGGCCACGTTCCTCCCGGATCCGTCGTTCCGGGGTGCATCTTGGCGACGACGAGCTTGGGGTCCATCCAGATGAGCCCGGCCAGGTAGGACGTGTGGACGTTGTCCGGCCGGACGTAGGCCACCCGTACCGCCGGAAGGCCTCGGACGAGGTCGACCGTCTGCCACTGCCCCTCGTGCGGCAGCGGTGGATTGGCCGGGGGGCGCACGGGCGGGGGACCGGGTGTGCCGGTTCCCGCCTCCTGCGTGTGCCCGGGGGCCGCCGCCTGCGAGCCGGTGTTCGCGATGCCGACCGACGGGATGCCTCCGGCAGGCTCGCCGCCGGTCTTGGGCGGATGGAGCCAGTACTGAACGTCTTCCAGTCTGTCGACGACCCAGTTGAGGTGGTGATCGCGCGCCCATTCGGCCACGCGGGCGGCGACGGTGTCTGTCCCCGGCGCGGTCAGTGCCCGCCCCAGGGACCACCCGGTCCACAGCATGAGGACGACAAGGATCGCCGCCACGATGCGCGCGGCGCGGGTGCGCGCCAGTCGGCACACCAGCCGCCAGACAGTGCCGAGGCGGCGCCGTGGTTGCGGAGAACCAGGGCGACGGCGCAGGCCCCCACCCGGGGGGGAGGCCGGCGAATGCGCAAGGCCTTGATCCCTGCTCGTCGGCCGCTCAGTGACCCTGGGTTCCGCGGTCATTCAGACTCCGTGTGTCAGAGGGTGTTCTGAGGCGGAAACGCTACATCCACGTTCCGCGTGGTGCCGGGAAGGTGAGTCCGTTGACTCAACGTTGCCGGCGCCTTTCCAAGACTGCGGGGGACTTGACAGACGCTTGATCTGGCCTTCGGCTCGCACCAACGGTGCCACCTCCAAGACATATCTGGCCTACGTTTTCGCTGTGGCCATGCCGGGTGTTCGCTTGCGGGTGGCGTGGGTCCGCATCACCGCCGCGGCGTTCGCCGCCGGGGTCCTGGCGGTTACCGCGCTTCCCATGCCTGCCGAAGCCCGAAAACCGCCCCAAGTCCTGTTTGTCACTAATTGGGGTACCAACAACCTCTCGGTTCTACGGGTCGGCGCTGACGGGTCGCTCGTTGGCCCACGCGAGCTCGCCCCGATGCCTCCCGGTGGGCGCAACCCGCTGGCCGCAGTCCGATCACGGGACGGGCGGTTCCTGTACGTGTCGTTATGGGGGTCCGGCGCCGTCGCGGCCTTCCGCATCAGCGCCACGGGCAAACTGGCGTCTGCGCGCTCGGTCGCGCCCGCCCCGCCCACGCCCACCAACTCGGCCGGGGTGGCGCTGACCCCGGATGGGCGTCTCTATGTTGCGAACTTCAACACGAATGGCCCGGGCAGCGTCTCGGTGTTCCGGGTCGGCCCCAGCGACGCGCTCGTGCCCACCGGGCTCCCCGCGCCAACCGGTGGGGCACAGCCGGATTTCGGCGGCCTCGTGCTCTCGTGACCCGCCACCGCACGGGTCTGGCCGGCAGGTTTGTCAACGGGCCACGTTAGGAGGGGATGACATTGGCGCTGACCAGCGAACTCATGTTCTACGAGGTGATGTGGCGGGCGTGGGCCCGGGGGGAGACCTACCCGATCCCCTGGTGGGTTCAGCAGACGCTGCGCAGGTGGAGCGATTCCTTCGACGGCGGCCTGTTCGACTCGAAAGAAGGGGCCTTCGCGTCCAACGCGCTCTACCGGTACTGGAACATGATCGGCGTCAAGGATCACGTCCAGGAAAGCCTGGTCGGTCAGGCAGGGGAGATCGAGCCGGTCTACGAGGCCTACGCGGTCTTCGGGTTCATCTTCGAACCGGACGGGCGCCGGGTGCACCTGCCGCAGCTGGCCGAGCCGAACCGGCCCTTGCCTGCGGTGACGCAGCGCATGGACGGCCGCTATCTGCCGGTTGTGCTGTCGACTTACCGCACCGACAGCGGGATCGTGCTCGACCAGAAGGCGCTCTCGACGACCGTCGGGAATCGCCAGCGGGATGTGGTGCTGCACCGGCTGTCGGTGAGCGCCGACGGCGGCCCGCGCCGCGGCTGGCTGTGCCTTGCCGTCATGCCGTCGGGGCCGAGCAGCTTCCAGCGGCATGACCGGGCCGGCCGATACGTCCCGGACCGGCAGATCTCGTTCCTCCGCTACAACAAGGCCGAGCAACGCATCGAGGTCAACACCGGGTGGGGACCGATCTTCGACACCCCGCCGGCGTCGTTCGGCGTGTACGGCAATCCAAACTCCTCCGGCGACCCGGAGGGCTACCTGACCGACAACCCGTTCCACGATCTCGTCGCGGCCGGCACGCTCAACGGCGCGGACACGGCGATGGACACGGTGGCCTCGATGTGCACGGGCGTCTTCGCCTGGCCGTTCGACCTGGCCGCCGGCGCGCGGATGAGTGTCGACGTCCGGCTGCCGGTCGACGACTATCGCGGTGGGCAGGACCTGGCCGACATCCGCGCGAGACCAGCGGGCGACCTGGAGGCGGCCAATCGCGCGTTCTGGACCGGCAAGTTGGACGGCGAGGGGCTCCAGCTCGGGTTACCGCCGCTGGTGTCGCACCTGTTCGACCTGTTCCGGCTGTGCCGGGCGAACCTGCTCATCCTCGCCGACAGCGGCGTGATCCACCCCGGCCCGACGATCTACGACTCGTTCTGGGTACGCGACTCGGCGGTGGAGGGCATCGCCTGCGCGCTGAACGGCGACAATGGCCTGCCGGCCACCCAGTTCGGCCAGCACTACCCGACCGTCTTCAACCAGGGGCCGGGGCAGTTCGGACCGGTCGCGGCGCACGGCTTCTTCGGCGGTGACCACGAGAAGAACGACCAGGAATGGGACAGCAACGGCGAGGCGCTGTGGGCGTTCGGCCGCTTCGACCGCATCAGCGGCTCGGCCGCCGCATTCGGCGCGAAGATGTTCTCCCCCTACGTGCTTGAGGGCGCCCGCTGGATCAGGGACAACCGGTCCGCCTTCGGCCTGCTACCCAGCGGCTGGAGCGCGGAGCACATCGGCGACAAAGACAAGCCCCACTACTGGGACGATTTCTGGGGGATCGCGGGGTTGTACGAGGCTGCCCGGCTTGCCGAGCGGCTCGGCGCTGCCCAGACCGGGGAGCTCTGGGCCGCGTTCGACGACCTGCGCCGGGCCACGACCGACTCGATCCGCTGGGTACTCGGTCGCCAGCACGACATGGGCATGTGGGAGACGTTCATCCCCACCGGGCCCGCCGACGTCGGCCGGCTCGATTCCACGATCATCGGTGCCGTCGCCTACTTCCACCCGTGCCGGCTCTACATGGGGCAGAAGCTCGGCGCCGACGTCGACCTTGCCGCCCGGATGACGCTGGACACGATCTGGGCGCATTTCGTCCGCGGCGGGTTCCGCCACGACGCCGCCTGGAACGCCTACGGCCCCTACCTCACGTTGCAGCTGGCGCACGCCTTCCTGCTCATCGGCGACATCGCGCGCATGGACGCCTGCCTGAGCTGGGCGGTCGGCAACGCCGCCTACGCCACGGTGTCCCGTTCCGACGGCGCGCCGGACCGCTGGGAGGTCGTCCAGGGCAGCTGGAACGAGCAGCACACCTACCCGATCGCCACCGACTTCGCGGAGGTGCCCGACCGCTGGTGGTACATGGGCGACATCCCGCACGGCTGGGCGGCAGCCGAGTTCAACCTGCTGCTGCGTGACATCGCCTTCTTCGAGTCCGACGAGGACGGCGCCCCGCACGTCTACCTGGCGCCGGGCGTGGCGCCGCACTGGCTCACCGGCAGCGCCACGATCACCGTCAAGGATGCACCCACCGTGTTCGGGGTGCCATTCGGCTTCACTGTCCGCCATGACGACGCCGCCCGTACGGTCACCATCGATGTCACCCAGCAGCTGCCCGGCACGGTCTCCTTCGTGTACCCGTGCCGGTTCGGCGTTGTCCGTGCCGCCACCGCCGACGGGCAGTCCCTGCCGGTCCGGGGCTCCGATGTGACGCTCCCAGCTCGTTTCCGGCAGGCGGTCATCAGCTACTGAGAAGAGACCTCTTGCCGAGCACGCGCATCGTGGCTGCTCGGGCCCGCTGGGCCCGAGCAGCCACCGCTGTCTTTGTTCAGAAGCCCGGCACCCGGCCGAACGCTTCATAGCCGCCCGCGAAGTGGGTATAGGAGATCGGCCGTGCGCGAACCCCGCTTCTTGGGTTCTCCGCATTGACCATCATTCCTGGTCCGGTGACGATCGCGACGTGGTGGAACAGCAACACATCGCCTGGCTTGTGGTAGAAGACCAGGTCGCCGGGCCGGGCCGCGGAGGCCGAGATGCGCTGGGTGGCGTAGTACTGGTTGGTCGCGCCCGTGGGCAACGTGCGGCCGAGCTGCTTGAACGACCACCACACGAGCCCGTCGCAGCTGAAGGCATTGGGGCCGTAGTAGGGGGGCCCATAAGCCTTCCCGACCTGGGCCTGGGCAATCTGGGCGACGCGGACGCCCATCTGCTCAGTCGCGGTCGGCGTGCAGGCCAGGGCCGAGACGAGCAGGACACCCGCCAGGGCTGCTGCGAATGCGTAGCGCGGACCTCGCAGCAAGCGACGTGAAATGGTGCGGAACACAATGGGCCTTCCCCGCCGCCTGCGAGGTGAGCTGTCGGGTTCGGGCTGGGCTGCCCGGCCGGTGCGCGTGCGCTACGGCTTCACCCCAAGACGGAAGCTGCTCCGTCGGAATGGATCCCCCACTCCTGCCCACAGCGGTATCTCATTTGGTCGAGTCGCCACTTTTGGGCAGGGCAGGATTCGGCGTGTGCCCGGTGGCGTCGGGTTGGTCACCCTGTCTCGAGGAATCGGACGGAAACCGCGAAAGCTTGACGACTGAGTCGAGAAAATGCATGCGTTGGCCGGCGGTGGGCTTGAATTGCGGTGGGGCGCAGCCATTCCGCGCGGTCCATCGTCGCTTGCCTTCGTTTTCCAGGACCCCAGGACCTTTGTTAGTGGTCCCGGTCGGCACGGACGCGCCGTGACGGGCAGCTCCGCATCTGGTTGTAGCGTCGGGTTGTGACCCTGTCGGGGAAGAACGTTCTCCTCCTTGCCGCCGACCTCTTCGAGGACATGGAGCTGCTCTACCCGCTGTACCGGCTGGGCGAGGAAGGCGTGGCGGTCACGGTGGCCGGCCTCGACGTCTCGCCGGTGACGGGCAAGAAGGGGTACGGGCCGCTGGCGGTGGACACCACCGTCGACGAGGTTGCTGCCGCCCACTTCGACGCCCTCGTCATCCCGGGTGGATTCGCACCGGACAAGCTGCGTCGCTCAGACGTCGTGCTCGCGCTCGTGCGGGCCTTCGACACGGCGGACAAGCCCATCGCGTTCATCTGCCATGCGGGTTGGGTGCCCATCTCCGCCCGGATCGTCAATGGACGGCGGGCGACGAGCGTCGGCGCGATCCGCGACGACATGGTGAACGCGGGCGTCGACTGGGTCGACGAGGCCACGGTGGTGGACGGCAATCTCATCTCCGCGCGGACGCCCGCAGACCTCGGTCCGTGGATGAAGGCCCTGCTCGCGGCGCTGGCGGGCCCGGATGGTCCGGACAGCCCGAGATGAGTGAACCTGACGGGAACGCTCGTGACCTCGACGAGATCCTGGCTGAGGTTGCGCAGACTCCGAGCAGATACCTGCGCTGATTGAAGAGCTCGGTGGTACCGGATCTACCGACGGGCCCGCCTCTGGACACCCGCCAGGTGATCAATACGAGAAGATGTCGTGCCATGTCAGACGAGCAGCGGATGTGGGAGTCGGGGGAGGCCTACGAGCACTACATCGGGCGGTGGAGCCGTCGCGTCGCTGCCGACTTCCTCCGCTGGCTGGGGCGGCCCGGCGGCCGGTGGATCGACGTCGGTTGCGGGTCGGGGGCGCTGTCCGCGGCGGTACTGGCCGCGGCCGCCCCGGAATCCGTGGTGGGGGTGGACGCGTCGGCGCAGCTCGTCCGATATGCCCAAGCCATCACGGGCCCGAGGGCCCGCTTCCTGGTCGCGGACGCGCGGCGCCTCCCTCTGCGCGGGGGGATTGCCGACACTTGCGCGGCAGGACTCGTCCTCAACTTCGTGCCCGACTCGGCCGCCGCGGTCGCCGAGATGCGCCGGGTCACCAGACCCGGCGGGACGGTGGCCGCCTACGTCTGGGACTACGCCTGCGGAATGCAGCCCATCCGATGTTTCTGGGACGCCGCCACGGAGCACGATCCCCGCGCGGCGGCGCTGGACGAGGGCAGCCGCTTCCCGCTGTGCCAGCCCGGGCCGCTGGCCGTCCACTTCGCCGCCGCCGGCCTGGTCGACGTCGAAACCGCGGCCCTGACGGTGCCGACCTACTTCGCCGGCTTCTCCGACTACTGGACGCCGTTCCTCGGCGGCCAGGGCCCTGCTCCTGCCTACGTGATGTCGCTGGCACCCGAGCGGCGCAGCATGCTGCGCGACACGCTGGCCGCACGCCTGCCGGTCAGTGCCGACGGTGCGATCGAGTTGACCGCCCGCGCCTTCGCGGTTCGCGGGACGGTGCCAGGCGAGGTCCCTGCCCGGGCATGAGCGTTCGCGCCGGCGGCGTGCGGCTGCGGTCCGCACGCCGTACGCCCTCCTCTCCCTCGTCAGCGCAGCCGGATGACCGTCTCAAGGTAGGCCGCGGGGAGCGCGATCGACCCGCCGTCCTGATAGCGGTCGCTGCGGCGGGCGAGGATCGTGAGGTCCGTCGCGAGTGCCCGCTGGCCCGCCTGGTTCAGGGCTTCGAACGCCTTGAGCGTCGGTCCGTACCAGCGGCGGAAGAAGCCGACGAATGCCTCCGGCGAGGGGTGGCGAAACGTGCAGGTGCGCTCCACCGACCGGATCTTCCTGATGGCGTCACCGAACAGTTCCCGGAGGTGGGCCTCCGTGCCCCACAGCAACGGGGACCTGACGCCGGCGGGCGGCGGGACATGCGCCGCGATCGTCCGGAACATTTCCCCGATGAAGCCCTCGGGGGTCCAGCTCGCGAGCGCGATGGTGCCGCCCGGGCGGCAGACACGCACCATCTCCGCGGCCGTCCGGGCGTGGTCGGGGGCGAACATCGTCCCGACGACGGACAGGACCGTGTCGAAGGAGTGGTCGGGCACCGGCAGGTTCTCGGCGTCGCCCTCAGTGAACTCGACATCGAGCCCTTCTCCGGCCACCCGTAACCGCGCGTGTTCGAGCAGCGCGGGGACGTAGTCCACGCCCAGTACGGACGCCCCGGACCGCCCGGCGGCGATCGCCGCGTTCCCGCTGCCGGTCGCGACGTCCAGGACGCGCGAGCCCGCCCGGATGTCCGCGGAGTCGGCGAGTTGCTCGGAGATCAGGGCGATCCGCGCGGCGACCACGGAGAAGTCGCCGCTGGCCCACATCGCCTGCTGGCGGTGCTTCACGCCCGTGAGGTCCGGTGTCTGCACGCTGTGGTCCGGTGTCTGTTCGGCCGTGAGGTCCCGTGTCTGCACGCTCGTGGTGGTGACGGTCATGATGCGCTTCCTCTCGCTGGCTCCTGCTGACGCCGACCACGCTCGCGCGAGTGGCGGGCAGCGACGAGTACTGACTTGGTACTGGTCCCGGGTGTCCTGAGCCGGCCGGTGGGTGAGTTGGCGGCGGTCGGCGTCCGTGCCGGCAGCAGCCCCGAACAGCGCCGGGGTGTCGTTTGCCGGTGCAGATTCAGTACTGGCTTCCTGCCGCGGAGGGCGCCAAGATAGGCCGGTGGGGAGCTACGGCGAGTACTGCCCGATCGCGGTCGGCGCGGAGTTCTTTGGCGATCGCTGGACGCCTCTTGTGCTACGGGAACTCATCGTCGGGTGCAGCGGGTTCAACGAGATCCACCGCGGCCTGCCCAAGATGAGTCGCTCGCTTCTCTCGCAGCGGCTTCGAGTGCTGGAACGTCGCGGGCTCGTCGAGCGCAACTCGCATGGCCCCGGGCGCTCGGTGGAATACGTGCTGACGCCGGCGGGCAAGGACCTGGAGCCGATCATCTGGCAGCTCGGCCACTGGGCCGCGCGCTGGGCGTTCGGCGAGCCGGCCGACGAGGTTCTGGACGCCGCGTGGCTGGCGTGGCGCCTGCACCAGCACGTGGACGCCGGCCGCCTCCCGCAGACGCGTACCGTCGTGGAGCTCGACCTCAGCGGCCCCGGCGCGGGGCGCGCGTGGCTCGTCCTAGACCGCGGAGGCAGCACCGCGTGCCTGGTGGACCCTGGCTATGACGTCGACCTTGCGGTGCTGGGGGACAACCGTGAGATGCACCGCTGGTTACTCGGCCGGACGACCTGGCGCGACGTGATCGCGTCGGGAGTCGTCCGGATGGTCGGGCCGAGCAGGCACGTCCGCGCGTTTCCGACGTGGTTTGACAATTCGCTGTTCGGCGCCGACTTCGGGAAGGCGACCCGGACCAGCCACGCACCGGCACACACCGGTACACGCTAGGTCCGCTTTGTCGGGTTCCCGGCACACGCCGGCACAAGATCGGTCCCATTCGCGCTGAATGCCCGTTTTCAATACCAGGACAAATCGCCTTCGTTGTGTCGATGTGTGTCGACACCGTCCCAAGCCCGGACGTCAAGAAGGGCGCCGGCCACCTGGACCGTCCCAAGCCCGGACGTCAAGAAGGGCGCCGGCCACCTGGCCGGCGCCCTTCCCACGGAACGTGCCCTACGCGGCGGCGAGAATCTTCGCCTTCTCCGCCTCGAACTCCTGGTCGCTGATTACGCCCTTCTGCTTCAGGTCGGCGAGCTTCGCCAGCTGATCGGCACTGTTCTGGGTGCCGGCAGCGTCGCGCACGTAGGCCTGGAAGGCCTGGTTCTGCGCCTTCGCCTGCTCGACGTCACGCTCGTGCATGCTGCCGCCGCGGGCGAGCACATAGATGAATACGCCCAAGAATGGCAAGATGATCACCAGGATCAGCCAGCCGGCCTTGCCCCAGCCGCCCAGGTCTCGGCTGCGGAAAATGTCAAAGACGATCCGGATGACCAGGAAGATCCACAGGATCCAGATGAAGAAATACAACATCGTCAAGAACGCGTTTAGCAGCGGGTACTGCATGACCTCTGTCCTTCCGGTGCGACCGACCCGGCAGCGGTTACCGGGCGGGGACAGGCAACTCGTCGTCAAGCTTGTCCTGCTGAGAGCGTAGGTCGTTGCGGTTCGGGCGGGGGGCCTTTGCGCCCCACGACGCGCCAACCACCCGTTGCGGGTAACCCGCCCGGTTTCCGGCTCGCGGGTGTGCCGCCACCTGCTGACCGGGTACGAAGCGGGGACGAAAGGGGCACGCCGGCCGGGGCGTTACCCCACGCCGCCGGCGGAACGGCACGATAGCGGCCGTGTCGACGGACCAGATCCTTTTCGGGTTGGGCCTGACGCTCGTTCTTGCGGTCGGTTCGCAGGTGCTGGCGAGCAGGTTGCGGATTCCGGCGATCATCGTTCTGCTGCCGGTGGGTTTCGTGGCCGGTGCGCTTACCGATGACATCAATCCCAACCGTTTGCTCGGCCCCGCGTTCTCGCCGCTGGTGTCGCTGTCGGTTGCCGTGATCCTCTACGACGCCGGGCTGGGGCTGAACCTGCGTGGGCTCAAGGGGCACACCCGCCGGACGGTGGTCAAGCTGATCTCGGTGGGCATAGTCATCACCTGGGTATTCGCGGGTCTGGTGGCCGCGTGGCTCCTGGGCATGTCCGCTGGTGCCGCAGTGATGATCGGGGTCATCCTCGTCGTGTCGGGCCCGACCGTCGTCGGCCCCCTGCTCAACTTCGTGCGGCCGGCCGAACGGCTGCAGCACATTCTGTCCTGGGAGGGGTCGCTCATCGACCCCGTAGGCGCCGTGACCGGGGCGCTGGTCTTCCACGCCGTCATGGCCGGCACTCGGGCAGGGGCCGTTCCCCGCGCCGGACAGTTCCTGGCGAGCTTCGGCGTGGGCCTGGCCGGGGCGGCCGTCGGGACGGCGGTGCTCTGGCTGCTGCTCAGTCGCATCGGCCTCGGCGAGGTGCTCGGAACCGCGGTTCAACTCGCCACCGTCATCGGGGTCGCCGCCGGATGCGACATCGCCCGCGACGACACCGGCCTCATCGCCGCGATCATCATGGGCCTGGCCGTCGCCAACATGCCGAACCTCGACATCGCGTCCCGCCGGCTGTTCTTCGAGACGCTGGTGCAACTGATCCTCGGCTTGTTGTTCGTGTCGATCTCTTCGACCGTGACCCCGGAGTCCCTTCG
The DNA here is from genome assembly GCA_017882765.1 of Frankiaceae bacterium. Lineage (GTDB taxonomy): Bacteria > Actinomycetota > Actinomycetes > Frankiales > Frankiaceae > JADGOW01. The sequence continues at coordinate 19,970 of JADGOW010000007.1, forward strand.
GCACCTCGTGCTGCCCACTCTGGGCCTGGTCGCCATCCTGGTGTTGATTGCCCGTCCGGTCGTGGCGCTCGTCTGCACCGTCCGAACCGACCTGACAAGGGGTGAACGGGGTTTCGTCGGCTGGATGGCTCCGCGCGGCATAGTCGCCGCCGCCACGGCCTCGACGTACTCGGCTGCCCTGGTCACCGCTGGCATCGACGGCGCAGAGAAGATCCTGCCCGTAACGTTTCTCGTAATCGTCTCGACAGTGACGCTCTACGGCCTGACAGCGACCCCGGTCGCCAGGCTGCTGCGGGTCATCCGGCCGGCTCGCACGCGCCCGCTCCTGGTGGGCGAACACCCGTGGGTGGTGGATCTGGGGAAGGCGCTTCGGTCCCTCGGGCTCGAAGTGCTCCTCTGGGCAGGGCTCGAGGAGCAGCGTCACCGCATCCGCGCCGCCGGCCTGGAATTGGCGCCCGGCGATCTGCTCGCGTCGGCGTCGGGCCGGGGGGCCCAGATCGAGGGTGTCACCGATGTGCTGCTGCTCACCGATGAGGACGACTTCAATGCGCTGCTTTCGACGATGCTGCAGGGCAGCGTGGACGGCGGCGTGTACCGCCTCGGCCCCCCGGGCGGCAGCCACGGCGTCGTCGCCCCCTACACGGGCGGCGAGCTCCTCTTCGGCGCCGACCTGACCCGGCCCGAAATGGCCCGTCGCTACGAGGCGGGTGCCCGGATCGAGATGCGCCGGCCTGGCAGCACGCTGCCGGGGGGCCGCGACCTGCTGTTCCTGGTACGCGCGGACGGGCGGCTCGTCCCGATGACGGGCAGCGCGCCGCCGACCGGACAGGCAGGTGACTCGCTCGTCCTTCTGTGTCCACCGGGCGAGCAGGAGGCTCGGGTAAGCGCGCCGGCCACGCGAGTACCGTCGCCCGAGTGACCCCCGCCGCCCCCACCCGGGGCCGCTTCCACGACTTCGACGTCGCCATGTTCCGGCGCCTCGCGGGGTGGCACGCCCCGCTGCTGGACCGAACCCTGCCGCCGCTGACCGAGGCCGCCAGCTACAGCCGACTGTGGCTGGGCCTGGCCGGGGTGTTGTCACTCAAGCCCGGCGCCACGAGGCGCGCGGGCGTGCACGGCATTGCGGGCATCGCGCTGGCCAGCCCGATCGCGAACCTGGTCGGTAAGGTCACCTTCCCCAGGGACCGTCCCTACGCCCATCCGGTGCCCCACATCAGGCGGGCGGCGCGCCGCCCCGACAGCTCCTCGTTTCCGTCCGGCCACTCGGCCTCGGCCGCCGCGTTCGCGACGGGCGTCGCGCTGGAGGCCCCTGCTCTTGGTGTGCCCATCGGGGTCCTGGCCGGCCTGGTCTGCTTGTCGAGGGTCTACACCGGTGTGCACTACCCGCTGGACGTGATGGCCGGCATCGGGCTGGGAGTCGCCTGCGGGTACGCCGCGAAGCCGCTCGTCCGTGCAGTTGACCGGGCCGTCAGTCTCGACCGGGCACCCGGGTGAGCGAACCGCGGCCGTCGTCGCCACTCTCACCTGAGCGCCGCACGCCCCACTCGCGCGGTGCGGACGCCGGTCAGCCCGCCCGCCTCGGCGTGGCGGCGGCATCCAGGCGACGCAGGGCGCCGAGAACCGTGTCCCGATCGCTGGTGAACCACATGGGCGGCAGGCTGGCCCGCAGGAACGATCCGTAGGTGCGGGTGGCGAGCCGGGGATCGAGGATCGCGACCACGCCGCGGTCTTCGGCCCTTCTGATCAGCCTGCCTGTCCCCTGGGCGAGCAGGACGGCGGCCCGCCCGGCGGCGACCGTGCGGAACCCGTTGCCGCCCGCGCGGTCCACCGCCGCCGCCCGGGCGCTCGACAGGGGGTCGTCGGGCCGTGGGAACGGGATGCGGTCGACGGTGACCAGCTGGCAGGACGGGCCGGGTGCGTCCACGCCCTGCCACAGCGACAGGGTGCCGAACAGGCAGGTATGCGCCTCGTCGCGGAACCTGCGGACGAGGGTGCCCATCCCCGCGTCGCCTTGCACCAGGACTGGCAGCGACGACCGGTCGCGGACCACAGCCGCGGCCTCCTGCGCCGCCCGCATCGACGAGAACAATCCGAGGGTGCGACCGCCGGCCGCCTCCACGAGGGCGACTAGTTCGTCCATCAGGGCGGGATCGGTTCCGTGGCGGCCGGGTGGCGGGAGGTGGCGCGCCACGTAGAGGATCGCCTGCCGGTCGTAGCGGAAGGGGGAGCCGACGTCGAGCCCGGTCCACGAGGTGGGGGCATCGGGCGGTGCGTCATCGGGCGCGCGGTCATCCTCGGCGGGTTCCGCCGCCTCGACGGCGCCCCCACGGTCGGTGGCCGGCCCCGGCGAGCCAGGCGATCCCGCCGGGACGCGCGCCTCCGGCGACAGCCCGAACTGGCCGGCGATGAGATCGAACGTTCCGCCGATCGCGAGCGTTGCCGACGTCGCGACGACGGGGCAGCGGCCGAACAGCTCGGTGGCCAGCCGGCCGGCGACGTCGAGCGGAGCGACCTTGAGGACGTGGGTGCCCCGCTCGTCGGCCTCGACCCACACGACGTCGGCAGGCGACATCGCCAGCACCCGGGCCGCCGTGTCGACGGCGGATTCGGCGAGCCGGCGGGTCCGCAGCCGGCCCGGATCCTCCGGATCCGGGCGGATGGCCCCCGCAGCGTTCGCTCCCGCCGTCCGCAGCCGCAGCAGTGCGCCGGACAGCTCGGCAGGCAGCCGCTCGACCCGGCCGGGGACGGCGGCCGCGAGTGCGCTCGACACCGCCGAAACGGCCTCCTCGAAGGCGCCCGCGAGGTCCTGCTCGACGAGCGGGGCAACGCGCCGCTCGGACAGGCGCAACCCGGCGGGGGTCAGCCCGTCGGTCGCGGCGTCGGTGACCCTGTCGGCCAGTTCGTGCGCCTCGTCCACGATCACGGCGTCGTGTTCGGGCAGGATCGCGGCAGGAGCGAGCAGGTCGAGTGCCAGCAGCGCGTGGTTGGTCACGATGATGTCCGCGTCGCGGGCGGCGGCCCGAGCGCGCTCGGCAAAGCACTCCGTGCCATAAGGGCAGCGGGCGGCTCCGACGCAGTCGCGGGCCGAAACCGAGGCCTGCGCCCAGGCGCGGGGCAGGGGAGCGGGGTCGAGTTCGTCCCGGTCGCCGGTTGCGGACGTTCGCGCCCAGGCCCGCAGGCGCAGGACGTCGGCGGCGAGGCCGCCCGGGCGGGGCGGCGCTGTGGCAACCCGAAGCCTCTCCCGGTCGGGTGGGTCGGCCGGCCCGCCTTCGGGGTCGGCGTCCAGGGTGGCCTCGGCAGTGCCCTCGTCGGCAGGGCCCTCGTCGGCAGGGCCCTCGCCGGCAGGGCCCTCGCCAGCAGGGCCCTCGTCTGCAAGGCGCAACCGGCAGGCGTAGTTGGCGCGGCCCTTCAGCAAGGCGACGACGGGCCGGCGGCCCAGGTGCGGCGCCGAGGCGTCAATCACCCGCGGAATGTCCACGTCGCAGAGCTGGGCTTGCAGGGCCAGGGTGGCCGTGGAGATGACTACGCTTCGGCCGGATCGCAACGCCGGCACCAGGTAGGCGACGCTCTTGCCGGTGCCCGTGCCCGCTTGCACGAGCAGGTGCCCGCCGCCGCCGAGCGCTCCGGCGACGGCCTCAGCCATGCGATGTTGACCGCCACGTCGCTGGCCGCCCGGCAATGTGCCGACGACGACGTCCAGCAGGTCAGCCACGTCGGTTTCCGGCCGGGTCACCAGGGCAGATTAGCCGCGTGCACCCGCCCGCCGGTCTCGTCCACAGCACTGCCCTACAGCGCGGTCAAGTCTTGGCAAAGCAGCGTCCTGCCTGCCCGCGATCGTCGTCACGGATCTGGCACTGTCGATAGTGAGCAGGGATTCGCCCGATTTGTCGGCAATCCCAGGCTTTCCATCACGGCATCCCGGGGCACCAGGCGGAGGGCACACGTGTGGCGATCGAACAACTGACCTACGTCCAGGCGATCTCGATCGGGGTGCTGCAGGGGGTCACCGAGCTGTTTCCGGTCTCCAGCCTGGGCCACTCGGTGTTGATCCCGGCGTGGATAGGCGGGTCGTGGGCCGCTCTCGTCACCCAGGAATCCTCCTCGGAATCGCCCTATCTCGCCTTCCTCGTCGGCCTGCACGTCGCGACGGCGCTGGCGTTGCTGTGGTACTTCCGAGCCGAGTGGGCGCGGATCGCTCGCGGCTTCGTCCGCAGCCTGCGTGCGCGGCGGATCACCGACACCGACGCCAAGATCGCCTGGCTGGTCATCCTCGCCACGATCCCGGTGGGCCTGATCGGCCTCCTCGCCGAGCACACCCTGCGGACAGTGTTCGCCAAGCCCGTCTACGCCTCGGTGTTCCTTGCGCTGAACGGGCTGATCCTGCTCGCCGGCGAACGATACCGGCGGCGGGAGGAGAAGCGCGCTGCGTCGGCTGCCGCCCCGGCGTCAGCGTTCGCGGGGCGCGGCGGTGCGGCGGGCGACCCGGTTGCCCCCGAGTCCGGGTCCGACGGCTCCGGCCCCCTGCCTGAAGGCGACCCTGACGAGATCGCCTCTGAGATCCCGCGTCGCACCAACGAGCAGGGACGTGCCGTCGGCACCCTCCGGCCGGTGGAGGCCCTCGGCTTGGGGGTGGCCCAGAGTGCCGCGCTCCTCGCGGGGATCAGCCGCAGCGGCGTGACGATCGTCGCCGGCCTGGTTCGCGGCCTCACCCACGAGGACGCCGCACGCTTCGCTTTCCTGCTGGCCACCCCGGTCATCCTGCTGGCGGGCGTCTACAAGCTGCCGGATCTGCTCGGGCCCAACGGCGACGGGGTACGTGGCCAGATCCTCGCGGGCAGCCTCGCCGCCGGGGTGGCCGCCTACCTGTCCGTGCGCTTCCTCGACCGCTGGTTCCAGACCCGCACGCTGAAGCCCTTCGCCATCTACTGCCTTACCGCGGGCGTCGTCAGCCTGCTGTATTTCGCCTGACCCGGTCCGGGGGTACCCAGCTGATTATGAGCGCCGCGAAGTTCAGCGGGTTCGGGTGCGGGCAAGGGTCGAACGTCCGGACCTGCCGAGGTCCCATTCCTCTAGCTCCGGCCGGACGCGCGGATGAAACTAGCCAGTTGCGGTCGAGTGCAGAGCTCTCCGGGGGCTACTCACGGCGCTGAAGCTGACTCGGTGACTCGAACCGGCGAGGTGTTGCATGTCCACGCGGGATGGCCTGACGCGGGAGACCCTGACGCGGCGCGTCGTGGTGGGCGTGGACGGTTCCCCCTGGTCCGTGGACGCCGTGCGCGAGGCGTTTGGTTTCGCGCGCTCGATGAACGCTGCACTGCATGTCGTCATGGCGTGGGAGTACCGACCTCCCGCCACGTCCACATCGTTCGGCTGGGACGCGGCCGGGCGCGAGGCGGCGAATGCTGCTGCGCTGGAGGCGCTGGCACAGTCAATTCACCGGGTATTTGGCGAAGCGCTTCTGACACCGGGCACTTGGATGCAGGAGGGTGTGCAGGTAACGGCAATGCTGGTCGAGGGAGCACCCGCTTCCGTGCTCTGTACGGCCGGCCAGGAAGCGGACCTGCTGGTGGTCGGCGCCCGGGGGAGAAGCCGGGTGGGCGCGCTGCTGCTTGGGTCGGTGAGCCGGCGGGTCGTCGCACACGCCTCCTGCCCGGTGCTGGTGGTCCCCTGGAAGCGCGCCGAGCAGGAGTCCGTCCTACCGAAAGACGCCACAGCGGAAGACGCCGCCACCGAAGCCGCCGCGAGAGCGGCTGCAAGCATGTGAAAGCCGGGGTGCCACCGGTGGGGCCGTGACCCCTCCTGGAGGCTCTCCCGACCCCGTCGAAGGGGGGTGCCATGCGGCCCGAGGTTTCGACTGCGCCCGCGCGCGCGACCATCCGACGAGCTGTGCATCTGCCTGAGCAGAGTGTGGCCAGGGGCGCCGGTCGCCCGCCCGCCCGCCGCATCGTGGTCGGCGTGGATGGCACGGCAGCGGGGGAGGTGGCGCTGACCTGGGCGGTCCGGGAGGCCTGGCGCCGTGCTGCGCTGCTGACCGTCGTGCGGGTCTATGCCGCCGAGCCAGGCCGGCAGCAGGGTACGGCCGCGGCGATCGGTGACCTGCAGGTTCAGCTGCGTGACGCCGTGCGCCGCGCCTTGTCCGGCGGGCCGGAGGCACAACCGGTGGAAGCGCGGGTCATGGAGGGGGACCCCAAAGCACGGCTCGTTGAGCTGTCCGCGGGTGCCCAGCTCCTCGTCCTGGGGCGGTCTCGAAGCGGCAGGCGCGGATCACCGTTGCAGCGCTACTGCCTTCTGCGTGCCCACTGCCCGGTGATCGTGGTGGCCGAGGAGTGGGCCCGCGTCTACACCGATGTCTGAGTCGGCTGGGAAGGCGGCCGCTGCGCCGGCTGCGCCGGGATGAGCGTCGACTTCACCTCCAGGGCCACCGCGGCGCCGGGCCAGGCGGCGAAAATTGTCGCCGGGCGCTGTTAGCGTCCGCGGCGCGGGCCAAGCCAGCCGGGGTGCCGGCGCCAGTCGGCCGCGCAGAGGGACGAGGTTTCGGTGATCGGCAGCAGAGGGTCGGGTGGCCCCACGCGGCATGTGGTGTACGAGGGCGACGCCCGGGATTTGTCACAGGTGGCGACCGAGTCGGTGCACCTCGTCGTCACGAGCCCGCCGTACGCCTCCCTCAAGGTCTATCCCGACCGGGCCGGCCAGCTGGGCAACCTGCCCGTCTACGACGAGTTTCTCGACGAGCTCGACCGTGTCTGGCGGGAGTGCCTGCGGGTGCTCGTGCCCGGGGGCCGAGTCGCCTGCGTGGTGGGTGACGTGTGCATCTCCCGCCGGGCGGGGGGCCGCCACCACGTTCTGCCCCTGTCGGCCGACATCCAGGTGCGGGCCCGCCGACTGGGCTTTGACAACCTCACGCCCATCAGGTGGCTGAAGGTGGCGAACATCCGGCTCGAGGCCTCCCGGTCGCACCGTTTCCTGGGCAAGCCCAACCTGCCGAACGGAGTGGTCAAGAACGACTTGGAGCATGTTCTGCTGCTACGCAAGCCAGGTGGCTATCGCCAGCCGAGCCCGGAGCAGGAGGTGCTTTCGCGCATCTCGACCGACGACTACGCACGCTGGTTCGCCCCGGTTTGGGCTGACGTGAGCGGCCAGCTACGCCGCGATCATCCTGCCCCGTTTCCGGTGGAAGTTCCGCGCCGGCTCATCCGCATGTTCAGCTTCGCCGGTGACGTTGTGCTCGACCCGTTCGCGGGCACGGGCACGACGGCTCTTGCGGCCATGGATGCGGGCCGTCATTCGGTCAGCGTCGAGGTCGAGCCGCGGTATGTCGATCTGATCGAGGCACGCATCCGCGCCCATCCGGTCGCGGCGAGCTGGCATGTCATCCGTCGGGCCAGCGGGTCTGCCGGGTCCGGCTACGCCGCGGCGTCGGGCCGCTGATCGTGGCGGTGCGCCAGTCACCTGGTCGCGAACCGGCCGGGGAGCCCGGCTGGGCTGGCGGCGACGGGCCCGCCCGCGAGGTGGGTTCCAGGCAGCCCGGCCGCCTCGGCCAGCGGCCGGCCCGGCGTTCGACCCCGGTCGGCCTGCCGCACGTCGACACCCTGTCCCGGCTCGAAGCTCCCGATTTGCAGCGCTACGTGGATGCGGTGTCGGAGTACGTACGGGAGTCGGCGTCTCTGGACAGCAGTGCTGCGAAGTCCGCGCAGATCGCCCTGTCTGCGGGGCTGGGGCGGTGCCTGAAGGCAGAGCTCGAGGCACGGGTGCCTCGAATGGATCTGTTCGCCGGCGAGCTGGATGTCGCCGGGGCGCTGCGCAGCGCCCGCGCCGATGTGTCCGAGGCCCACCCACTCGACGGGCTCCGGCTGGCGGTCGAGATCAAGCCGATCAATCTGGCGGTGGGCCGGGCGATCTGGAACCGGTTCGGTGACGTCCAGGTCTTCGCGGTCAACATCCATCTCAAGTTCCCGTTTGCGGTGGTCGGCGGCGTGCTGGCGCTGCCCACGTGGGAGTGGCGACGCGGGCCCGCCGATCGCGAGGAGCCCCTCGATCCGCCACTCGAGTTGGATCTGGGCCTCGGGTCGGACATGGCAGCGGCGGGCGGGCCGGAGTCCGGGCGGGTCGACACCCGCCCGCTCATCGAGCGGTTGGTGCGCCGGCTGCAAAGCACCCGCCGGCGGGAGACCGAAGCCGACGCCCCACACTTGCTGGAGGCTGCAGCCGTTCTGGTCTACGACCCCGACACTGGAACTGTCGAACCAGATCTTCCGCCGGCAGGGTGTGGGCTTCGCTGGGACGAGTTCGTCGCGACGTTGTCGGATCGCTACGACCTGCGGTTCGAGTAGGTCCCGCAGACAGCGATCTCTGAGCGCGAGATCGGCGTTTGTGGTGGACGTGACCCGGCAAGTCAGGACATTTCGACCCGCCGGACCGGCGCGTCGCACCGCGACTGTTGATGCATCGCCAGTTGCGGTACAAGGCGGGTACCCGGCGGGTACCCGGCGTTGCGGTAGCCCGCGCTACCGTGAATCGTGATCTCTGTAGTACGGCGGAATCGCGGCCCCGGCACCCGCCGGGTCCCGCAGCTTCCGCCCACGCAGAGCCTCGATCACTGGCCGGATGGCCGGCCTCGATTCGCTGGACGCACAGGGTGCCCTACGGTTTTGTGAGCCTGCTGACCGACTACGGGCTGGCAGACGGCTTCGTCGCGGCCTGTCACGGGGTGCTGGCCACATCTGCCCCGCACGTCCGCGTGCTGGACGTGACGCACCTGGTGCCCGCGCAGGATGTGCGGCGGGGGTCGGTGGTGCTCGCCCAGACCGTGCCCTACCTGCCGCCGGCCGTCCATGTGGCCGTCGTCGACCCCGGCGTGGGGACTGATCGTCGGGCGATCGTCGTGATGGCGGGGCCCAGCCTGCTCGTCGGGCCCGACAACGGCTTGCTCCTGGCAGCCGCGGAGGCGCTCGGCGGCCCGGTTGCGGCCTACGAGCTGGCAGACCCGTCGCTGCGGTCGCGGCAGCTCTCAGCCACGTTCCATGGCCGTGACCTCTTCATCCCCGCGGCCGCCCGCTTCGCGACCGGCTTCGAGCCTGTCGCGGCTGGACCGGCGGTGCCCGTGGCCGGTCTCGTCCGGTTGCCCGCCCCGCATTGTTGGGTGCGCCCGGGGCTGGCTGAGGTTGAGGCCTGGGCGGTGGACGGTTTCGGCAACGTTCAGCTGGCCCTGCCGGCGGACCGCCTCGCCGGGGCCGGTTTCGGGGTCGGCGACCGGGTGCTCGTCAGTGTCAGCGGACGCGACGCCGCGCCCGTGGCCGTGCCGGTTGTGCCTACCTTCGCCTCGGTGCCGCCGGGGGAGCCGCTGCTCTTCGCCGACTCGGCGGGCATGCTCGCGCTTGCGGTCAACCGGGGCAGCGCGGCGCGGCGTTTCGAGGTCGGAGCGGGCGCGCGCGTCCGGTTGAGTGCGCCGGCACGGGATCAGTGAGCAGCACCAGGCCGCCTGCGACATGACGCGTGCTGCACGGGACGCTCATGACACGAGGACGCTCGCGTACCCCACCACCCGCCGGGGATCGCCGCCCGCATCCGCAGACGTGCCCATGTCAGCCAGGGTCAGGGTCATGTTCCGGGCCTCGGCGGTGGCCAGCAGCGGACGCACCGCGTAGCTGCCGCACGCGTCGCTGTCGGCGATCCCGGCCGCGTCGCGGTGCAGGATCGCCGTTACGGTCAGCGAGTCCCGGGCCCGCGCGGCGGCGACGTCGAGGTAGTGACTGAGGTCGCTGCTTACCAGCAGCAGGCTGTCCGGCGTCCACAACGCGTCCAGCAGGTCGGCGACGTGGGCCGTGCCGGCTCGGCCGACCAGCAGCGGGACGATCGGGACCGCGCCGATCGTCTCCAGGATGAACGGCAGTTGGACCTCCAGGCTGTGCTCCGGCTCGTGCGGCGCGTCGTCGCGGGACACGCCAGGTACCTCCAGCGCGGCCGCCCGGCCGGCTTCGTCGACCGGCAGCACTCCCAGGGCTGTTTCGAAGCCGGACGCGGCACTGACCGCGACGCCCTGCACGGGGACGAAGTGTGCGGGGCCGATCAGCACCACTCGCCGGAACCGGCCGCGCACTGCGGTGAGGTGCCGGTACGCGCACGCGGCGACGCGGCCCGAGTAGACGTAGCCCGCATGCGGGACGATGGCGCCCCGCGGCACCAGGTCGGGAAGGTGGCGAGCGTCGGGAAGGTGGCGAGCGTCGGGAAGGTGGCGAGCAGAGTCGGCGGTGTGGGCCGGAGGGCCTGGACGGGTCGCGGAGCGGGCCGCGCCGTCCGGCGGCGGCGCCTCCGGGCCGGCCTGCTCCTCGTCGAGCAGCCGGTGCACCATGGCGCGCAATGCCCGCGGCTGCGCGGGATAGAACGACCCGGCAACCGCGGCAGGCCGGACTGGCACCCTGATATCAAACCCCGGCGCCCCTGGCGCCGGCCAGCCGCACCGGCAGCCGGTGGCGACCCCACGTTCCGGGCGGGCCCGCGAACCGGCCGGGGAGCCGCGAGCCGCACCGCATGCAGGCGCCGTCGCCCGTGAGCTCCCAGTCGCCGAGTTCGTACCAGTCCCGCTCGATGACCAGCAGCCCGCACGCCGGGCAGTACGTGCTTGACCCCGCTGGATCGGACACGTTCCCGGTGTAGGCGAAACGCACGCCGTTGCCCACCGCGATGGCGCGGGCGCGCGTCAGCGTCGTGGCCGGTGTCCTCGAACGGGCGAGCATCTTGAAGTCGGGATGGAAGGCGGTGAAATGCATGGGCACATCCGGCCCAAGCTCGGCGACGACCCAGCCGGTCATCGCATCCAATTCCGCGTCGGAGTCGTTCTCGCCGGGGATGAGCAACGTCGTCAGCTCCACCCAGACCTCGGTCTCGTGCACGAGGTAGCGCAGCGTGTCGAGGACGGGATCGAGGCGGGCCGCGCACACGCGCCGGTAGAAGCCGTCGGTGAACGCCTTCAGGTCGATGTTGGCCGCATCGATGTGCCGATAGAACTGCCGCCGCGGCTCGGCGCACATGTATCCGGCGCTGACCGCAACCGTTTTGACGCCTACGGCGTGGCAGGCGTCAGCCACGTCCGAGGCATATTCGAAAAACACCACCGGGTCGTTGTAGGAGAAGGCGACGCTGGCGCATCCCAGTTCACGGGCGACGGTGGCGATGCGGGTGGGGGTGGCGGCGTCGGCGAGCGTGTCCATCTCGCGGGACTTGGAGATGTCCCAGTTCTGGCAGAACCGGCACGACAGGTTGCAGCCTGCCGTCCCGAATGTCAGCACCGACGTGCCGGGGAGGAAATGATTGAGCGGCTTCTTTTCGATCGGGTCGACGCAGAAGCCGCTGGAGCGACCCCACGTGTGCAGGACGATCATGTCGTCCTGCCGGCCGCGGACGAAGCACAGCCCGCGCTGGCCCTCATGCAGCCTGCAGGCCCGAGGGCAGACATCGCATTGGATCCTGCCGTCGTCGAGTAGGTGCCAGTGGGTCGTGGCAACGGCGTCGGCCAAGGGTTGGCTGTCGGGACGGGGTTGGCTGTCGGGACGGGGTTGGCTGTCGGGACGGGGTTGGCTGTCGGGACGGGGTTGGCTGTCGGGACGGACCGGCTGGGATGGCGTGCTCTGGCTCATGGCGCATCTCCGAATAGACGCGACTTCGCCAGCTCACGATACGTCCGCCGGCGCCCGTGGGTGCGGGCAGCGTCCAGCATGTGCGCGCGCCGAGGTGGCTGCCCGACGCGGCGCGCTGGCGGTTATCGAAGCTTGTCCGTGAGAAGTGTCGCCAATTGCCTGGCGTTGAGTTGGGCGTAGTCGCGGTAACAGTTGTTCATCAGGACGTGCGTCTGTGTCGTGGCGGCCAACTCGCGCAGCCGCGGCGCCCAGGCC
>JADGOW010000083.1 GCA_017882765.1 Frankiaceae bacterium
TACTTCTGCGTCTCGCCCGTCGTGCTGTCACCCACCACGATGGCCGGCCGGTAGACGGTCGCCGGCAGGCCGCCCTTGATGGCCTGCTGTACGACGACCTCGGCGTGGTGCTTGGTCTCCTCGTAGTAGTTGTTGAAGTACTGGCCCGCCATCTGCAGGTCGGTCTCCCGGAAGATTCCCGTGTACCGTCCGCTGACATAGCAGGTGCTGACGTACTGCAGCCGCTGGAAATCCTTGCAGGTGCCGGCCACCTCCACGACGTTGTGCGTGCCCTCCACGTTCACCTTCCAGGCAAACGCACGCGGGGTCGAAAGGTCGTAGACCGCGGCGAGGTGATAGATCTCGGCCACGTTGGCCTCGAGATCCGCGCGCTGGGCGGGGTCGAGGCCGAGCCCGGGGACGGTGATGTCGCCGTTGGTCAGGCGCACCCGCCCGGCGATGGCCGGATGAGTGGTGCTCAGCTCAGCGAGGCGCTGCTCAGCCAGGGGCCGGTACCGCTCCTGGACGAGACAGACGGCTGACAGGTCGGCATCGCGGCGCAATACCCGCGGCAGCAACTGGGAGCCGAGGAACCCTGGGAATCCGGTCATCAGGACGGTGGGCACGAACGCTTACCTCCAAGGGAAGGGGGCCGGACAAGGGACGCCGGACAGGGGACAAGGACAGTGAGCCGGTCAGCCGCGCCCGGGGATGCGGCGCAGCACGTGCAGCGCGCCCGTGAGCAGCTTGGCGTAGGTCTCGTTGCTCATGAACCACGGCGCGGCGATCGGGTGGAAGCGCTGGACCGCGACGGTCTGCGGCTCGGTGTACTTGAGGACGCCGTAGGAGCCGTGCCGGCGGCCCAGCCCGGAGTCGCCCCAGCCGCCCATCGGTGCGTCCACCGACGCCCACGTTGCGGCGTAAGCCTCGTTGATGTTGACGGTGCCGGCGCGAAGCCTCGCGGCGATCCGGCGCCCGCGCCGGATGTCGCGCGTGTAGACGCTGGCGTTGAGGCCGTATTCGGTGTCGTTGGCGCGGGCGATGGCCTCGGCTTCATTGGCGACCGGATACAGGCTCACCACCGGGCCGAAGGTCTCGCAGCTGTGGGCCTCCATGTCGGGCGTGACGTCGGCGAGCACGGTGGGCTCGAAGACGTAGCGGCCGATGTCGGGGCGGTGCTGGCCACCGGCCAGGACGGTAGCCCCCTTCTCGACCGCGTCCTCGACGTGGCGGCGCACGGTCTCCAGCTGGGAACTGCTGACGAGGGAACCGATCTCGTAGGTCCAGTCGAGACCGACACCCAGCCGCAGCGACGAGGCCGCCCTGGCCAGCCGCCGGGTGAACTCGTCGTAGAGGCTGTCGTGGACGTAGATGCGCTCCAGGCTGATGCACAGCTGGCCGGCGCTGGCGAAGCAGCCGCGGATGGCGCCGTGCACAGCCGCGTCGAGGTCGGCGTCGTCGAGGACGATCATCGCGTTCTTGCCGCCGAGTTCCAGCGAGCAGCCCACCAGCCGTTGCGCGGCCTTCGTGGCGATGAGACGGCCGGTGGTGGTGCTGCCGGTGAAGCACAGGAAGTCGACCTCGTCGAGGATCGGCTCGCCCAGGTCGGAGCCCCGGCCGGGGAGAACGTGCAGGAGGTCGCGGGGCAGGCCGGCCTCATCCAGCAGCGTGGCGATCCACAACCCGGTGAGCGTGGTCTGGGCGTCGGGCTTGATGAGCACGGCGTTGCCGGCCACCAGCGCGGGCAGCGCGTCGGTAATGCCCATCGACAGCGGGTAGTTCCAGGGGGCGATGATCCCCACGATGCCGCGGGGCTGGAAGTGCTCGACGGTGCCGGTAATCAGCGGGAGTGCGCCGAGCCGCCTCTTGCTCGCCAGGTGCCGATGGGCGGACCGGGCGTAGTAACGGCTCACGATCGCGGTGTCGGCGACCTCTTCGAATGCGTGCCCCCGCGACTTGCCGCTTTCCAGCTGGATCAGGTCCAGGGCCTCGGATTGGCGGCGCAGCACCAGGTCGTGCAGCCGCAGGAGCACCTTCGCGCGCTCCTTGAGCGGGCGCTCCGCCCAGGCCGCCTGGGCCTCGCGGGCCAGCTCGGCGGCGTAGCGTACGTCGTCGGGGGTGCTGCGGCGAACGGTCCCCAGGGGCTCGGTCTCCCAGGGCGTGGGCAGCACCATCTGTTCGCGCCGACCGGGGGCCACGGTTGCCCGGGCGGACATGGCGGCGATGCGCTCCGGCGGCAGCGTCCGTGCGGCCAGCGACTGCGCGCTGGCGAGTGTGGGACGGTCACCGTCTCGGGTCTCGGTGCCCTTGGTGTACGACGGAGCGAGTGTCACGGGCTCTCCTCACGCTGTGCGCATCGACGGCGGAGCCGGTCGCGGGCCCGGGTGGACCCTCGGTCCCCCCATTGTGCCCGCAAGCGGGTGATAGTGGACGCCAGTCTCAGCCGGTTACCTGCCCCGGTCGGCCGGCGCCGTAAGTCGGCTGCTCAACCGGGGTCGGCAGCGGTTCCGCCGTCGCCGGCCGCAGCGGCAGCACGAAATGATGAGCCTGGATGTGCATGCCTTCGCGCAGGTAGAAGCGGTGGGCGTCGAATCGGGTGACTCCGGAGTCGAGATCGACAATCGCGCAGCCGGCCACCCGGGCCCGCTTGCGCAGCTCCGTCAGGAGCAGGCGCCCGACGCCACGCGACCGGGCGTGCGGTGCCGTCACAAGGTCGTCCACGTACAGCTTGCGGAGGGCCGAAGTCGTCGCGACCACGCGCCAGCCGGCCACGGCAAGGCACCGATCGGCGTCGTACACCCCAGTGAAGCGCAACCCCTGCGGGGCACCCTCGGCCAGGACGGCCGCGAACGAGTCGGCCGTCAGGTGCGGCCGCAGCTCGCGAAGGACGGCCAGCATCTGCGCGCTGCCGGCCGCGTCGGCCGAATCGAGATCGACGATGCGCACGAGGGTCCACGGTAGTGCCGCAGCGTGCCAGGAAGGATCGGCGCGTGGACAAGGACAGCTACCTGCTGGCCGGTCACGCGCCCGGCCACCCTGACCGTCATGCCGCGCTGTCAGCGATCTTCGACTGGTGGACGTTGCGCCACCTCGACGCCGTGGGCATCGGCCCGGGCTGGCGCTGCTGGGAGGTCGGGGCCGGGGGGCCCATGGTCGCCCGCTGGCTGGCCGGGCGCGTCGGACCGACGGGTCACGTGCTGGCCACCGACCTGGATGTGTCCCGGCTCGTCGAGGCGGCCGGGCCGGCAGTCGAGGTCCGCCGCCATGACGTTGTGAGCGACCCGGTCCCGCCCGCAGCGTTCGATCTCGTCCATGCCCGGCTGGTCCTCGTCCACCTGCCAGCGCGGGAACGGGTGCTGCGCTCGCTGGCCGGGGTCCTGCGTCCGGGCGGCTGGCTCGTCATCGAGGACGCCGACCCCGGGCTGCAGCCGCTCGCCTGCCTCGACGGCCACGGTCCCGAGGAGGCGCTGGCCAACAAGGTGCGCTCGGCCTTCCGGGTGCTGCTGACCGGGCGGGGCGTCGACCTCGGTTACGGGCGGACGCTTCCCCGCCGGTTGCGCGAGGCGGGTCTGACGGACGTGGCAGCCGATGCCTACTTCCCCGTCACGCTCCCGGCCTGCGCGGAGCTGGAAGTCGCGACGGTGACTGTCCTGCGGGACCAGCTCGTGACCGGGGGCCACCTCGCGGTCGAGGAGGTCGAGCGGCACCTGGGCAATGTTGCCGCGGGCCGGCTGGACCTCGCCCAGCCACCGCTGATCTCGGCGTGGGGCCGGCGGCCGTAGACCGACCCAACTGCGTCGCCCACGTGGGATAGTCACCCGCATGCGCGCAGCTGTCGCCGCTGGCTGCGCGGACACCGCTGAGGCGGCCGTGACGGTCCTGGCGGCGGGGGGCAACGCCTTCGACGCCGCCGTTGCTGCCGGCTTCGCCTCCGCCGTCGCCGAACCCGGGCTCGCCAGCCTGGGCGGTGGTGGGTTCATGTTGGCCCGGCCCGTCGCGGGTCCGACCGTCGTGTTCGACTTCTTCGTGGACGCGCCCGGGCTTGGCCGAGGCGAGCGCCCCACCCCGCATTTCACGCCCGTGACCGTGCGCTTCGCCGGGGCCCAGCAGGTCTTTCACGCCGGCTGGGGCTCGGCGGCCGTGCCCGGATGCCTGGCCGGCTACCTCCACGTGCACCGCAGCCTCGGGCGGGCGCCGCTGGCCACCGTCGTCGCCCCGGCCCGCCGGCTCGCGGCCGACGGGGTCGTGCTCACCCCGGCTCAGGCGGCGGTCTTGAGCCTGCTCGAACCGATCGTGACGCTGAGCCCGGAGGGCCGCTCGGTGTTCGCCCCGCGCGGCCGTTTGCTCGGGGCCGGTGACACGATGCGCAACGCCGACCTGGCCGGGTTCCTGGACGCGGTGGGCCACGGGACGGTGGGCGGGTTCGGCGACCCGGGTGTCGCGGCAACGGCCGAGTCGGCGATGGACGTCGGGGGCGGCCTCATGACCGCGGCCGATCTGGCCGGGTACCGCGTCGTCGAGCGCCTGCCGCTGCGGCAGGACTACCGCGGTGGGCACGTCCGGACGAACCCGCCGCCGTCGTTCGGCGGCAGGATCGTGGCGACCGGCCTGGACAGGCTCTCGTCCCAGCCGCCCCTCGACGGGTCACCCGAGTCGTTTGTCCGCCTCGCCACGGTGCTGGTGGAGCTGACGGAGGGACATGGCCCGGGGGATGGGTCGGTGGGGGCGGCGGCGGCCGAGGGTCCGGAGGCGGCCGAGGGTCCCGAGGGTCCCGAGGCGGCCGAGGGTCCCCGGGCGGCAATGGGCTCCCGGGGCTCCGGGGGCTCTGGGCCCCCGCCCGAGAGCCGGCGCCCGCGGAGCGTGCGGGGGACCACCCACGTCAGCGTCATCGACGCGGAAGGCAACGTTGCCGCGATGACCACGTCCAACGGGAGCTGCTCCGGGGTCTTCGTGCCGGGCACCGGGGTGCAGCTCAACAACGTGATGGGCGAGGCCGACCTGCATCCGCGGGGTTTCCACGCCACGCCGCCCGGAACCCGCATCGGCTCGATGATGGCCCCCACGATCGTGACTACGGATGGCGGCGGCCTGCTCGCACTGGGCAGTGGCGGGAGTGAGCGCATCCGCAGCGCCTTGACGTGCGTCCTCACCAACCTGTTGGACCGCGGTTTGACGTTGGACGCAGCCGTGCTCGCCCCGCGACTGCACTGGGACCGCACCCGCCTGCAGGTCGAACCCGGGCTGCCCGCCGAGGTCGTCGAGCGGCTGTCCTCGGTGTGGCCGGTATCGGTCTGGCCGGGCCGGGACCTCTACTTCGGCGGGGCGCACGCGGCGCTGCGCTCGGCGGACGGCTCGATGTCGGCCGTGGGGGACGACCGGCGCGGCGGGGTGGGCCGGGTCGTCGAGGTGGGCTGACGCGGCCCAGCAGCCGGCTCGGCAGCCGGCTCAGCTGCGGGCTCGGCGGCCGGCTCAGTCGCGGAGGGAAACCCCGATCCCCAGCCGCGGTCGATTCAGCCGCTGTCGCCGGGCTGGACGTCCCGGAGGTTGCGGCTGACCCGACGCATCTTGTCGCTGATCTCCGTACCCGCCCCGGAGAGCTTGGCCTGCGCCGTCCGCAGCGTCGCGGCTTGCGCCGACAGCTCCTCTGCCGCAGGCACGCGGCTGCTCGCCCGAGCCGTCCAATTGTCGCGCCTGAGCTCGGCGACCTCACGCATCAGGGTCTCGCGGTCCTGGCGCAGTGCCTCGATTTCCTGGGTCATCTCGCGCAGTAGCTGACCCTGGGACAGCGCCATCCGGTTCAGGCCTTCCGCCGCATCGACGAGCTCTTTGATCAGCTGGCCGAGTCGGGGCTCGAGCCGGGTCAGGGAGTCGACGATCGGCCCCAAATCGGGCATCTGCGTTCGGGCCGGACGCTGTGCTGCGGGCTGGGGGGTCTCCGGGGCGGGCGCGGGAGCGGGCGCCCGCAGTTTCGCCACGGCCGTCGCCGTGACGGTGGCGTCGCCGTCCACCCACCACACCTGCGGACCCTGCCCAGTGGGGCCCACCCGGCGCAGCAGCCCAAGACCTTCCAGGTCGTGGCGGACGTCCTTGGGATTCAGCCCCAGATCGGTGACGGCGTGCCGAAGGTCGATCTCGCCCAGTCCGGAGCCGGGGTCGGTCTGCTCGGCGAGCCGCCGGATCGCCCAGTTCAGCTGCACGTGCCAGGGTGCGCCGGCGAGGTCGCTGTAGCGCTCCACCCGCGGCCGCGGGGTGGTCCCGGCCGGCTCCGCGCCGCCAGGGCGGGGGCGGGCAAGGTCGAGCGGGGCGACCTCGCGCGCCTCGTCGACCGCGGCGTCCAGGACGATGCGCTCCTCCCGCTCGAGCGTGGCCAACGCGTCGGCGAGTCGATCTAGCGTGTCCGGGTTCGGCTCGAGGCCCAGTTCGTCCGCCAGCACCTCGATCAGCGGGCGGCCGTGACCGAGGCCAGCCGTCCCCTCCGGGTGGGTGGCAACCCAGCCGAGGATTCCGGCTTCCATCGATGCATCGAGCTCCATACGGGGCTCCCATCCAGCGGGTCGCCCGCGTCGGATGCGACCACCGCGGAGCGGACGTTCAGCACCCGGTCGGCCCGGGCCCGGTTTCGAGCCTACGACGGGACGGTGGCGTCCACCGGCGTCGCGGGCTGTCGAGCCTCAGCCGGGTGCTGTCGAGCCTCAGCCGACCTGTCGAGCCTCAGCCCGCGCGCTTCAGCGCCGGTCAGCGGGGCGCTCGCCGGCTCCTGGCTGAGCAGGTCCTCGATGAGGTCGAGTCCCTCGTCGTCGGGGTAGGGACTCCTGACGTCGGGCAGAATCTCCATGTTCCCTCCGGCAGTGGGATGAACCCACCAACAACCGGGCGATTCATCCCAAAGGGCCTGGTCCCCAGTGCTTTTCGGGACCAACAGGCAGGCACTCTAGTCACTGTGCGGTGGCAGACCGGTGGAAGGGGGCCCGGGGTGGCGGGCCCGCCTCTGCTGGGAAGGCAGCCCCCCGGCGGTCCCGACCGCAGGCACCGCGGGCGCCTACTCTTGAAGCTTGTGACGTATCTCGACCACGCCGCGACGACGCCGGTCCGGTCGGAGGCAATCGAGGCGATGCTTCCCTGGCTCGCGACGGTGGGGAATGCCTCGTCCCTGCACGCTTCGGGACGCCGAGTCCGCCGCGCCGTCGAGGAGTCGCGGGAGTCCTTGGCCGGAGCTCTGGGCGCCCAGCCCTCCGACGTCGTGTTCACCGGCGGTGGCACCGAGTCGGACAACCTCGCCCTCAAAGGCCTGTACTGGGCGCGCCACGGCGCCGACCCGAAGCGGCGCAGGGTGCTCGTCAGCGCCGTCGAGCACCACGCCGTGCTCGACGCCGCTGAGTGGCTGGCGCTCTGCCAGGGCGCCGAGGTCGTCCACCTCCCTGTTGACGGCGCCGGTCGGGTCGAACCGGCGACGTTTCGGGCGGCCGTCGGGGCCGAGCCCGACACGGTGGCCGTGGCCAGCGTGATGTGGGCGAACAACGAGGTGGGTACCGTGCAGCCGGTCGCAGAACTTGCGGCGGTCGCCGCCGAGTGCGGGATACCGCTGCACACCGACGCCGTCCAGGCAGTCGGGCAGGTACCGATCTCGTTCGCCGCGTCCGGGGTGGCTGCCATGACCGTGACCGGGCACAAGTTCGGCGGTGCGCCGGGGGCGGGCGCCTTGGTGCTGCGCCGCGGCGTCGAGTGCGCGCCGCTCACGCACGGCGGTGGCCAGGAGCGCGACGTGCGTTCCGGCACGCTGGACACCCCCGGCATCGTCGGCCTTGCGACGGCGGCCCAGATCGCTGTTGCAGAGCAGCCCGCGCGGTCCCACCAGCTTGCGGAGCTGCGGGACGATCTCGTGCGCCGCGTCCTGGCCGAAGTACCTGACGCCGTCCTCAACGGAGAAACGCCCGGCCCGCGGCGGCTGCCCGGTAACGCCCACCTCTCGTTCCGCGGTTGCGAAGGGGACGCCCTGTTGATGTTGCTGGATGCCCGGGGCGTCGAATGCTCCACGGGGTCGGCGTGTTTGGCCGGCGTCGCCCGGCCGTCGCACGTCCTGCTGGCCATGGGCGCGGGGCTCGACCGAGCCCGGGGGTCGCTGCGGTTCTCCCTCGGGCACACCTCCACGGCAGCCGACGTGGACGCCCTCATCGCGGCGATCGCACCCGTCGTCGAGCGCGCGCGCCGAGCGGGAGTGCTGGCCGGCGCGCGCCGCGGGTGAGACCGATGCGCGTTCTTGCAGCGATGTCAGGGGGTGTCGACTCCGCGGTCGCCGCCGCCCGCGCGGTCGACGCCGGTCACGAGGTCACCGGCGTCCACCTCGCCCTCAGCGCCGATCCCGCCAGCCATCGCACGGGGGCCCGCGGCTGCTGCTCCCTGGAAGACTCCCGGGACGCCCGGCGGGCCGCCGACGTCCTCGGGATCCCCTTCTACATCTGGGACATGGCCGAGCGCTTCGACGCCGAGGTGGTCGCCTCGTTCGTCGCCGACTACGCAGCCGGGCGAACGCCCAACCCGTGCGTGCGCTGCAACGAGCGCATCAAGTTCGCCGCGTTGCTCGACCGCGCCCTGGCGCTGGGCTTCGACGCTGTGGTGACCGGTCACCACGCGCGACTTGCCGACGGGCCGGCTGGTCCGCGGCTGTTCCGCAGCGTCGACCCCGGGAAAGATCAGTCCTACGTCCTCGGGACGCTGCATCCGCGGCAGCTGGCCCGCGCACAGTTCCCGCTGGGCGATTCGACAAAGCAGCAGGTACGGGCCGAGGCGACGAGCCGGGGCCTGGCTGTCGCGGACAAGCCAGACAGCCACGACATCTGCTTCATCGCCGACGGTGACACGGCCGGCTACCTGCGCCGGCGCCTCGGCGCGCAGCCGGGCCCGATCGTCGATCGGGACGGCACCGTGGTCGGTGACCATGACGGCGCCTTCGCCTACACGGTCGGGCAACGGCGCGGGCTGCGGCTGGGCCGCCCGGCCGCCGACGGGCAGCCACGCTACGTGCTCAACGTCGACCCCGTGTCACGGGTAGTCGCGGTCGGCCCCGCCGAGGCGCTCGACGTTGCCCGGATCGAGGCCGCTGACAGCACCTACACCGGGCCCCGCCGCGCGTGCCGCGCGCAGCTGCGCGCGCACGGGGCGTCCGTACCGGCGCGGGTGACCCCCGGCGCCGGCGGCATGGTTGCGGTCGAGTTCTCCCGGCCGGTCCGCGGGGTCGCGGCCGGGCAGGCTGTCGTCTTCTACGACGAGGCCGACGAGCAGGTGCTGGGCGGGGCGACGATCAGTCGCGTGCCGTCGGCGGTCGGCAGCGTGGCCGGGGCTGATCTCTGACATGCGAGGCGGTTGGGAACCCGGCACCGCCACCGGAGTGGGGTCGATGCCCGGATCGGACGCCCTGGAGGCGTGCCGCCTGGTGTTCGGCGAGTTCACCGGCCTTCCGCATCTGCCCGAGCTGCCCGCCCGGGGGCCCGGGGCCGACATGCTGGGACGGGGTGCACTCTTGCTCACGGACCTGCACGTCGACCTGCAGCCGGCGGGCTGGCGGCTCGTGCAGCGTCCCGGACACGACGAGCAACGGGGCCGGGGCCTGCTCGCCCGCGACCTGGACGCGCTGGAGGAGGCCGCAGCCGGGTACGGCGGGCGGTTGAAGCTGCAGGCGCCGGGGCCCTGGACGCTGGCCGCCGGACTGGAACTGCCCCGCGGTGACCGCGCCCTGTCCGATCCCGGGGCCGTGTTCGATCTGAGCGAGTCGCTGGCCGACGGCCTCGCGGCGCACGTCGAAGCGGTTCGCCGCCGGGTACCCGGGGTGAGCGAGATCTACGTGCAGGTCGACGAGCCGTCGTTGCCGGCCGTCCTGGCGGGCCGAGTGCCGACGGCGAGCGGGTTCGGGGCGCTGGCGGCGGTCGAGGAGCAGGCGGCCCGGGTCGGGCTCGGCCGCGTGCTGGCCTCGGTGGCCGACGCAGGGGCCGTCCCGGGGGTGCACTGCTGCGGGGCCGGCGCGCCGGTGCCGCTGTTCGTCGCCGCGGGAGCGCGCTTCGTCTCACTGGACGCAGGCCTGCTCCGGCTCGACGACGACGATGCCATCGGGTCGGCCGTCGATGCGGGCGTGCTGTTGATGCTGGGACTGGTGGCGTCGGGCCCCAATGAGGCCCCCAATGAGGCCCCCAATGAAATGTCGTCGGTGGCCTCCACGGTCGAGCCGGCGGTGGCGCTGTGGCGGCGCCTCGGCTTCGATCCGCAGCGGCTGGCGGAGGTGGTGGCGGTGACGCCCACGTGTGGGCTGGCAGGTGCCGATCAGTCCTACGCGCGGCTGGCGTTGCGGCGTTGCCGTGAGGCGGCCCGAGCGCTGTCGGAGGGGACTGCGTGACCTCGACCGAAGTTGCCGGCGTGCCTGTCGACGTCCTGGAGCGGCACGGCGAGCTGTGCCGGGTGATCGACGAGCACGCCTACCGCTACTACGTCCTCGACCAGCCGACGGTGTCGGACGCCGAGTATGACGAGCTGATGCGCGAGCTCGACGCGCAGGAATCGGCCTACCCGCAGCTGCGTAGTCCTGACTCTCCGACGCAGAAGGTCGCCGGGGGCTTCGCGACGACGTTCACCCCGGTAGAGCACCTCGAGCGGATGCTCTCGCTCGACAACGTCTTCAGCGACGAGGAATTCGACGCGTGGGCGGCGCGGGCCGCACGGGAGGTCCCCGTGTCCGGCTGGCTGTGCGAGCTCAAGGTCGACGGGCTGGCGATCGACCTGGTCTACGAGTCGGGCCGCCTCGTGCGGGCGGCGACCCGCGGCGACGGCCGCACCGGGGAGGACGTGACCAACAACGTCCGCACGATGTCCGTGGTGCCGAACCGGCTCGCCGGGTCGGGGGCACCCGAGCTGCTCGAGGTGCGCGGCGAGGTGTTCCTACCGGTGGCGGCATTTGAGGATCTGAACGCTCGG
This sequence comes from Frankiaceae bacterium, assembly GCA_017882765.1. GTDB lineage: Bacteria > Actinomycetota > Actinomycetes > Frankiales > Frankiaceae > JADGOW01. The sequence continues at coordinate 10,939 of JADGOW010000083.1, forward strand.
CTGGTCGAGGGCGGCAAGGCCCCCTTCGCCAACCCGCGCAACGCGGCGGCGGGGTCGCTGCGGCAAAAAGATCCGCGGATGACGGCGAACCGGCCCCTGTCCATGGTGCTGCACGGGCTGGGGGCGCATCGCGACTTCACCCCTGCCACGCAATCGGAGGCCTACGAGCGTTTCGGTGGCTGGGGGCTGCCGGTCTCCCGGTTCTTCGAGGTGCAGCCGTCGATCGAGGCGGTGAAGACCTTCGTCGAGCGCTGGGGGCAGCATCGCCACGACGTCGAGCACGAGATCGACGGCGTCGTCGTCAAGGTCGACGACCTGGGCCTGCAGGGGCGGCTGGGCGCCACCTCGAAGGCGCCGCGCTGGGCCGTCGCCTACAAGTACCCGCCCGAAGAGGTGACGACGACGCTGCGTGACATCGCGGTCAATGTCGGGCGCACCGGCCGGGTCACTCCCTTCGCGATGCTCGCGCCCGTGCGGGTGGGTGGGGTGACCGTCAGCATGGCGACCCTGCACAACCCCGACGAGATCCGACGCAAGGGCGTGCTCATCGGTGACACGGTCGTCGCACGGCGGGCGGGTGACGTCATCCCCGAGGTCGTCGGCCCGGTCGTCGCCTTGCGCGACGGCAGCGAACGCGTGTTCGTCATGCCGGAGAAGTGCCCCGAGTGCGCCACGCCGCTCGTCCGCCCCGAGGGTGAGGCCGACACCCGGTGCCCGAACACGCGGTCGTGTCCGGCGCAGTTGCGTGAGCGGGTGTTCCACCTCGCCTCCCGGGGTGCGCTCGACATCGACGGCCTCGGCTACAAGACGGGGATCGCGCTGCTGCAGGCCGGTTGCCTGCGCGACGAAGCGGATGTCTTCCACCTCACGGCCGAGCAGCTCCACCACGTCGAGCGTTTCGCCGACCTCAGCGTGGCCAACCTGCTTGCGGGCATCGAGGCAGCCCGCCACCGGCCCTTGTGGCGGCTGCTCGTCGCGCTGTCGATCCGCCACGTGGGCCCGACGGCCGCTCAGGCGCTGGCGCGCGAGTTCCGTTCGCTGGACCGGATCATCGCGGCGTCCGTGGCAGAGCTGGCGGCCGTCGAGGGGGTGGGGCCCGTCGTGGCGCGGGCGATCGTCGACTGGTTCGCGGTGGACTGGCATCGCGACGTGATCGAGCGCTTGCGTTCCGGCGGGGTGTCCATGGTGGACGAGGCGGGGGAGAAGGGGCCCCGGCCGCTGGCCGGCATCACCGTCGTCGTCACCGGCACCCTGGATAGCCACAGCCGTGACGCCGCGACCGAGGCCGTCCAGGCTCTGGGCGGCAAGGTGACCAACTCGGTGTCGAAGAAGACCGACTTCGTCGTCGCCGGCCGCGAGCCGGGGGCGAGCAAGTACGACAAGGCGCGCGCACTCGGCGTCCCGCTTCTGGATGACGCGGGGTTCACTGTGCTGCTGCAGGACGGGCCGGCGGCGGCTCGGGCGGCTGCGACGGTGGAATCGGCGGGCTGACGAGCGGGTGGGCCTCGGGCGCCGGGCGGGCCTCGGGCGCCGAGCCGGTGCCGCCGCCCGGCGCGGGCCCCCCGACCGCAAGTTGCGATCTTCCCA
>JADGOW010000237.1 GCA_017882765.1 Frankiaceae bacterium
CAGGTCGAAGCGAGAGTTGTGCCAGGGACACTGCACCTCGCCGTCGGAGAAGCGCACGCCGCCCGGTCCGGTGGTGAGTGAGAAGCCCAGATGGGGGCAGCGGTTGCGCGCGGCGTACAGCGCGTCGCCCACCTGGCCGACAATGACTGTGGTGCCGCCCGCATCCAGGCTGTGTAGCCGTCCGTCTGCGAGCTCCGAGAATGTTCCGACCCTGACGCGCGCCATGCCCCGTCTCCTTCTCCCTCCATAGTCCTCCGACGGGGCGCCAGACACCGCGGCGGGGCAGTGCCCATTGACCGTGAGTATGTCCACGTGTGTCTCATCGCGATGCGCTTGTTGGGCAGTGCTGGCGCCCCGACGGCTCTCAGCATTCGAACACCGACCAGCAGATGTCGTTCCGCAACCGCTGGTCGTCGAGTACGAGCTCGCGAATCGCCTCCGGGAGCTGGTCGCGCTGCCACCGGCACTCGAGTCGCCCTGCGCTCTCGCCCACTCCTTCGGCGCGGCAGCACGTGCGGCCTTGATCGCATAGGCGGCCGCACCGAGCTCGTGTGCGGCGACGTGTGCGACGACCGCCGCCTGGCCGGCAGCGTACGCGGCATGGCGTGCTGCCCCACTCAGGTCTCTGGCCGCGGCCATTGCATGGCCGCCCGCCGTGCGAGCCTGGGACATCGTGATCTCGCCACGCACCCAGGCGCGGGCCTGCTCAATCGCCTGACGCGGTCGCGGGTCCTCCATCTCGCCGATCGCCGCCGCGTCGTCATCGGGCGCGAGAAGACGAATCGAGACGCCGGTCACCGCGGCGTCGACGCCGCGGCGGTCAGCTGCTCGCGGAGCGCGGCGGGGTCGGTGACCGGCAGGCGACAGGCGAAGTCGCGGCAGAGGTAGGCGGTCGGCCGGCCGTCGATCATCTCGCGACCGGCCAGCAGCGGGACGACGGATGAGGACGGGGCAATCGAGCCAGCGAAGACCAGCGTCGGCCGGAAACGCTCGTTCCGGACCGCCGCGAGCGCCGCGGTTGCGTCGTCCTCGCGGAATCCCACGATTGCCAGCTCATCGATCCCCTCCACGGCCAGGTGGGCCGCCGAAAGCCAATTCGCGAAGCCCGTCGGGTAGCGGGCGAGGTAGGGTGCGACGGTCGCGAGCGCGCCATCGGCCGCGACTCGGTAGCGCGCCTCGCCCGTGAGCGCGGCAAGCCTCAGCAGGACTGATGCGGCCATGGAGCCGCCAGCCGGGACGGCGTTGTCCTGGACGTCCTTCGGGCGAGTGACGAGCGCCTCGTGATCGTCGGCCGTGTCGAAGAAGCCGCCCGCCGGGTCAGCGAAGTGGTCGAGAATCACGTCAGCGAGCTCGCGAGCCGCGACAAACCAGCGCTCGTCCCAGGTCGCCTCGTACAGGGCAAGAAGGCCGTCGGCCAGGCCCGCGTAGTCCTCGAGGACGCCCTCGCCGGTCGATCGGCCGTCCTTCCACGAGCGCCTGAGGCGGCTGTCCTTGCGGCGCAGCCCCTCGAGGACCTGGTGGGCCGCGACGATCGCCCTTGTGGCGTACATCGAATTCCCTAGGGCGTCGGCCTCGGCGAAGGCCGCGATCGCGAGACCGTTCCAGGCAGCCAGCCCCTTGTCGTCGCGGGCCGGCTGGGGTCGCGCCCCGCGGTGCGCGAGCAGTCGCGCGCGGGCATCGGCGAGACCCACCTCAGCGGCCGGGTCGCCGGTCGGCGGAACGACCCGCGACAAGATGTTGGTTCCTTCCCAGTTGCCGCCGTCGGTGACACCGTAAGCCTCGAGGAAGGGCGGGGCGTCGGCCCCGAGAACGCCGCGGATCTCGGCGGCGGTCCAGGTGAACGTCGCACCTTCGACCCCCTCGGTGTCGGCGTCCTGGCTCGCCGCGAAGACCCCGTCGTCGCGACGAAGCTCGCGGGCCAAGTACTCGAGAGTGCCCTCCGCGACCTCGCGATAGCGCGGGTCGCCGGTCAGCTGCCAGGCGTGGATATACACCCGGGCCAGCTGGGCATTGTCGTAGAGCATCTGCTCGAAGTGCGGCACGAGCCAGATCGCGTCGGTCGCGTAGCGGTGGAAGCCGCCACCGAGCTGGTCGTGGATCCCGCCGTCGGCCATCGCATCGAGACTGCGCCGCGCGACGCGGAGCGCACGCGGGTCGCCGGTCGTAGCCGCGCGCCGAAGGAGGTACTCGATCGTCATCGGCTGCGGGAACTTGGGAGCGCCTCCCCACCCGCCGTTCGTGGCATCGAAGCTCGCCTCGATCGCGGCCGTCGCCGTGTCGAGCAGGGCCCGCGTCGGCGCATCACCGGTCGCCGGGCCGGCCTGCTGCTGGACGAGCGCATCGACGAGTCGCGACCCCGCTGCCAGGACCTCGAGTGGCTCGTCGCGCCAGGCGCGGGCGACCCCCGCGAGAACCTGGCGGAAGGCCGGCATACCGTGGGCCGGCTGCGGCGGGAAGTATGTTCCGCCGTAGAAGGGCTTGCCGTCGGGCGTGAGGAAGATGCTCATCGGCCAGCCGCCCTGGCCGGTCATCGCCTGGACCGCGGCCATGTAGACCTGGTCCAGATCCGGTCGCTCCTCGCGGTCGACCTTCACCGCGACGAAGTCCCGATTCAGGTCCTCGGCCGTGGCCGCGTCCTCGAAGCTCTCGCGCTCCATGACATGGCACCAGTGGCAGGCCGCGTAGCCGATGCTGAGGAAGATCGGCTTGTTCTCTTCGCGGGCTCGGGCGAGGGCCTCCGGACCCCACGGATACCAGTCGACGGGATTGTGTGCGTGCTGGAGCAGGTAAGGGCTGGTCTCGTCGGCAAGGCGATTGGCCATGCCGAGATGGTATCGGCCGCTCCCGGCTCCCGCCCGCGGCTCTCCGCCCCTCGCTGCCCGATCTGGCCAAATTTGCGCCCGGAGAATGTTGGCGGAGACCCGAGCCCTCCCCGGCACAGCCTCCTAGCGTCGCAGGCGTGCGTCCACGCTCAGGCGAGGGATCAATGACCGACCGGAGGCTGACGAAACAGCGGCGGATCGCCGCCAACGTTCTGCCCATGCAAGTTTGGCTAGAAGCGGCCGCGTCCGGGCCGCCGCTCCCGGAACAGGCCAAATATCATTCTGATGAGCTTGGATCCGCAATGGACGGCGGGAAGGGTGCCGGTCCGGATCCTCCGTCGAAGGGTCATGACACTGACGTGGTAGCGGTCGGCGGCTTCCCGCATGGTGAGGTACTCGATGTGGTCGGGCACTGCTGGCTGCGTGATCATGACGCCGACTCCTTGTTGGTTGACTCTTGCAGACACGTGCGGCTGCGGTTGCCGAGCCACGTCTGGTCGGGTTGCCCGCCACCAAGTGCAGCCGCCCACGACCGGACGAGCCAGGCCGGTCTATGGCCAACATCAACCTGGCTTGTGGGCGTTGGGTGCCCCGCATCTCGATAAGCCTTGATGCGGTGGGTTTCCCGATCACTCACAGGGTGTGCGCATGGCCGACAACATCACCCGCCAAGACACGACGGGGGAGCGCCAAGGCGGTGCGGCGACAGGATTCGAACCTGTCGGCTGCCGCGACTGAAATGTGTTCTCACAAGGGAAGTCGTTGTCCCCGTCGCGCAGGCGACTCCCATGCGCTCAATTCGATCAGTGGTCGTTCGTGGACCAGCCAGGTCTTGGCGTCGGCTGCATCGTGAACATGGTCAAGGCCGTGTGACGCGGTATGTCCCGGCCTGCGTAGCTGGCCCGGTAGTGCTTGCAGTGGCGGCTGTGGGATGGCTCCGAGGAGTGCAATCGCGC
>JADGOW010000238.1 GCA_017882765.1 Frankiaceae bacterium
ACGACCGGCCCTCCGGCGTCCTAGAGGTCGAACTCGGCGGGCTGCAGCCCGAGCGCGAAGCACGCATCCCGGACAATCTTCTTCTCGTGCTCGTCGAATTTGCCGTCGGCACCGCCGATGATGATGCCGATCTGCACGACGGCACGGGCCTGGTCCGGCTTCTTTTTGATCTTGGCGACGTCCTGGAGGACGGCGACCTTGCCGAACTCGAAGTCGGTCATCAGCTTGTCGCAGTAGGTGTCGAACTCCTGCCGAAGCTCGTCCGCAGGGAAGATCTGCAACACCTCGTTGCTCTGGATCAGGCTCGCGACCCGCAGCCGCTCCGCCCGGTCAACCGAGCCGTCCGCCGCCGCGACCAAGGCGCACATGCCCATACACGCGTCGCGGAACGTCCCGCTCTTGAAATCGTTCTTCTTGGCCACCAGGTTGGTCTGCATCGACTGCGCCGACTGCCGCAGCTGGTTCCAGATTGGCACGGCTCCTCCAGGCTGAGCGTGGACCGACTGCACTCACCGTATCCCTGCGAACAAGTCGTCCTCCGGCAAGGAGCCAACCTCGACGAACGAGCGGGCCAGTTGGTAATCCTCGGAGGGCCACACCTGCTGTTGCAGGTCGAGCGGAACGCTGAACCAGCGGCCGTGCGGATCCACCTGGGTGGCGTGCGCGAGCAGGGCCTGATCGCGCGTCGGGAAGTAATCGGCGCAGGGCACCCGGGTCGTCACGCGGTGGCGGTCCTCGGGGCGGTCCTGCCATGCGGACAACCAGTCCGAATACGGCGACTCCAGGCCACGAGCCAGCATCGCCTCGTGCAACGCGACGAGGCGGGCCTTATGGAAGGTCATGTGATAGTAAAGCTTCAGCGGCTGCCACGGCCGCCCCGCGTCCGGGTAGCGTCGCGGATCGCCCGCAGCCTCGAAGGCCGCGATCGACACCTCGTGGCAGCGGACGTGGTCGGGGTGCGGGTAGCCGCCACGCTCGTCGTAGGTGGTCATCACCTGCGGCTGGAACTCCCGCACCGCCCGTACCAGCGGCTCGGCGGCCACCTCGATCGGGACCAGGGCGAAACAGCCCTCCGGAAGCGGCGGTGGCGGATCACCCTCGGGGAACCCGGAGTCGACGAACCCGAGCCACGTCTGCCGGACCCCGAGGATCTCCCGCGCGCGGCCCATCTCCTCCCGGCGCAGCTCGGGCAGCCTCGCCCAGACGTCCGGGCGGTCCATGGCAGGGTTGAGAACTGAGCCCGCCTCACCGCCGGTGCATGTCACGACCAGGACGTCGACGCCCTCGGCCACATATCGGGCCATCGTGGCCGCACCCTTGCTCGACTCGTCGTCGGGGTGGGCGTGCACCGCCATGAGCCGCAGCGGCGACGGGGGTCGCATTCCAGGATTGTCGCCCGGCAAAGCCCGCCGCGACAGCCGACACCGCGACCGCCGACCCTGAGACAGTCGACCCAGAGACGCTTAGAGTCGCCTAACAACGACTAGCGTGTAACGATTGTCTTTCACCACTGGTCACAACTGCGCGGTACCGGAGCTTGTGTTGACTCAACAGTCCACTCAGCAGCCCCCGAAGCCGGTCACCTGGCTGACGCAAGAGGCCCACGACCGGCTGCAGTCCGAGCTGGAACACCTCTCCGGCCCGGGACGGGCCGAGATCACGGGCCGGATCGAGGCGGCGCGCGAGGAAGGCGACCTGCGCGAGAACGGCGGCTACCACGCCGCCAAGGAGGAGCAGGGCAAGCAGGAGGCCCGCATCCGCCAGCTCATCGACCTGCTCCGCACCGCGAAGGTCGGGGAGGCGCCTTCGGCCGGCCGGGTCGCGCCGGGCATGGTCGTGGAAGTGCGTTTCGCAGGCAGCGACGAAGTCGAGCGCTTCCTGCTGGGTTCCAGAGAAGACACCTCCACCCCCATCGAGGTCTACAGCGCGAACTCCCCCCTCGGCCGGGCCATCCACGGACGGGAGCCCGGCGAGACGGTGTCCTACCAGCTGCCCAACGGGCGCAGCATGACGCTCGACATCGTGAGCGTGGAGCCCTATTCAGGCTGAGTTCCCGGCCCGGCCGGACGGTCAGCCGGCAGGGCAGGTCGGCACGTCCACCTGACTTTGCTGGGGCAGCACGAGGGGCTGCACCGGCACCAGTGCGGCGCCGCCGGCGGTGGGCTCGTCCAGCGTCAGCCGCAAGGTGACGCCTTTCCCGGGCGGGATGCTCATGGGGGTCGTGGCCACCGGATGCCCGGCCACGGCGGACATGACCGCATCCACCGGCTGCCCGTTGAGTGTCGCCGCGGTGACCTGAGCGCCGGACGTCGCCACCACCCCGACCCGCAGCCGACTCGTCAGATCGTCGCCGACGATGCTTGCCCCGGCCGCGGCGGCGAACCAGTCGACAGGCGGATGAGCGGGTGCCTTGTTGGTCAAACGCACAGTGATCGTCGACTGCCGCCTGGCCCCCGAACAGGGCCCAGCCGCGTAGGTGACCGCACGATCGAGCCAGCGGTCGAGCGGGAGGCCCGCGTCGTGGCTCACCGACAGGTAGGCAAACGGCCGCTCGGTGCGCGGCACGGCCCCACCCAGGGGTCCGGCGGCGAGGACCTTCTCCTCCGGGGACCGGGTAGACGCGAGCTGGATGCGTCCCGCATCGATGTTGGACCGGAGGGAGTCGATGATCGCCTGCCCCGCGCCCGCGCTGAGGACCTTGTCGAGGGCCGCGTGGGCGAGTTCGCCCGCATACGCGCCGCGACCCTCGGGGGTGCGCAGCCGGGGGGCAGCCGCGGGCGAGAGCTGAATTCGATCCGCCGAGTACATCGTCGTACCGTCCGCAAGCGTGGCCGGCCCGGTCACCGAGAGCAGATCGGAGAGCACGACGGTGTCCAGGGTGAGCGCGCCGTCGACCGTGTCGCCCCAGGCGCGCACCCAGCGCTGCGCCACGTCCGGGAAGTCAGGGCTCGACACCACCGACCGCAGGGAAACGGGAAGATCCCCCGTGCCCCCCACGTGGACGAGATTGAACTGGCCCTGGTCGGCGCTCACGACCGCGTAGGCGACGATCTCGCCGCCCGGCCCTGCGGCCAATGCCGGGTCCTGCAGCAGGATCAGGTAGTTCCGCGGGCCGTTCCCGCCGAGCATCGGGACAGCGATGGAAAGGTTCGACCCGGCCGTGCGCAGGCGTCCCGCGGTCTCGTCCAGGTCCCCGGCCAGGGTGGCGCGCGCGTCGCCGATCGGGCCGATCAGGCCGCTGGCCGGCACCTCGGCCAGTCGGGCGCGCAACGGGGCCAGGGCTGCCTGGGCTTGCGCGACGTCGTCCCGCGCGCCTGCCAGAGCCGCCAGGTTGATCGCGGACCGGCCGTTGTCGAGGGTCTGCGCGCCCAGCCCCTGCGTGGCGCTCTGCAGCGGCGGCAGGACCTGGTGGCTCACGTCATCGGCGACGGAAAGCAGTTCCTGCGCCGCCGACACGGAGCCACCGACGAAGGGGACGTAGCTTGCCGCCCCCCACGCAGTTCCGGAAGTCAGGGCGCGGGCCCGCGCAGTGGCGCTCTGCAGCGCGTCCAACTCGCTGCGTGCGGTCGCGTCGTCGCCAGCAGTGACCGCCGCCTGGAAGGCCTCGGAATGCGACTGGACCTGGGCAACGGCCGCCTCGACTGCTCGAACGCGCTTGACGCCCCACACTCCGGCCGCCGCAACCGCAAGCAGGAGGACGACCAGCGACACCACAAAGGCGCGGCTGCGCAGCACCCGCCGTACCCGGCCCGGCCGGCGGGGACGGCGCGAGG
>JADGOW010000239.1 GCA_017882765.1 Frankiaceae bacterium
TGAGCGCGGCCGATAGCAGGCGCGCGGCCTCGTCCGCGACCGGGGCCAGCTCGTCCCGTTCGGGGACAGCGACCATGACATGCGGGTCGAGCACCTCGACGACGGTCCGCCCGTTGCCGCCGTCGCGGACGACGACGTTGCACGGCAGCAGCAACCCGATCCGCCGGTCGACGTCGAGGGCCCGCGAGGCGAGGTGGGGGTTGCAGGCGCCCAGGATGACGTAGTCCTCGATATCCCGGTCGATCTTCTCCCGCATGGTGGCCTTGACGTCGATCTCGGTGAGGACACCGAAGCCCTGCTCCTTGAGCGCCGCCTTGACCGCCCGCACCGCCTCCGGATAGGGCAGCAAGAGCTCGATTCCCTGGCCGTATTCCATGTCCGCCTCCTCAGTTGTCACTCCGGTGGGTGTGCCGCGCGACGATGGACCCGGACCAGCGCGTCCACCGCCTGCCGCTCTCCATCGGGCATCGGGACCGGCCGCAGCACCCGCTCGGCCCGTTCGACCTCCAGCCCGTCGACCGACGCGAGATCGTCCACGACGTCGGCCGGCGTGAACAGGACAGCCGGGTCCTGCGGCCCGCCGACCCCGTCCCGCAGGTTCGTGGTGTCGTGACCGACGACGAGCAGGACGCCGCCGGGCGCCACCGCCCGGGCCGCCGCCCGGTGAACGGCGCCGCGGTCGGGCTCGGGCAGGTGCACGTAGGCGAGCAGGACGAGGTCGTAGGCCGCCGGTTCCGGGCGGTACGTGCGGACATCCGCCTCGACCCAGTCGACCGCCGGCCCACCCGAGCCGGCCGCGAGCCGGCGCCCCTTCGCCAGCGCGACCGGTGAGAAGTCGACGGCCGTCACCTGCCACCCCTGCCGGGCCAGCCACACCGCGTTCCGGCCCTCGCCGCAGCCGAGGTCCAGGGCCCGGCCCGGCGGCAGACCGGCCGCCTCGGCGACAAGCCACCGGTTCGGTTCGGCGGTCCAGACGAGGTCGGTGCCGCCGTACCGGCGGTCCCAGTCGTGGCGGTCCATACCGCCCAGGATGCCGCCCGCGATGTGCCGGTGACCCACCCCCTGGCGTACCGGACCCGAAGGAGACGGCAAGGCACTGGCAAGAAGGCCATGCGAGACGGACCTGACCGGCACCGCGGAAACGACGCTGGGCGGCGGCTCGTCGGTCCGGGGCGGCACGGGGCTGGCCCAGCTGGCCTGCCCACGAGGATGGGCGCTTCCAGGTGACGCGGGAGGGCAGTCGCTCGGCTCACCGCCGAAACCCTCGGTCACCTGTGGCCTCCCAGCGGCCGTTAGATATCCACTGGGCCGAACGGCAGGAGCCCGCCGCTGGGGGATCTCAGACGTCTTCGGCAGCGCGCGGTTCGCCGCTCGCCTCCTTTGTGGCCAAGCAGAACTCCCAGGAGCAGTAGAAGTCATCGGGATGCGGGTCGGGCGGGCAGACCAGGCAGCGCGTCTGGATACGAGGGTCGATGGCCCGGGCGAATCCGGCGTACTCGACCTGTCCCACTGCCTTGCAGGGGAACGCGGCCAGGCCACGCCGCTCCCGCGCAGACTGCACTCGACAGTCGTTCATACGCAGCACCAAGGTCCGCGCATCGACCCGGATCACCTCCTGCTCGTTGACGAAGCCGTACAGACGCAGCGGCAGCGCCTGCTCCAAGGCCTCCAATCCCCCGCCGGGGGCCAGACCGAGGAACGCCATGATGCGCTTGGCTTCGATCACCGTGAACGCCGACCAGGCGGTGGCGTCGTAACCCATCGCTGCCGACATGCCCTGGGCCGCCTCGACCGCCTGAAACCACAGCCCATCGTGGGCCAGCCACCGCTTGGACAGGTCGACGACGAGGTCCTCCAACTGCGGCCGCGTAAGCGCGCTCAATATCGGGTTGCCCACCTGCTCCACCTCTCCCCGCACCGCGGCCGGGTGCTCCCGGCAGCGACCCACCGCAGAACCCTTCACAGGTCCGCCGCACACCGACAGCCACAATCGGGCGGCGGACCCGATCCAACCCGATCGGACCAGTGACACCCTCGCCGCGGCCAGACGATCATGATAGGGCCGAAGGCCCTGCTCGCCAGTCGGCCACTGCGCATTTCCGGACGCGGACGGGTCGGGGTCTGGCGGCGATGACGACCGCTGGACGCTACGGCGCCGCCCGCATCACCGCCATCGATCTCGACACACAGTGTCGAGCAGGCTAAACGCTGCGCCATCGACGCCGATAGCGGCTGGTGGGGCTGGAAGCACGCGTACGTGAGAATGTCAACGCTGGCCGTCGCTGGCCCCGCCAATGTCAAACTAGCCAACTACTCCGACCGCCATGACCGTAGCGTCCGGGCCGACCATCGGATATCAGAAACCGGACAGGCCAGCGCGGCGGCCTCCACGCTGCGGCCCGGTCGTCCTCCGGCATGTCGGGCCGGGCTTCGCGGAGCTGGTGGGCCACGTCGAGGCGGCGGCGACCCTCGCCGAGCGGGGCGCTGGCCCCGGTCAGCATCCCGCCCGGGCGCGCTCGCCCGGGTGCTGCTGCACACATCGCCGCGACGACTGCGCGTAACCCGGACGCCCGCAAGGAGGCTCGGAGAAGACTGCGGGAGCCGAATTGGCGAGCCGCGCGACGGCCGTACATTTCGCGGGATGTGACAAGCCTCCGATGCGGGCACGCACAAGTGGCCCGTGGTTCGTCCTTTTCTTGGCCGGGTGTTGTTTGCGTGACTACTGGGCGAAGACGTGGATGTCCGCGCGGGCCATCGTCTCCATGAAGGTCAGATACTCGGCGATGGTCACGTCGTCGAACGCCAAATCGGTCTTGGCGACCTTGAAGTGCTGCATCGAAGGGCCGCACACATACAGCTGGGCACCGAGGGTCCGCAGCTGGCTGATCTTCTCTTGCGCCGGGATATGCCCAGCTTTGGTGAGTCCAGCTCGGGCGAACCGGCTGAAGGGCCGGCTGGGCCCGTGCAGTTTCTCGGTGCAGCCCTTGGTCAGCACCCGGACCGCCGGACCCTGGAAATACAGCGAGACGCCGACGCCTTCGAGGGCGGCTGCCAGCGCGAAACCAAGCGGCGAGAGCAGCTGCTCGAGGCCGGGATCGGAGATGACAGCGGCGAATCGGCGGTCGGACCGCCGTGCCGGGCTCTTTCTGATCACGTAACGGTAGGTGCCGTCGGTTCGATCGGTGCTCACCAGTTCTTGTCCGGTGGCCCGGCACCAGGCGTGGATGTCATTGTCGATGGCATCGCCGGCGTCGGTGAGCAGCTGCAGCGTCTCGCCGTCGGAAAGGTCGGCGAGTCGGCTCGCTGCAGTGAGCCTGCGCCCCACGCCGCACCCCCATAGGGCCAAGGCCACTACCCGATGCGAGGAACTGTCGGTCCTGAGTATCGCCCTCGGGGAGAGGGGGCTGGCCCCCAGGTCCCGGCCGCGTTCGGCACGACGAGGCCAGGACGGGCTATGAATTGGCCCGGCCAGGGCCGCGCAGAGCGTGTCCTACGTGAGCCTTCCGACTTGCTGCATTTCGGCCATGCGCGCATTGCGGCGTTTATCCCCCGCCCCTGGGCTGCTCGGAGCGGTCGCTCAGCGGCCATCCAGCGGCTCGTGCCGCTAGACGTGATTGGGTTGGAGCCGTCACCGTCGGCACCCCGCAGTTCGACGGGCACCGACAGCGACACCTCCAGCCGCCTGTCGGACGAGCGGACCACTCCCTCCCGGCCGCCGTCAGTGCTCGCCTCGGCGGTGTACAGCACCTTGCGCAGGCTCATGGGACGA
>JADGOW010000240.1 GCA_017882765.1 Frankiaceae bacterium
GGGCCCCGCCGGTCGTCCGTCCACCGGAGTCACCAACGCGGGCATAAGCTGGGAGGAACTCCCTCATGCACCTCCCGTCCGGGAGCATTGTGCTACGCCTCCGGAGGGACGCCCTCGATGACCCTCGCCGCACTCGTTGACGCCGTCCTGGCTGATCCCGTCCTTTCCGGGATTCGCGACGGTGAGCCTCCCCCCGCCGAACTCGTCGCACCCGCAGCGGCTCGCCCCCTACTGGTCGCGGGCTTGGCGGGCGCCGGCGCTGGGATGCGGGCCGGGGCACAGACAGGGGCGACCGGCGCCGGGGCGGCCGCCGGATCGTCCCGGCTCATCGTTGCCGTCACCGCCACCGGCCGGGAGGCCGAAGACCTCACCGAGTCCCTCACCTGCCTGCTCGACCCCGACGCCGTAGCCCTGTATCCGAGCTGGGAGACGCTCCCGCACGAACGGCTCAGCCCCCGCGCCGACACGGTGGGACGGCGGCTGGCCGTGCTGCACCGGCTGGCGCACCCGGCCGGCCGCCCGCTCCGCGTGGTCGTCGCCCCCGTGCGCTCGATGCTGCAGCCGCAGATCGCCGGGCTCGGCGACCTGCAGCCGGTCACCCTGCGCCCGGGCGACGAAGCGGCCCTGGAAGACGTCGTGGCCCGCCTGTCCCACTTCGCCTACACCCGGGTCGAACTGGTGGAACGGCGCGGCGAGTTCGCGGTGCGAGGCGGCATCCTCGATGTCTTCCCGCCCCCTGAAGAGCACCCCGTCCGGGTCGAGTTCTTCGGCGACGCGGTGGACGAGGTGCGCCACTTCGCGGTCGCCGACCAGCGCAGCCTGGGCGTCGCCGACGCAGGCTTGTGGGCGCCGGCGTGCCGTGAGCTGCTCCTGACCGACGAGGTCCGCGCCACGGCCAGGGACCTCGCCGACGCCCATCCCGAACTGTCCGACATCTGTGACCGGCTGGCCGAAGGCATCCCCACGGAGGGGATGGAGGCCTTCGCGCCCGTGCTCGCCGAGCGCCTGACGCTGCTGGTCCACGAGCTGCCGGCCGGTACGCAGATCGTGACCTGCGACCCCGAGCGGGTGCGCACGCGAGCCAGCGAGCTGGTCCGCACCAGCCAGGAGTTCCTGGACGCGAGCTGGTCGGCGGCCGCGTTCGGCGGACGGGCCCCGGTGGACCTCGCCGATGCCGCCTACCTGCCACTCACCGACGTCCAGGACGCTGCGGCGGCAGCCGGGACCGGGTGGTGTGCCATCACCCCCTTCACGTCCGACACCGAGCTGCAGGAAGGCACCGCCGTCCCGGCGCTGCGTGCCGCGCCCGAATACCGCGGTGACACCGAGGCGTTCCTGGCCGACGTCCGCACCTGGCTGAGCGAATCGTGGCGCGTCGTCCTGGTCACGGAGGGGCACGGCCCGGCGCAGCGGCTCGTGGAACTGCTGCGCGACGGCGACATCGCCGCCCGGCTCACCGAGGACGCGGAGCCCGTCGCCGGCCTCGTCACGGTCACCTGCGGGCAGCTCACCAGCGGGCTCGTCAGCCGTCCCCTGGGTTTGGCCGTGGTCACCGAGACCGACCTCGCCGGCCAGCGGGGCGTCTCGACCAAAGACATGCGCCGGATGCCCAGCCGCCGTCGGCGCGGCATCGACCCGCTGCAGCTCAAGCCCGGCGAGGCGGTCGTCCACGAGCACCACGGCGTCGGGCGGTACCTGGAGATGGTGACCCGCACCGTCAACGGCGGCCGGCGCGAGTACCTGGTGATTGCGTACGCGCGGGACGACAAGCTCTACGTCCCGACCGACCAGCTCGAGCTGGTCAGCCGCTACGTCGGCGGCGAAGCCCCCACGCTCGACCGGATCGGCGGCTCGGACTGGGCCAAGCGCAAGGGCCGGGCGCGCAAGGCCGTCCGCGAGATCGCCGCCGAGCTCATCCGCCTCTACAGCGCCCGGATGGCCTCGCCCGGCCACGCCTTCGGGCCGGACACGCCCTGGCAGCGCGAGCTGGAGGACGCCTTCCCCTACCGCGAGACACCCGACCAGCTCGCCGCGATCGACGAGGTCAAGGCCGACATGGAGGAACCGGTCCCGATGGACCGGGTGATCTGCGGAGACGTCGGCTACGGCAAGACGGAGATCGCGGTGCGCGCGGCGTTCAAAGCCGTCATGGACGGCAAGCAGGTGGCCGTCCTCGTCCCCACGACCCTGCTGGGGCAGCAGCATTTGTCGACATTCAAGGAGCGGTTCGCACCGTTCCCGGTGAAGGTCGCGGCAGCCAGCCGGTTCAACACGGTGAAGGAGCAGCAGGCCGCCGTCGAGGGCGTGGCCGACGGGACCGTCGACGTGGTGATCGGCACTCACCGGCTGCTGTCGGCGTCCACCCGATTCAAGAACCTCGGGTTGATCATCGTGGACGAGGAGCAGCGGTTCGGCGTCGAGCACAAGGAGTTCCTCAAGCACATGCGAACGGCGGTGGACGTCCTCACGATGAGCGCGACCCCGATCCCCCGCACGCTGGAGATGTCGATCACCGGCATCCGCGAGCTGTCCACCATCGACACGCCCCCGGAGGAGCGGCACCCGGTGCTGACCTTCGTCGGCCCGCACCAGGACAACCAGATCGCCGCCGCGATCAGGCGGGAGCTCCTCCGTGAGGGCCAGGTCTTCTTCATTCACAACCGGGTCGAGTCGATCGACCGCGCCGCCAAGCGGCTCCGCGACATGGTGCCCGAGGCGCGGGTCGCGGTGGCGCACGGGCAGATGCACGAGGACGCCCTCGAGCAAGTGATGATCGGCTTCTGGGAGAAGCGCTTCGACGTCCTCGTCTGCACGACGATCGTGGAGAGCGGGCTGGACATCCCGAATGCGAACACGCTCGTCGTCGAACGGGCCGATGTGATGGGGCTGTCCCAGCTGCACCAGTTGCGCGGCCGGGTGGGCCGGGGCCGGGAACGCGCCTACGCCTACTTCCTGTATCCGATGGAGCGCCCACTGACCGAAACAGCTCACGATCGGCTCGCCACCATCGCCCAGAACTCCGAGCTGGGCTCGGGCATGGCGGTCGCGATGAAGGACCTGGAGATCCGTGGCGCGGGGAACCTGCTCGGGGGCCAGCAGTCCGGGCACATCGCGGCCGTGGGCTTCGACCTCTACGTGCGGCTCGTCGGGGAAGCGGTCGCCGACTTCAAGGGCACGAAGGTCGAGGAGCTGGCGGAGGTCAAGGTCGAGCTGCCGGTCAACGCGAGCCTGCCGCACGACTACGTCCCGAGCGAACGGCTGCGGCTCGAGGCCTACCGGCGGCTGGCGTCGGCCGCGTCGGAGGCCGACCTGACCGAGGTGCGCGCCGAGCTGCTCGACCGGTACGGCCCGCTGCCCGAACCGGTGGAGAGCCTGCTGGCGGTCGCGGCGTTCCGCGTGCTGGCCCGCGGGTACGGGTTGGCCGAGGTGACGCTGCAGGGCAAGTACGTCCGGTTCAGCCCCCTGGAACTGCGGGAGAGCCAGACCCTGCGCCTGCAGCGGCTCTACAAGGGCTCGATCGTGAAGGCGGCCGCCGGCCAGGTGCTCGTCCCGCTGCCCACGACAACAGGCCGGCTCGGCGCCCCGCAGCTACGCGACCGGGCGTTGCTCGACTGGTGTGGGCAGCTGCTCGACGTGGTGGCCGGCGACATCGTGGCCGCCGCGACGCCGGCCTGACCGGCGCCACACGCGCCGCCCCCGCCCGCCGCCGGGCGAGGAGAGTCAGTCGGCGACCGGTACGCGTGGCGCGGGAGCGGCGG
>JADGOW010000008.1 GCA_017882765.1 Frankiaceae bacterium
GGTGTCGATCGTGCCGGGCAGCGCCTGGAAGAAGCTCGGCCAGCCGGTGCCCGAGTCGAACTTCGTTCGCGAGTCGAACAGCTGCTGACCGCACGCCGCACAGCGGTAAATGCCGTCGTCGTGGCTGTAGGCATAGCGGCCGGTGCCCGCCCGTTCGGTCCCGGCCTGCCTGAGGACACGGAACTGTTCGGGCGTGAGCAGGGCACGCCATTCGTCCTCCGAGCGGCTCACCTCGTAGTCGCCGGGCGCTGGGGCAGCTTCGTGCTCCGCGTCGCGGTGTGCGCGCCTACGCCACATGCCGAGCGGAGTCAGCCCTTCTTGCCCGCGATGGATGCGGCGGCCAAGCCGAGTGCGCTCACAGCGGCGAGGGCGGTGGCAGCGGCCGCGCGGCGCGACAGGTATCCCGCCCGCCAGCCCAAGATCGTGGCGACCAGGTCGGCGGCATCCACAGCCGTGTGCCTGGTCAGGAGCTGACGCCGGGCGCCGTTGTCGGCTGCCAGCACCACTTCGGCGGCCATCCATGCCTCGCGCGACCCGAACAGCCGACCCACGTAGGGCACCACGGGGTTCTCGTCGGCGTCGATGCCGAACAGGCACACGGTCTTGCGAGGGGCCACCCAGGTGCTGGCGGCTAAGCCGAGGCGCAAGCCCAGCAGCGCTTTCGTGGCGGTGTCGAGACCGGCCAATGCGCCGAGGGAGGTGCTGCCGTTGGACATGCGGGTCACCCTATGCCCCGGACCGGAGGCCCCCAAGCGATGCCCCGCCGGGGGTCTCGCGCGCCGGGGTCAGGGCGAGCTTGTCCGCGTAGAAGCGTCGGGCCGGGTCAAGGTCGGCCGCCGGGACCGTTGCATGAGACCGGCCGGGTATCGTCCCGCGCACCGGGCGGGCCAGCCACTGCGGGAGACGACGCCATGAACGAGCGGGAGCGCAGCGAGCGGGCGAGCCGGGCAGGCCGGATCGCCGCGGGACTGACGGCCGACGGCGTGCGGGGAGTCGCCGTGACCTGGGTGGACAACGCGGGCCTCACTCGGGTGAAGGCCGTGCCCACCGCCATGCTTGGACGCGCCGCCGCCTGGGGTGTGGGCGCGTCCCCGGCGTTCGACGTGTTCGTCGTCGACGACAGCATGACCGCGAGCCGACTCGTCGGCGGGCCGGGTGGTGATCTTCGGCTCCTGCCCGACCTCGACCGTCTCGTCGGCCTGGCGGCACAGCCTGGCTGGGCATGGGCGCCCGCGGATCGCGTGACCCAGGACGACGAGGCCTATCCCGCGTGCCAGCGCGGGTTCGCGGCCCGCATGGTCGAAGCCGCCCGCGCGCGGGGCTTGACGTTCCGCATGGCGTTCGAGGTGGAGTGGTTCGTCGGGCCTGACCGCGCCGGCGGCGGGGAGCCGGACGCGCGGCCCCCGGACGACGACACGGTCCCGGCATGCCGTGGCCCGGCGTACGGGATGACGCGCCTGGTTGAGCTGTCGGACTACGCGGCCCACATTCTGTCGGCACTGGGCCAGCAGGACGTCGCGGTCGAACAGTTCCATCCGGAGTACGCGCCGGGGCAGTTCGAGGTCTCGGTCGCCGCGGCCGACCCCGTGTCGGCCGCAGACGACGCGGTGCTCGTGCGCCAGACGATCCAGGCGGTGTCACGGCGGCATGGCTTGCGCGCCTCGTTCGCGCCGGTGGTCGTCGCCGGCCAGGTCGGCAACGGCGGGCACCTGCATCTGAGCGCCTGGGACGGGCCGCGCAACCTGTTCGCCGGGGGGTCCGGGCCGTACGGGCTGACCGGTCGTGGTGAGTCGATGCTCGCCGGCCTGCTGGATGCGCTGCCGGCGCTGTCGGCCGTCGGATCCCCCAGTGTGGCCAGTTACCTGCGGCTCCTGCCCTCGCGCTGGGCGGGCGCCTACGCCTGCTGGGGCCGGGAGAACCGGGAGGCGGCGCTGCGCTTCATCACCGGGACGATCGGCAGCGAGTCGTCCGCGGCCAATGCCGAGCTCAAGAGCTTCGACCTGAGCGCCAATCCCTACCTGGTGGTCGGCGCGGTGATCGCGGTCGGGCTCGCAGGCGTGGACGCGCGGCGGCAGCTGCCACCGGAGGTGACCGGCGACCCGGCGCGCAAGCCGGCGGCTGAGCTGGACTCGCTCGGTGTGCGGAGACTGCCGCAGTCGTTGCCGGAAGCGATCTCGCACCTCGAGGGCTCCGATGACCTGCGCGCAGCCATGGGGGATGCCCTCTTCGAATCCTTCCTCGCGGTGCGGCGTGCCGAGGTCGGTCTGTTCGCCGATCGGACTCCTGAAGAGATCGCCGCCGCGACGCGCTGGCGGTTCTAGGTGCCCGCTTCCGACGTGCTGGCGGGTCTGCCCCTGGTCGACCACCACTGCCACGGCGTGCTATTGACGGAGCTGGACCGGGCCGGTGTGGAGCGCGGCTTGACCGAGTCGGACGCCCCGGCGCCGCCCGGAACCACGATGTTCGACACCCCGGTCGGCTTGGCGGTGCGCCGCTGGTGCGCGCCCGTTCTCGGGCTGGAACCCCACGCGGACGCTGCCGCCTATCTCGCCGTGCGGGCCCGTTTGGGCACCGCGGAGTCGACCCGGCGGTTGCTGCGGGCAGCACTTCTGTCCGACGTGCTCGTCGACACGGGGCTACGCGGTCCTGACTTGTCCAGTCCCGCCGAGCTGGCCGAGGCAGCGGGGGCACGGGGACACGTCGTCGTCCGGTTGGAAAGCGTCGCCGAGGACGTGGCGCGCGCGGGCACGACCGCGGCGTCCTTCGCTGACGACTTCGGCGAGCGGCTCCGCCGCGCGAGTGCGGGGGCGGTGGCGGTGAAGTCAATCGCTGCCTACCGGTGCGGGCTGGACCTGCCGGGACACCGCCCGCACGACAGCGAGGTACGCCGGGCTGCCGCAGCCTGGCTCGTCGAGGGCGAGCAGGAGGGCCGGTGGCGACTGCGCGACGCGCTTGTTGTCCGGCACTGCGTGTGGGCGGGGCTCGACCTCGGCTTGCCCCTGCAGATCCACACCGGCTTCGGTGACCGGGACGTGCGCCTGCATCGCAGCGACCCCGCTCTGCTCGCCGACTTCCTGGCCGCTGTCGAGCCCGCCGGGGTGCCGGTCGTCCTGCTGCACTGCCATCCCTACCACCGGCAGGCGGCCTGGCTGGCTCAGGTGTTCCCGCACGTCCATGCTGACGTCGGGCTCGCCCTCAATCATGTTGGAGCTGGTGCACCCGGCTATCTCGCTGAGTGTTTGGAGCTGACACCGTTCGCGAAGCTGCTCTTCTCCACGGATGCCTTCGGGCTCCCCGAGCTGTTCTGCACCGGCGCCGCGCTGTTCCGTGAGGCGTTCGGTCGCGTCCTTGACTCCTGGATAGCACATGGTGCTTGCTCCACCGCCGACGCCGAGCGCATCGCCCGCCTCGTGGGCGCCGCCAACGCGCGCCGGGTCTACCGGCTGGAAAGCCGCTGACCGTTCTCGCCCGTCGAGGGGTCCACGCCGGTGGGGGAGACGTTCACGTTGACGTCGCGGAGCAAGGAGCGAATCTCTGCGGCTTGAACCGCGTCGTGTAGGCCTGACCCGGTCATCCGCAGGTAGACCTGGGTCGTGTTGAGACCTGCGTGGCCCAGAAGCTGCTGAACCGCGGTGACTGGCACCCCGTTGTCGACCAAGCCACGGGCGTAGGTGTGCCGGAAGGCGTGCACCGCCTCGCCGTCGGGCCGATCGACGCCGGCCCGCGCGGCCCAGCGGTCCACGAGGTAGTACAGGCTTTGGCGCGTCAGCGCGCGGCCATTGGTGCGGACGAACAGGGGGTCGTGAGGGCCGGGCGAGGTGAGTTTCTCGCCCCTGTCGGCGAGGTAGTCGTCGACAGCGTCGACGACCTCTTGCGGGACGGGGACCGTTCGGGTCTTCCCGCCCTTGCCGTGTACACGAAGCCGGCTTGCCGGGTTCCGGGTGAGGGCGGAGACGGCGAGCCCGACGCACTCGCTGGCCCGGATCCCCGAGCCGGCCAGGACGGCGACAAGGGCACGATCCCGGCGGGGCCACCGGACGGCGGGCTTGGCGGCAGGGTCGGGGGTCGCGGCGGCGGCGAGGATCGAGCGGAGCTCGTCAACGCTGAACGCGGACGGCAGCCGCTCCCGCGCCCGCCAGCGGGGAAGCCGGGCTGACGGGTCCCCGTCGATGAGCCCAGTCTCGGTGAGCCACCGGTACAGGCCGCGCACGGTGGACGTCACCCGCGCTCGCGTGGCCTCCGCGTAGCCGTCGGCCGCCAGCTGGGAGAGCGCCCCGCGGACACTCGCCACGTCGAAGGCCGCGATGGACAGCCGGGACATCGCGAAGCCGGCATCGTCCGTACGGCCCTGCGAGCGCAGGATTCGCTCCGCCACCAGGGCCAGGTCGTTCCGGTAGGCCTGCTCGGTCCGCTGGGTGTCACCCCGCGCCGTGACTCGGCGATCGGCCAGCCAGTCGGCAGTGATCTTCGCCAGGGACGGGCTCGGCTCGTCGGCAGCCCGCGGCTTGTTTGCGGTCGGGCCGTGGCCGTCGTCGCGCGGGGTCATGACCGCTCGGCCGGGACGTCCACCACGCCTCATTCTGCGGCCGAGCGCCACGGGAACACCGTGCGGCGCGCCGTCACGGCGAGCCGGCGCCCACCACAAATCGCAGTCTCCGCCTGGGAGATTGCCGTGTTGGCGTGGTGTGGGCCTGCTCAGTGGCTGGGCGGATAGGGACCGCCCAGCCACTCCCGCCGAGCGGGGGGAAGCCGGGTCACGGGAAGGCGCGCGTGCGGGGCAGCACCTTCATGCGCTGGAGAATGGTCCGCGGGATCGTGATCGCGATCTCCATTCCCGTTGCGAAACCGTTCGAACCGATGTGGGCCCGGTGTTACCGGGTCGTAACCGGATATTCCCGGCCAAGGGGCAAGGCTACTCCCACCGGAACGTGAGGGCCGCTAGCGACAGGCCGGCGGCCGCCCACGCGACCAGCACGGCGACGTCGCCTACGGGGAGGCCGGTGCCGGCCTCCAAGACGCTGCGCAACGCGTCCGACAGGGCCGCCGTCGGCAGCGCCTTGCCGAGGGTCTGTAGCCCTTCCGGGAGCCGGGACAACGGAAAGATGACCCCGCCGAGCAGCAGAAACACCACCCAGAGCCCGTTCGCGGCGGCCAGGGTCGCCTCGGCTCGCAGCGTGCCGGCCAGCAGCAGGCCGAGCCCGGCGAAGGCGGCCGTTCCCAAGAGCACGAGTAGCGCGACAGCGGCGATGGCCGGTACCGCCGGGCCGTGGGGATTCCAGCCGAGAGCGAAACCGACCGCCACGAGCATCAGCACCTGCAGCGCCTCCACCGCCAGCACCGCGAGGATCTTGCCGGCCAGCAGGATGGAGCGCGGCAGGGGAGACGCGCCCAGCCGCTTGAGCACCCCGTACGCCCGTTCGTAGCCGGTCGCGATGGCCAGGCCGGTGAACGCGCTCGACATGACCGCCAGGGCGAGGACGCCGGGCACCAGGAAGTCGACCCGGTCGCCGTCGACCGCCACGACGTCCACCGACGTGAAGAAGGCCAGGAGCCCCACCGGAATGATCAGCGTGAGCAGGATGGACTCGCCCCGGCGCAGCGTGAGCCGCAGCTCCAGCAGGGCTTGCGCTGCCAGCATCCGCGAGAGGGGTGCCGCGCCCGGGGCCGGCCGAAGCTCGGCGACCGCGGGCAGCCTGCGGCGATCTGCCAGACCGGGCCGCCATGAGGAGGCGGTCACGCCCGCAACTCCGAGCCGGTCAGGTCAATGAAGACGTCTTCCAGGCTGCGCTGCTCGACGCGCAGGTCTTCGGGCAACACCCCGTTCGACGCGCACCACGCGGTGACTGTCGCCAGCAGCTGCGGATCGATCTGCCCCTCCACGAGGTACTGGCCGGAAGTCCGTTCGGTGACCCGGGCGGAGGTGGGCAGAGCCAGGCGGAGCTGATCGATGTCGAGGGCGGGCGCGGCGCGGAAGCGCAGCTGCCCCTCCGCCCCGCCACGGGTGAGTTCGGCGGGGGTCCCGGCCGCGATCACCTGCCCCCGGTCGATGATGACGACGCTGTCGGCGAGTCGCTCCGCCTCGTCCATCGCGTGGGTGGTGAGCACGACGGTGACCCCGCTCTCGCGCAGCAGCTCGATCATCTCCCATGTGAGCCGGCGTGCCTGGACGTCCAGGCCGGCGGTCGGCTCGTCCAGGAAGACCAGTTCGGGACGCCCGACGATGGCCAGGGCGAAGGACAGCCTCTGCCGCTGCCCACCGGACAGGCGCCGGTAGGCCGTACGCGCGCAGGTTGCCAGCCCCAGCGCGTCGAGGAGGAGGGCAGGGTCGAGCGGGTGGGCGCTGTGCGCCGCCAGCAGGCGCAGCATTTCGCCGGCACGGGCGCTCGGGTAGGCACCGCCGTCTTGCAGCATCACCCCGACCCGCGGACGCAGCCGCCTCCCGTCGCGGCGGGGATCGAGACCGAGGACGCGCACGAGCCCACCGTCCTGGCGGCGGAAGCCCTCACAAATCTCGATGGCGGTCGTCTTGCCCGCGCCGTTGGGACCCAGCAAGGCCGTGACCTGATCAGGTGGCACGGCGAGCGAGAGGTCGTCGACCGCCCGCACCCCCGAATAGGACTTGACGAGCCCGACGACCTCGACGGCGAGGTCAGTCACGATCCGGAGTGTATGGCGCGGGGACGGCCCGGTCCCGGGATCGCCGGGGCGTGCAGGCCGACGTTTTCAGTGCTGCCCAGGTTGCCGGGGTGAGACGGTTCGGCAGCGGTCACGGCCGGGCCTTTCCGGCGCCGAAGAGCAGGTCGAGCATTCTGCCGAGTACCGCTCCGGGCTCAGGGTTGTCGCGGGGATCCACCATCCTGGCCAAGACGGCGTCCATGCGCGTCCGGACGCTGTCACGGGTGCTGCCGGGCTCGTTGACCGCTTCACGCAGGGCGGCGTTCAGCTCGCGGCTGGCCCAGGCGACCTCCGGTCCCCCGCGCAGCCCCCAGTCGTCCGGAGTCATCGTGACCGACTCGATGCGTGCCGTGTAGGCGAGCCGGTCGCCCAGGGCCTCGAGGCGAATGCCAGGTGTCTCCGGCTGCTCACCGGGCTGCCCACCGGCGGTACCCGGCCCTTCACCGAGTGCCTCCCAGTCGACGTCGGCCCGGCTGACCAGTTGGCTCTTGTAGATCGTCTGCTCGCCGACGATGAAGGTGGCGATCGCGATCGCCACCATGGCGGCCGGAAGCAGGGTCAGGTTACCGGTCATCTCGGACACCATAATGATCACAGCGAGGGGAGAGTGCGCGATGGCCCCGAAGCACGCCGTCATCCCGATGATGACGAACGGCGCCGGGCTGTCCGGGGCCACTCCCGCCAGCTCGAACAGCCGCCAGATACCGGCGCCCGCCGCGCCACCGACCACCATTCCCGGGCCGAAGACACCCGCGGAGCCGCCCGACCCGATGGTCAGGCTCGTCGCGAGGATCTTGACGAAGGGGAGGGCGAGCACCGCCCACAGCGCCATGTCGAGCAGGTCCGCCCGGTTGAGCGTCTCCTGCAGCACCCCGTACCCGGTGCCCAGCACTCCCGGGACCAGCAGGCCGAGCGCCCCGACCGCGAGGCCCGCCAGCGCCGGACGGGCCATCCGGGGGAGCGGGGTGCGGTGGAAGAAGTTCGTCAGCCCGTAGAAGGTCGTGATGTAGAGCCGTCCCAGCAACCCGCAGGCCACCCCGACCAGAGCGATCATTGCTACCTGACCGGCGCCCACCAGGAGGGCGTCGGAGTTGTACCCGAAGATCGGCCCGAAGTTCCCCGTGATCGCACCG
Organism: Frankiaceae bacterium; assembly: GCA_017882765.1. Classification (GTDB taxonomy): domain Bacteria; phylum Actinomycetota; class Actinomycetes; order Frankiales; family Frankiaceae; genus JADGOW01. The sequence continues at coordinate 7,809 of JADGOW010000008.1, forward strand.
AAGATGCCGTAGCCGGTCACCGACGCGATGACAGAAGGTATGAGCGCGTCCGCTTCGATGTCGTCCCGATAGAGGATCTCTGCGCCGAGGACCGCCCCTCCCAGCGGCGTCCGGAAGATGGCCCCGATTCCCGACCCGATGCCCGTGGCCACCGCCAGGCGGCTGTCCTCCGGTGTGAGGTTGAGCTTGCGTGCCAGGATCGAGCCGAAGCTCGCCGAGATCTGGGCCGTGGGACCTTCCCGGCCGCCCGACCCACCGGAGCCGATGGTCAGGGCCGACGCCAGGGTCTTGATCACGGTAACGCGTGCCCGGACGCCCTTCGGGTGCTTCTGCACGGCCTCGATGGCCGCGTCGGTGCCGTGTCCCTCCGCCTCCGGGGCGAAGCCGAACACGAGGATCCCGGCGGCGAGGCCGCCGGCCGCCACCACCAGCGGAATCGCCCACGGTCGGGAGAAGTCGCTGGCATGTGCGGGCCCGCCGTCCCCAACCGTGCCGGCCGGCGTGTAGCCGCCGAGGTCGACAATCAGCAGTCTGGTGGCGACGTCGAGGAAGAACGTGAAGACCACCGCGCCCAGACCGGCAACGATGCCGATGAGCACGCCCAGGACGAGCCACTTCGGCGTATAGCGCGCGTTGCGGAGCCAGATCGCCAGTCTGACCGCCAGGCTGCGGCCCGATCCGGCGACCGTCACGACAGCCCCGTGCTGCCCTGCCCGATGAGCAGGGCGCAGAACATCAGCAACAGCACGATCATCGTGTTGCGGTGCCGCCACCGTCTGGCGCCATCAGCACGAGCACGATGCGACAGGCGAGCGGCGCCATTCTTTACGCTCCTCGTCGACGGTGCGTGGGTGACCAGCAGTCTCCCTGGTCCGGCGCCTCGTGGCCGGACGGCTCGCTCAGGCGGCGCCGGGCGGGGGCTGGACGGGCAGCGCGGACATGTCCGCGAGCGGGAACACCTGGTAGTGGGCGAAGTTGTAGACGGGCGAGCTGGCCAGCAGCATCTCGAGCTCCTCGTTGGACGCCACGTCGTAGATCCAGGCCCCGCCGTGGGAGCCGACGACGTGGTAGCGGCCGATCACCTTGCCACGTTCCTCGAGGGGCCGCGCGTGCTCAGGCATCCGCGCGACCAGCCGGACGAGGTCCGCCGACACCCGGGACAACTCCAGCTGCCACAGCACCAGGAACTTCACGTCTGCCTCCCAGGCCGGGTCGACAGCCGGCCGGGGGCAACTGTAGGCCGGGCGGGTGAGGTCGCACCCGCCCGGCAAGCGACGCCGATCCGGATTCTCGTTGCCAGTGACCGGCTCGCGGTGTCGGCGCCGATATCCGGGCTCCCACCCGCCGCCCCAGCCACCTGCCCTGGTGCCCGGACCGGTGCTTCGGCTCGACTCTGGGATGGAAATACGTCACGATGGCGTTGTGGAAACCGTGGCGGTGGAGTCCGAGGCTCGGGGCGGTGTCGCGTCCCTGAGCCTGGAGGAGCGCGACGAGGGGCGCACGCGCGATCGCGTCGCCCGGCTTCTGCTCGACCTCGGCCCGTCCTCGGCCGCGACGCTGGGGGAGCAGCTGGGGCCGTCGCCGGCGGCAATTCGCCGGCACCTCGACGCCATGCTGGCCGACGGCACGATCATGGTGTGGGAGCGGCGACGGCGGGGGCCCCGCCGCCGCGGTCGCCCGGCGCGGCTGTTCGCGCTGTCCGAGCAGGGGCACGCGGCCGGTCCGGCCGCCTATGACGAGCTTGCGCACCAGGCGCTGCACTTCCTCGCAGAAGCAGCGGGTGAACCGGCCGTCCGCGAGTTCGCCGACCGTCGGGCCCGGGAACTGGAACACCGCCTCGACGATGTGGTCGCCGATCTCGGCTCCCGCGGCGATCCCGCGCAGCGGGCGTCAGCAGTGGCCGAGGCGTTGTCGTCAGCTGGCTACGCGGCCACGGTCTCGACGCTGCCCTCGGGGACCCAGCTCTGCCAGCACCACTGCCCGGTGCACTCGGTGGCCACCGAATTCCCGCAGATGTGCGAGGCCGAGACCGAGGCGCTGTCCCGGCTGCTCGGCACACACGTGCAGCGGCTGGCGACCATCGCCCACGGCGACGGCGTCTGCACGACCCACATTCCTGTCAACGCTCCGATGCCCCTCACCAGGACGTCCGGAAAGGACGCTGAATGACTTCCACCGCTTCCGAGCAGCTGGCCGGCCTCGGCTCCTACAAGTTCGGATGGGCCGACTCGGATGCCTATGCCGATGATGTCCAGCGCGGTTTGAGCGAGGCCGTGGTGCGCAACATCAGCGGTCGCAAGAGTGAGCCGCAGTGGATGCTCGACATGCGCCTGAAGGGCCTGAAACTGTTCGGGCGCAAGCCGATGCCGGCCTGGGGCGCCGATCTGAGCGGCATCGACTTCGACCGCATCAAGTACTTCGTCCGCTCGACGGAGAAGCAAGCGGAGTCCTGGGACGACCTGCCCGCCGACATCAGGAACACCTACGACAGACTGGGCATACCGGCGGCGGAAAAGCAGCGGCTTATCGCCGGCGTGGCCGCGCAGTACGAATGTCTGACCGGCGACACCAGGGTTTGGACTGCGAATCGCGGTCAGGTGCCCATCAAGGAAATCGAGCCAGGCGACTCTGTCTTTGCCTATGACGAGACGACCGAACGATTCCGCACCGTCGCGGTCCGGGCCGCCGCGCAAACCGACGTGCGCCAGACGTACGAAGTGCGGGTGGGCAGCCGAAAGATCCGGGCGACGGACAATCACCCCGTCCTTGCGCTGCGCGACGAGAACAATCCCGGCCAGCAGCAGGCCCGTTCCGGCCGCCGCTGGGTGACGGTCGGCGATTTGCAGGTGGGCGACCTCATCGCAGTGCCCCGCAGTCTCCCCGAATGGGGCGAGTCGATGCAGTTGCCCCCGGCACCAGGCATCTGCGCACCCGAGCGGACCTCACCCGACCTCATGTGGCTGCTCGGCCTTTATCTGGGCGACGGCAAGATGGAGAGCTCGGGCCGCACCCACCGCATTCAGTTTGCGATACGTGAGAAGGACGCGGAGGTTTGCACCGAGATCGTGCGGGTGGTGGCCGGGCTGTTCGGCCTGCGCGCGATCGCCGGTGCGGACGGGCACCGGATCGTCATCCACTCGAAAGCGCTCGTCGACTGGATGTGGCAGCTCGGCTTTGCCGGGACGTCTCGCAACAAGCGGGTCCCCGACTGGGTGTTCGGGCTGCCGGAGGGCGAGCGGCTGGCCTTCCTCGGCGGCTGGGTGGACGCCGAGGGATATGTTCGCCCAGACCAGAGCGGCTCCGTACTGCTGACGTGCGCCAGCGCGCCACTGGTCGAGCAGGCGGGGGAGCTTGCCGAACTGTGCGGGCTTCGAGTGGCCGGCCCGTCGGCCTTCACGCAGCCGCACCGGCACGACCTGACGCGCATCGGTGGCACCTTCCGACTCGGGATCATCGGGGACTTCGAGCGGCTCGGCTGCCGGAACCCCCGTAGCACCTCGCGGTTCGCGCAGCGCAAGGACGCGCACTCGGCGACCAGCGGGCGTGGGGCAACCTTCGGAGCACCTGTCACCGAACACCTCGGCTTCGCGCGCGTCACGGCCATCGAGGAGTTCGACGTCGAACCGGTCTACGACATCGAGGTCGACGGGCCGCACAACTTCATCGCCGAGGGCCTCGTGGTGCACAACAGCGAGGTCGTCTACCACAAAATCCGCGAGGATTTGGAGAAGCTGGGCGTCCTCTTCCTCGACACCGACACCGGCCTGCGCGAGCACGAGGATCTTTTCCGCGACTACTTCTGCTCGGTCATCCCGGCCGGCGACAACAAGTTCGCTGCGCTGAACACCGCGGTGTGGTCCGGCGGGTCGTTCATCTACGTCCCGAAGGGCGTGCACGTCGAGATCCCGCTGCAGGCCTACTTCCGGATCAACACCGAGAACATGGGCCAGTTCGAGCGCACGCTCATCATCGTCGACGAGGGCGCCTATGTGCACTACGTCGAGGGCTGCACCGCGCCCATCTACTCGTCCGACTCGCTGCACTCGGCGGTCGTCGAGATCATCGTCAAGAAGGGCGCCCGCTGCCGCTACACGACGATCCAGAACTGGTCGACCAACGTCTACAACCTCGTCACCAAGCGTGCGGTGGCGCATGAGGGCGCGACGATGGAGTGGATCGACGGCAACATCGGCTCGAAGGTCACGATGAAGTACCCGTCGGTGTGGCTGCTCGGCGAGCACGCGAAGGGCGCGGTGCTGTCGGTGGCGTTCGCCGGGGAGAACCAGCACCAGGACGCCGGCGCGAAGATGGTGCACGTCGCGCCGAACACGTCGAGCCAGATCGTGAGCAAGAGCGTGGCACGCGTCGGTGGTCGCACGTCCTACCGCGGGCTGGTCCAGATCCAGGAGGGCGCGCGCAACGCCAGGTCCACGGTCAAGTGCGACGCGTTGCTGGTGGACGCGGTCAGCCGGTCCGACACGTACCCGTATGTCGACGTCCGGGAGGACGACGCGTCGATCGGGCACGAGGCGACCGTGTCGAAGGTGGGGGAGGACCAGCTGTTCTACCTGATGAGCCGCGGCATGTCCGAGGACGAGGCGATGGCGATGGTCGTGCGCGGCTTCGTGGAGCCGATCGCGCGCGAGCTGCCGATGGAGTACGCGCTCGAGCTCAACCGCCTGATCGAGCTGCAGATGGAGGGGGCGGTCGGGTGAGCACGATCCGCCTGCCCGACACCGACGAGATCGTGACGTACCGCGCCCCGGAGGAACCTGTGCCAGTCGCGCCCGAGCCGGCTGTGTCGGCTGTATCGGCAGGGGCGGCCGGGGCGGCACGGGCGGCACGGGCGGCCGACCCCGGGCACGACACAGTGCGTGCCGGCGAGCCGGCGCCGCCCGGCCCGTTCGGCGGCGGCACGGGCGCCCACGTCCCGCACCGCACGGGGCAGCGCTCGGTCCGGTTGCGCAGCCGCAACCCAGATGACTTCCCGATCCCGACGGGCCAGGAGGAGGAGTGGCGCTTCACCCCGCTCCGCCTGCTACGCGGCCTTCTCGCGGGGCCCGAGCCCGACGGCAAGGTATCGGTCGACGTGGTGGCTCCCGCAGAGGTCATGGTGACGACCGTGGGAACCGGCGATCCTGCCGTCGGCCGCGCGCTCGTGCCCCTGGACCGCCTGTCGGCCCTCGGGCTCGCGCGCTCGCCCAGAGCAACCCTGGTGCGCATCCCGGCCGAGGCCCAGCTCGACGAGCCCGTGACAATCGTGGTGCACGCGGCGGGAGGTACCGCCTACGGGCATCTCGTCATCGAAGCCGGGGCCTTCTCCGGTGCCACCGTCGTGCTCGACCACACCGGCACCGGCACACTCACGGACAACGTCGAGATCGTGCTGGGCGACAGCGCCCAGCTCTCTGTGGTGAGCCTGCAGGACTGGGACGACGACACCATCCACGTCAGCGCCCATGCGGCCCGCGTCGGGCGGGACGCGCGGCTGCGCCACGTGGTCGTCACCCTCGGCGGCGCGCTCGTCCGACTCTCGCCGACGGTGTCCTTCGCGGGGAACGGCGGCGACGTCAATCTCCTCGGCCTCTTCTTCACCGACCACGGCCAGCATCACGAACACCGCCTGCTGGTCGAGCACGATGCGCGTTCCTGTCGTAGCCGCGTCACCTACAAGGGGGCGCTGCAGGGCAAGGGCGCGCACAGCGTCTGGATCGGTGACGTGGTCATCGGCAAGAACGCGGTCGGTACCGACACCTACGAGATCAACCGGAATCTCATCCTCGGCGACGGGGCACGCGCCGACTCGGTACCCAACCTGGAGATCGAAACCGGGGAGGTCGTCGGGGCCGGGCACGCCAGCGCGACCGGACGTTTCGACGACGAGGCCCTGTTCTACCTGATGGCCCGGGGCATCCCGCCTGAGGAGGCCCGTCGGCTGGTGGTCCGCGGCTTCTTCGCGGACGTGCTGGGCGGCATCGAGGTGCCGGCACTGCGTGAGCGCGTGCTCGCCGCCGTGGAGGAGAAGCTGGCCGAGGTGTCGGCATGACCATCTCGCTCGATGCGGCCGCCATCCCCGAGGCCGAATGGGTCCGGGTGTGCGGCACCGGTGACGTGGCCGACGAGGCCGCGATCTCGGTGGACATCGACGGGGAGCCCGTCTGCGTGGCCCGTTCGGGGGGGTGCTTCTACGCGGTGGCCGACGAGTGCACGCACGCCGAGGTGCCGCTCTCGGAGGGCGACGTCGAGAACGGCACGGTCGAGTGCTGGATGCACGGCTCCCGGTTCGACCTGCGGACCGGCGCGCCGACCGGCCTGCCGGCCACCGAACCTGTCCAGGTGTTTCCCGTCCGGGTCGACGGCGACGACGTCTATGTAGCGGTCAAGGAGTGAACGAGTCGATGGCCACACTGGAAATCCGCCGGCTGCACGTGCAGGTCGAGGACAAGGAGATCCTGCGCGGAGTGGACCTTGCGGTCGGGTCGGGCGAGACGCACGCGATCATGGGCCCGAACGGGTCCGGAAAGTCCACGCTCGCCTACTCGATCGCCGGGCACCCGAAGTACACCGTCACCGAGGGGGAGATCCTCCTTGACGGGCAGGACGTCCTCGCCATGAGCGTGGACGCCCGGGCACGTGCCGGCCTGTTCCTCGCCATGCAGTACCCAGTCGAGGTGCCGGGGGTGTCGATGTCGAACTTCCTGCGCACGTCCGCCACTGCGATCCGGGGCGAGGCGCCGAAGCTGCGCATCTGGGTCAAGGAGGTGCGCGAGGCGATGGCCTGCCTCGATATCGACCCATCCCTCGCCGAGCGCAACCTCAACGAGGGGTTCTCCGGCGGGGAGAAGAAGCGGCACGAAATCCTGCAGATGTCGCTGCTCAAGCCCAAGATCGCAATCCTGGACGAGACCGACTCCGGGCTCGACGTGGACGCCCTGCGCGTCGTCAGCGACGGCATCAACCGGGCCCGCGTCACGACGGACGTCGGCACCCTGCTGATCACGCACTACACCCGCATCCTGCGCTACGTGCAACCCGACTACGTCCACGTCATGGCGGGCGGACGGATCGTCGACGAAGGGGGCCCCGAGCTCGCCTCCCGCCTGGAGGAGGAGGGCTACGACCGTTACGCGAAGGGGGTTGCCGCGTGACAACTGACCTGGCGGGCAGCCCTGTCCTGCGCCCGCGACCGCCCGTGGGCAGCGTGGCGGACGCTGCCGAGGCGCTTGCCGGCGCGCAGCACTACGACGTGGACGTCGTACGCAAAGACTTCCCGCTCTTGGCGCGCACGGTTCACGGGGGCAAGCCGCTGGTGTACCTCGACAACGCCGCCACGTCGCAGAAGCCGACGGCGGTGCTCGACGCCGAGCGGGAGTACTACGAACGGCACAACGCCAACGTCCATCGGGGCATCCACGTGCTCGCCGAAGAGGCGACCGCGATGTACGAGGGCGCGCGGACGAAGGTGGCGGCCTTCATCGGCGCTGCGACGCCGCAAGAGGTGGTGTTCACCAAGAACGCGTCCGAGGCCATCAATCTCGTCGCTTACGCGATGGGCAACGCCGGGGCGAGCGGTCCGCGAGCCGGCCGTTTCCGGCTCGGCCCCGGCGATGAGGTCGTCATCACCGAGATGGAGCACCACTCCAACATCGTTCCGTGGCAGCTGCTCTGCGAGCGCACCGGGGCGACGCTCAAGTGGTTCGGGCTCACCGACGAAGGCCGGCTCGACCTCATCGACGGTGTCATCACCGACCGCACGAAGATCGTCTGCGTCGTGCACCAGTCGAACATCCTGGGCACGGTGAACCCGGTCGCGGACATGGTGGCGCGAGCGAAGGCCGTCGGGGCGCTGGTCCTGCTCGACGGTTGCCAGTCGGTGCCGCACATGGGGATCGATGTGGCCGACCTCGGCGTCGACTTCCTCGCCTTCTCCGGCCACAAGATGTGCGGCCCCACCGGCGTCGGTGCGCTCTGGGGACGCGGCGATCTGCTTGCCGCGATGCCACCCTTCCTCGGTGGTGGTGAAATGATCGAAACCGTCACGATGGAGCGCTCGACCTTCGCTGCACCGCCGCACCGGTTCGAGGCCGGCACGCCGATGATCGCGCAGGCGGTGGGCCTCGGGGCCGCCGTCGACTACCTCACCGACCTCGGCATGGACGCCGTGGCGGCGCACGAGCGCGCGCTCACCGCCCACGCCCTCGACGTGCTGGGTACCGTCCCGGGGCTGCGCATCATCGGCCCACCCACCCCGATCGGGCGTGGCGGGGCGATCTCCTTCGCAGTGGAGGACCTGCACCCACACGACGTCGGCCAGGTGCTCGACGAGCTGGGTATTGCGGTGCGGGTGGGGCATCACTGCGCGCGGCCCGTCTGCCAGCGTTACGGCGTCCCGGCGACGACTCGGGCGTCCTTCCACCTCTACTCGACGCAGCGGGAAGTGGACGCCCTCGGGGAAGGGCTGTTACGGGTGAAGGCGTTCTTCCGGTTGTGAACCTCGAGTCCATGTACCAGGACATCATCCTGGACCACTACCGCAACCCGCACCACAGTGGGCTGCGGGAGCCGTTCGACGCCGAGGTGCATCACGTCAATCCCACGTGCGGAGACGAAGTGACCCTGCGGGTCCGCGTCGACGGGGAGCGCATCGAGGACGTCTCCTACGAGTCCACCGGCTGCTCCATCAGTCAGGCAGCCGCGTCCGTGCTCACGGATCTGGTCGTGGGCCAGGAGCTGTCCGACGCCCTGTCGATCCACGAGCGGTTTCTCGAGATGATGCACTCGCAGGGCCGCGGGGAGCCGGATGAGGATGTCCTCGAGGACGCGGTGGCCTTCGTGGGCGTCAGTCGCTATCCCGCCAGGATCAAATGCGCCTTGCTGCCCTGGATGGCCTGGAAGGACGCGACCGCGCAGGCGCTGGCACAGAAGGGGGTCCACTCGTGACCGAGACAACCGAGGCGCGGTTCGTCTCCCGCGCATCCGCCGAGGACGTCGAGGAGGCCATGCGCGACGTCGTGGACCCCGAGCTGGGCATTAACGTCGTGGATCTCGGGCTCGTATACGGGATCGCCGTGGACGAGGACAACGTTGCTGTGCTGGACATGACGCTGACGTCGGCCGCGTGCCCGCTCACCGACGTCATCGAAGACCAGACCCAGGCGGCGCTGACCGGCGGGCCGGATCCGCTGTTGGCCGATTTCCGCATCAACTGGGTCTGGATGCCGCCCTGGGGCCCGGAGCAGATTACTGACGACGGGCGCGAGCAGCTGCGGGCCCTCGGCTTCAACGTCTGACGGGGTGCCCGTCGCGGCGGCCGCGCGGTCCGCAGCTCGTCCGGGTACCGCCCATAGAATCGGGCTGAAGCCGCCGGGCGCGGGCGTGACCTGGCCTGCCAACCCGGAGGGCGTCCCCAGCTCATGATTGTCGTTTCCGCATTGGAGCTGCAGGCCGGCCCCCGCATCCTGCTCTCTGAGGCCGCCTTCAAGGTCGGGCCCGGGGATCGTATCGGGCTCGTCGGCCGCAACGGGGCGGGCAAGACCACCCTGTTGCGAGTGCTGGCAGGGGAAGCGCTGCCGCACGGCGGCCGGGTCGAGGTCCGTGGCGACGTCGGCTACCTGCCGCAAGACCCGCGGACCGGTGATCTGTCGGTCACCGCGCGCGACCGGGTCCTGTCCGCCCGGGGCCTCGACGAACTCCTGCATGGGATGGCGAAGCTGCAGGTCGCCATGGAGGAAGGGGCGAGCGACGGCGCGCATCGGGCCGTGCGTGAGTACGGTCGCCTGGAGGAGCGATTCGCGGCTCTCGGCGGCTACGCGGCCGAAGCCGAGGCGGCGCGGATCTGCTCGTCGCTGGGCTTACCCGACCGGGTTCTCGCGCAGCGCCTGCAGACGCTTTCGGGGGGCCAGCGGCGGCGTGTGGAGCTGGCCCGCATCCTCTTCGGCGGTGCGCAAACCCTGCTTCTCGACGAGCCCACCAACCACCTCGACGCCGACTCGATCGCGTGGTTGCGCGACTACCTGCGGGGGCACGAGGGCGGCCTCATCGTGATCAGCCATGACGTCGGGCTGCTCGGCGTGACGGTGAACAAGGTCTTCCACCTCGACGCCGTGCGAAGTGCGCTCGATGTCTACAACGTGGGCTGGAAGGCCTACCTCGAGCAGCGGGAGGTCGATGAGCGCCGGCGACACCGCGAACGTGCCAACGCCGAGAAGAAGATCGCGGCGCTGACGGCTCAGGCTGACCGGATGCGTGCCACCGCGACGAAGGCTCGAGCCGCGCAGTCGATGCTGCGGCGGGCGGACCGGCTGTCGGCAGGTCTGGCCGAGGCCCGCACGGCCGACCGCGTCGCGAAGGTTCGCTTCCCGGAGCCCGCACAGTGCGGACGCCTGCCGCTGTCAGCGCGGGGCCTGTCGAAGTCCTACGGCTCGCTTGAGGTCTTCACCGACGTCGACCTCGCCGTGGACCGGGGGGCCCGGATCGTCGTCCTCGGGCTCAACGGGGCGGGCAAGACGACCCTGCTCCGCTTGCTCGCCGGCGTCGAAGCGCCCGATACCGGTCTTGTCGTGCAGGGGCATGGCCTGCGCCTGGGTTACTACGCGCAGGAGCATGAGACGCTCGACTTTGATCGCAGCGTCCTGGAGAACCTGCGGGCCGGGGCGCCGGAACTGCCCGACCGCGACCACCGCCGGCTGCTCGGCGCGTTCCTGTTCGGCGCGGACATGGTCGACCAGCCGGCCGGCACGCTGTCCGGGGGCGAGAAGACGCGCCTCGCCCTGGCCGGTCTGGTCTGCAGCCGCGCGAACGTCTTGTTGCTCGACGAGCCCACCAACAACCTGGACCCGGCCTCTCGCGGTGAAGTGCTTGCCGCGCTCACCGGCTATCGGGGGTCGGTGGTTCTGGTGACTCACGACGAGGGGGCGGTGGAGGCGTTGCGTCCGGAGAAGGTGCTCTTGCTGCCCGACGCGGTGGAGGACTACTGGTCACCCGACCTCGCCGACCTGGTGGCGCTGGCATGAGCTCGGGAGGCAGCCTCAGGGCCGTTATCGCCGCCCTGCTGGCGAACCTGGGTATTGCGGTGGCCAAGTTCGCGGCCGCCATTGTCACAGGATCGTCGGCGATGCTGGCCGAAGCGATTCACTCGGTTGCCGACACGGGCAACCAGGGGTTGCTGCTGCTCGGGCACAAACGCGGGGCCCGCAAAGCCGACGTGGAGCATCCTTTCGGGTACGGACGGGACCGCTACGTCTACGCCTTTCTCGTGGCGGTCGTCCTGTTCAGCCTGGGCGGCCTGTTCGCCATCTACGAGGGGATCGAGAAGCTCCGGCACCCCCACGAACTCGAGGACGCCGCTGTCGCCATTGGCGTTCTCGTCGCCGCCGTCGTCCTTGAGTCGCTGTCGTTTCGGACGGTGATTCACGAGTCCAACCAGGTGCGGGGCAGCGACTCCTGGGTGGGCTTCGTGCGGCACACCAAGATTCCCGAATTGCCGGTCGTCCTGCTCGAAGATTTCGCGGCCCTCATCGGGCTGTTCTTCGCGCTCATGGGCGTGGGGCTGACCCTGGTCACCGGCAATCCCCGCTGGGATGCCGTGGGTACGCTGCTCATCGGCACGCTGCTGGCCTGCGTGGCGGTCGTGCTGGGCATCGAGATGAAGGGGTTGCTCATAGGGGAGGCAGCGGCTCCGGACACCGAGCGGCGTATCAGGCTGGCGCTGGAGGGCACGCCCAGGGTCACGAGACTGATCCACCTGCGGACGCTGCACCTGGGCCCGGAGGAGCTGCTCGTGGCCGCGAAGGTGGAGATCGACCGTACGGCGACAGTGCCGGAACTTGCGCGGGTCATCGACGATGCCGAGGCGAGGGTTCGCAATGACGTCCCCATCGCCCGGGTCCTGTACCTGGAGCCCGACCTCTGGCGAAGCGTCGCCACCGGCAGTCCGGAGGCGGGCTAGGGCTCAGGCCGGGGTGCTCATCCGCTCCAGCAGTTTGCGGATCTCGGTTTGCTCCGCCACCAGGTCGTCGAGGCGACGATGCAGCTCCACTGATCCGGTCGCGCCGGCTGCGCCGCCCGGTTCCGGCGAGCGACCCGCACCAGGCTGCGGCGCCGGCCGACCGCCCTCCGGCCCAGCCGAGGCCTGCCCGGGGGACCCCTGCTCAGGTGCCGCCGGACTCGTCCGATGATGATGGACGAACCAGGTCGCGACCGAGGCCGACACAGTGCCGATGAGCCCGATACCGACCAGCATGACGATGGAGGCGATGATCCGCCCTTCGGTGGTGACGGGGTAGAAGTCCCCATAGCCGACCGTCGTGGTCGTCTCCACGGCCCACCAGAGCGACTCGCCAAACGTCTTGATGTTCGAGTCGGGGCGCACGGACTCGACACGCCATTCGAGCAGGGCGCCCAGCACCACCACGACCCCGACGATCAATATCATGGACTCCGCGATGCGGGTGACGTTGACCCTGCTCAGCGACTTGCGCAGGACGAGCGCCACTCTCAGCATGCGCAGCATCGGCAGCAGGACCATGGCCAGGTCCAGCGGGTGGCTGCGGACGAAGCGCCACCTGCGCTCGGACAGGAAGAGGCGGACGACGTAGTCGACGACGAAGACGAACCAGACCCCCCAGGCCACGAGGCTCAGAGCCCGGTGCCACCAGGACGGACCCTGCGGGAACACCCAGCCGAGGAGAACGTCGGCGAGGAACACCATCGCCAGGCCGTCCAACGCACGGCTCGTGGCTTCGACCCATCGGTCATACCGGCTCACCATCGGCCCCTCCTCACGTCCGGCCATCTCGATGGTCCCCCTGCCGCACGCTCGCGCTGCCTCGCATCCGGGTTACCAGGGGCTGCGCAGGATGGCCTCGACCACGACGGCGGTCAGGGCGCCGATCGCCACGAGAATCAGCGGGACCGGCCCGGCCGGCTGCCCGCGGATCTCGGGGGCCACTGCCGGAACGAGAAGCCACGGGAAATAGGGCAGCCAGACGCCCTCCACTTCCCCGCGGGAGAGCCCGAAAGCCAGCCCGAACGCCACCGCACTGACCGATCCGATCAGGAAAGGCCAGCCGGGAGTCATCCGGAACCGCTGAAACGCCAGCACGACCGCAGGGCCGCACGCGATGAGCAGCAGGAGAATGTCCAGAAAGATCCAAAGTAGCCAGGACCGATCCCCGCCGACCCCGTGGAAGGACCGCTGGCGGGCCGAGGACAGTCCGGACGGCCAGACGAAGCCCCATATCTGCATCAGCAGCAGCGGCGCCAGCGACGCGACCGCGCTGATGACGTTGAGCAAGGGTCGCCGCCGGACGAAGTACACCGCCAACACGCTCAAGCCCAGCCAGGCCACCGAGTAGTCGAAGAGAGCGGCCACGCCCAGCAGGAGCCCTGCTCCGGCCGCCCAAACGGGCTTGCGTCCTGGTTCGGACCCGACAACGCCCACGGCCAGGCAGGCGGCACCGAGCGCCGAAACCACCCCCTCCATCGAGACGCCGACCCAGATGGCGTACGGGGCAAGCGCCAGGATCGGGACGACCCGACGGGCCGACAGGTCAGAACACAACGACCGCACCGCGACGGCGACCAGGGGCACGGTCAGACAGCCCAGGGCCGCGATGACAAACCCGATCGCTGCCGGAGCGGTGATGCCCGCTCTGTCGACCAGCCAGAGCAGCAACACGGGACCAGGCGGGTGCGTGGCCGTCGCGGTCGTATAGGAGTCGGCGTTGGCCACGAAGTCACGCAGGAAGCCGCCCGGGTGGCTGTCCACGGCAGGCACGTCCGGCCAGTAGTCATGGGTGACGCTCTGGCTGAGCCCGTTTCCGCCGTCCACGGCGGCCAGGGCGAGGCTCCAGGCCAGAGCCGCGACGTAGCCGGCCAGCAGGAGCCACCGCCAGGGGAGCGTGTCGGTCAGCCCGCGGCGCACCCCGGCCAGAACCACGGCCGCGACGATCGGGGCGAGAATGGTGCCGGCATCAATCTTGAGGTCGTAGGTGCCGGTGAACGGGGCGGCGCCGACGCCGAGCCGCCACCCCTGATGCACGGAAATGGCGGCCAGCGCCACGCCTGCCGCCACGAGGAGGGCCCAAAGCAGGCCGGCCCTGACCTCAGCGTTGCCGCGCCGGTTGATGCCAGGGCCACGGTCGTCGGCAATCGAGTCGGTCACGTCGCCGCACAGTAACGGGGCCCGCAGGAGCTCATGTTGCAACGATCGGCAACTTGTCGCCGTTTTGGGTGGCGCGATCGCCGCTTGTGAAGGAAGATCGGCGGTACGAGATCACGACTGTCGGAGGACCAGGTGACAGAGCTCAAAAAGGGCAGTCGCATCACCGGGTCGGAGCGCGAGAAGCTGGCGTCCGACCTCCGCAAGAAGTACGAGGAGGGCAGCAGCATCCGCGTACTGGCGGAATCGCACGGTCGTTCCTACGGCTTCGTGCACCGCATCCTGTCCGAGTCGGGCACGACACTGCGCGGCCGCGGCGGCGCGACGCGAGGAAGCAAGAAGAGCGCCTGACCAGGCGCTCGATGGGTGGCCGCCCGTCCTCCCATGTCGGGGCGGGCCGGTACCCCATGCCGGTCGATTGATCGACTCGCCTGATCGCGAGCGGGTCGGCGTGCGCTGGGAATGCCCCTCGCCGCAGGATGCTTACGGTGTTACATGACGGCGCGCGCCGAGAAGCGCCGCCGGGCACGTAAGTCTCCGGCGGAGGAGGAGCCATGACCTCGCCCATGGCGTGGCACACCCTGTCCGGGTTCCGGCGTGACCGGTCGGTGGCCCGGCGCAAGCTCGCTCCCGGGACCGTCCGGCGCATCGCCAGATTCGCCGCGCCCTACAAGCGGTGGCTGGGCGTGTTCCTCGTCCTCATTCTCTTCGACGCGGTCATCACAGTTCTCAACCCCCTCATCCTCAAACAGATCATCGACAAGGGGGTGGCCCCCGGGGCGCCGAAGGGTGACCCCGCGCTCGTCGTGCGGCTGGCCTTGCTGGTTGCGGCGCTCGCGGTGGTCGACGCGGGGATCAACCTCGTGCAGCGCTGGTATTCGGCGCGCGTCGGCGAGGGGCTGATCTACGACATGCGCTCCAAGGTCTATGACCACGTCCAGCGGATGCCCATCGCCTTCTTCACCCGCACCCAGACCGGAGCGCTGATCAGCCGGCTCAACAACGACGTGCTGGGGGCCCAGCAGGCGTTCACGGGCACGCTGTCCAGCGTGGTCAGCAACCTGCTGACGGTGTCGCTGGTGATCGCGGCCATGCTCACCCTGTCCTGGCAGATCACGCTCATCTCGCTGGTACTGCTGCCGGTGTTCCTGCTCCCGGCGCGGATGCTCGGCGCGCGCCTGCAGCAGGTGACCCGGGAGAGCTACGGGCTGGACGCGCAGATGAACGCGACCATGTCCGAGCGTTTCAACGTGGCGGGGGCGCTTCTGGTCAAGCTGTACGGCCGGCCCGAGCGGGAGGCCGCCGAGTTCCGGGACAAGGCCGGACGAGTCCGCGATATCGGCGTGATCTCGGCCATGTACAGCCGGATCTTTTTCGTGGCACTGTCGCTGGTCGCAGCCCTGGCCACGGCGATCACCTACGGGATGGGCGGCGTGATGGCCGCTCAGCGCACCCTGGAGATCGGCACCCTCGTCGCGCTCACGGCCTATCTCGCGCGCTTGTACGGGCCGCTGACCGCGTTGTCGAACGTCCGGGTGGACGTGATGACGGCACTGGTCAGCTTCGAGCGGGTTTTCGAGGTGCTCGACCTGCCTCCCGCCATCGCCGACAAGCCCGGGGCAGTCCAGTTGCCGCGCACGGCCGCCACCATCGAGTTCGACGAGGTCGACTTCCGCTATCCCGCCGCCGAGGAGGTCTCGCTGGCCTCCCTGGAATCGGTGGCCGTCCTCGACAAGAAGATTCCCCAGCAGGTGCTGCACGGGGTGAGCTTCTCGGCGCGGCCCGGCGAGCTCGTGGCGCTGGTGGGCCCGTCCGGGGCCGGGAAAACGACGATCTCCCAGCTCGTGACCCGCATGTACGACGTGCAGGCGGGCTCGGTGCAGGTCGGCGGGCTCGACGTCCGCGACGTCACGCTGCAGTCGCTGCGCGACGCTGTCGGCGTCGTCACCCAGGATCCGCACATGTTCCACGCGACCATCGGCGAGAACCTGCGCCACGCCCGGGACGGGGCCACCGACGAGCAGCTGTGGGCGGCCCTGAACGCGGCCCAGGTCGGTGACCTGGTGCGTAGCCTTCCCGACGGGCTGGACACCGTTGTCGGCGAGCGCGGTTACCGGCTCTCGGGCGGGGAGAAGCAACGCATTGCGATCGCCCGGGTGCTGCTCAAGGAGCCGGGGATTGTGGTGCTCGACGAGGCGACGGCGCACCTGGACAGCGAATCGGAACTGGCCGTTCAGCGTGCCCTGGCGACCGCACTGCGGGGGCGTACCTCGCTGGTGATAGCGCACCGGCTCTCGACGATCCAGGACGCCGACCGCATCCTGGTCGTGGACGGCGGGCGGGTCGTGGACAGCGGGAGGCATGAGGACCTCCTCGTGCGGGGCGGGCTCTACGCGGAGCTGTACCGCACACAGTTCCAGCGTCAGAGGGCCGCCGACGTCGTGCTCGACCGCCCGCCCACCCCTGACCGGAAGGGTCCCGCAGAGCCCGCGGGGGCAGCCACTGCCGAAGCCGCGGGGGCAGCTGCGGCCGCCAGCGCCTGAGCCGCCCGACGCCGGCGGCTCGGCGGTCTGGCCCACCGCCAGCGCCTGACAGACACCTCACATGTTCGGCGCCGCCCCCGCGCCCGCGCTTCCATGCCGGCACTCTGACAAGTCGGAAATCGTGGCGGAACGGTCGCACGCCGGGCGCTTACCGCCGTTCTCAGAGGCACCGCATCGCGCCACCGTCGACCGCAAGGGCGGTTCCCGTGACGTAGGACGCGGCCGGCGACAGCAGGAATGCCGCGACCCGCCCCAGCTCGGCCGGGTCGCCGTATCGCCGCAGTGGGATTGCCGCTTCGTAGCGTGCGCGTGAGGTAGCCGGGTCCCCGGTCACCGAGTCGAGCTGGGCTACCCGCTCCGTCGCAATCCGGCCGGGCAGGAGCACGTTGACCCTTATCCCGCGCGGCCCCAGCTCGTCGCTGAGCTGCTTGGCCACCATCGCCAGGCCCGGGCGCAGCCCGTTGGAGGTCGCGAGGCCGCTGATAGGGGAACGCACCGACGAGGACAGGAGGAACAGCAGCGCGCCGTCGCGACCGAGCCTTCGGGCCACGACCCGGGCGAGCCGGAGCGGTCCGAGGAAAGCCGACTCGAAGGCGCCGCGCCACGCGTCGTCGTCGATGTCGAGCGCATTGCCCGGGGCCGGGCCGCCGACATTCAGCAAGGCGCCGTCCACTCGGCCGGTTCTGGTCACGGCGTAGTCGGTGAGGATGTCGCCGGCGTGCGGGTCGGCCAGGTCGACCGCGTACGGCCAGGCGCGGAGGCCGATCCGGCGTGCGGTGTCGTCGAGAGCGCGCTGGTCGCGCGCCGCGATGACCACGGATGCGCCTTCTGCGTGAAGCGCGGCGGCGGTCGCCCGTCCCAGCCCGCGGCTGGCGCCGCCGACGATGTAGGTCCGGCCGGCCAGACCCAGATCCATCGTGCGCCCTCCAGTCGCTGCAAGCGATCCTTTGTACCAGAGCACCACAACCGGCCGGCGTCGTGACCAGGTGCAGCGGGTCGGCCCCGCCGGGCCGGTCAACCCTTCGCTCCTGCATACCCGACTACCGCGGGGCCGGCCGCGGGGCTGTGTGACCTCGTCACGGGCGGCGGGCGCGCGTCTGGTCGTTGTCAACGCGGAGCCCACGCCCTACGACGACCTCGCTTGGAGGTCAGGGGGCGCCGTACTGCGGGGACGGGTCAAAGAGATCATTCCGGCGATGCTGCCTGAACGCCCACCCCGGCTGATCGAGGAAACAACGCCGGTAACCCCACTTTAGCGAGCCGATTTGGGGCTGCATTTCCCGCCGACTTCGTCGGAATCACGCAGCAGCTTCAGACTCATCCTCTTGGGTGATCTGCGGTGCCCAGATGCCCGGCAAGGGGGCGGCCGTGCCGTCATCGGAATTCCACTGATCCCACGGCGTCAGGTCGCTGAGATCGACGTTGTCCGCACGGTGCAGGATGGGGTGCGCACCGCTGGCGCCATCGAGGGTCCCCAAGGTGGCGACCGTCGCGAAGACGCTGTCTGAACAGGCGTTGAGCAGGGCAAAGGTAAGCGCCTTGCCGGTTTCGGCGGGGACGGTCATGACTGTCTGCCAGGGCTCGTTGCCGGAGCGGACACGCAGGTTCCCTCCCCCCTCAGGGGACAACTGTGTCTCCACATGCCACCCAGCAGTGGCTCCGGTGCCGACGTACAGCATCCTTACCACCTCCTCTCTCCTCCTCGTATCTGTCGGCGGGACGGCGCCTCGGATTAAGGGGTTCGCCGGGACTGCGGTGTGGCGGCGGCGACATATTCTTCGGCTGTCCCCGACACGCGCATTTGTCCACTGCGGTGCAGTCGGTCGCTCGCTATACAGATGCCCATGCCCCGTCCACACTCAGCCGAGAACGGGCCGGACGCGGGGGCGCAGCCCGCGTGGTGCTCGCGGTCGTAGAGGCGATCATGCACGAGGGTCCACGCGCCGGCACGTTCGGCTACTTGGCGCTGGCCCTGTGCATCGTCACGCCGGTCGTGATCGTCCGGCGTGTCCTGGCCCATCCCCAGGTCACGATCGACACGATCCTGGGAGCGATCGCCGCCTACGTGATGCTCGGCATCGCCTTCGCCGCGATGTACTTGGCGATCAACAGCGGGTTGGACCAGCCGTTCTTCAGTCAGGGCCCGCAGCACCCGGGCAGCTACCTGTATTTCAGCCTGACCGTCCTGACCACGGTGGGCTTCGGTGACCTCACCAGTGCCGATCCCTTTGCGCGGTCTGTGATCATGTTGGAGGCATTGACCGGCCAGATATTCCTGGTCACGCTCGTCGCGCGGCTGGTCAGTGCCTGGCAGCCGAAGCCGAAGCCGGAAGGGCGGACACCGAAGCACGAGTCACTGGCATCACCGGGGGCACCGGGGCAACCAGACGACGACGGACCGTGAGCCCGGCCGCGCCGGTCAGTCTGCCGGCGTGGTCTACTAGTCCACCGGCGTCCTGGGCCGCGGGATGCGCACGGGGTCGCCCGCCTGGTGGGGCGCAGTGCGCCGCGCTGCCTCCTGGATTGCCTGCGCCCTGGCCTGGAAGCGGCGGTCCCAGTTCAGCGGGCCCGATGTCGGCGCGGGCAACACCGTCGTCCCGTCCGAGCTCACGACGGACACCCGCCGCATCAATCGGCCGGTCACTTCGACGCTGGTCACGCTCGACCAGGGAATGTCCGTTCGCGTGAACCAGCGGCTCACGGTAAGTCCCTCCGCATGAACGGCCGTGTACGTCGTCACATGCGCGATTACGACGAAGAACAGGAAGCCCACCGAGATCCACAGCTTCTCGCGCCAGTCTTCGGGCCGGAGAAGGAACGGCAGGGCCACGAACAGCAGGCCGAACCAGGCCACCAGGTAGCCCCACTGCACCGCCGTCTGCCGCATCCGCACCTGCGTGGGAGGGACGGCAGTGCTACACGCGCAACGGTCGGTGCGTGCTCTTGCCTCGAGCCGCGTGGCGGACATGTCCTGACTCCCGAGGTCGGCGCGACGAAATCACTGGTTCCATCGGCCGTTGTCGGGGGTCGAGGAGGCTCCGTGCAGCGTTGCCGCTAACGGTGATCTAGGACGATCTGGCTCCGGCATCGAGTTGGGCGGTTGAGTCCCCCGCCGGGTTCGCTGGCCAGTCGGGCGGCACTGGTCACACGGCGATGACCGTGACGTGGGGTTGCGCATAGCGCTCCGGGCTGACCAGTACCGCTGCAGGACGGCCGCACCGCTCGAGTGGCCGGTCAGCCCAGGTCTTGCGCCAGCTCCGCCACCGTCGCCTCGTCCTCGGACTGCAGGTCGGTGTTGAGCACCTGCCGGGGCCGCCGAACCAGGGTCGCGGCGACAATGGTTGCTGCCACCAGCAGCAGTGTGGACGTGAGCAGGGCGACATGCAGGCCATCGGCGAACGCCGTGTACGCGGCGTTGGTGACCTCGTCGATAAGATGAGCCAGGCCTGGGTTGGCGTGGGCGGCAGCTCCGCCCTGACTCGGGGAGGCACCCTGCGTGATGGCGTCGAAAATGATCGCCTGAAAGTCCGCCGGGATCCCCAGCGCTTTGAGCTGAGACGTCAGGCTGCTGTTGAGTTGGGCGTTGGTCAGCGCCCCGAGCACGGCAACGCCGAACACGGCACCGAGCTCGCGGCTTGTGTTCGTGACGGACGCGGCCATGCCCGACCGCTCCGCCGGCACGGTCGACAGCACCGCGGTGGTCACCGGGACGAGAACGATCCCGAAGCCGGCGCCGGCAATGACCAGGACCAGTGACAGGTCGACCATGTTCACGCTTTTGTCCAAGATCACATCGGTAAGGCCGACCCCCAACGCCGCCACCGCCGAACCGATGGTCATGGGGATGCGGGCCCCCCGCCGGGCCACCCAGCGCCCGGTGAGCGCCGAGGCCGCGATGAGCGCCGCGGCCATGGGCAGAAAGACCGTGGCGAGCTGGAACGCCGACTTCCCGATGACTTCCTGCAGGTAGAGCGCGACGAAGAAGAAGATCGAGAAGATGGAGAAGTAGGCGCAGAAGACCACGATGTTCGAACCCGTGAACGCCCCGTTCCGCCAGAACCGGGGCGCGATCACCGGGTCCCGCACGTGGCGCTCGGCGAGGACGAACCCCACTGCCGCCAGGCCACCCAGGGCGAACAGGGCGAGAATCCACCAGGTGTCGTAGCCCACTGTCTCCCCGGTGATGATGGCCCCGACGATGGCGCCCAGGGCCACGGCCCCGAGAACCAGGCCGGGGATGTCGAGGTGACGGCCCTGCGGGTCGGAGTTCTCCGGGAGGATGACGCCTGCGGCGATGAAGACCAGCACGCCGAAGATCAGGTTGAACCAGAAGATGGCGCGGAAGTCCCAGAGTCCGACCAGGATGCCGCCGATCACCGGTCCGAGGGCGAGAGCCAGGCCGGAAACCGCGGCCCAGGCGCCGAGTGCGCGGGCCCGGCGCCGCCGGTCGGGGTAGACGTGGCGGATCATCGACAATGTCCCCGGTTCGGACGCCGCAGCCCCGACCCCCATGACCGCGCGGCCTATGATCAGGATTGGCGAGTCGCCCGCGACGGCGCAGACCACCGATCCCGCACAGAAGATCGCAATCCCTCCCATCATCACCTTCTTGCGGCCGTACAGGTCCCCCAGCGTGCCGCCGGCGAGCATGAACGCGGCGAAGGTCAGTGCATAGCCGTTGACGACCCATTCCAGGTCGGTGACCCCGGACGGGATGTCCGCGCGGATGTTGGCCAGTGCGACGCTGACGACCGTGTTGTCCAGAAACGTCAGGAACAGGACGACACACACGGTGGCCAGGGCCCAGTGGTGGCGCCGGTACGTACCGATCATGGCGGATCACGTCCTGTCGGGCCCGGTCGAGCCCGTCCGGCTCGATCACGGTCGGGACCGATCAGCCAGATCGTTCCATCATGTGATCCAGGTGACGTCCACGGGGGCGCCGGGGGACAGCCACCCCTGGCTCCGGTAGACCCGCTCCTTCGTGTCAGCCGGCAACAGCCGGTCCGCGTGCCTGGTCGCCGACCACGTACTGGTCGAACGCCGGCAGGAGGCGCAGCCGCCAGTCGGCCACCTGCCGCCACGTGACCCTGTTTCCGTCCACCTGCTGCGTGCTGGGACGCCTCGCCACTCCCCCTCGGGAAGGATTCTCGCCCTTCGGCGGGACCTGGCGTCCACCCGACACGGGAGGGTGAAAGGCTGGCGTGTGACAGCCGCAGGGAGATCGGCGGGGAGGGCCGCATGCGCATCGGAATCCTGGGCTCGGGCCATATCGGCAGAACCCTTGCCGCGCTCTGGGTCTGGGCCGGTCATGAGGTGGCGCTGAGCAACACCCGCGGACCTGACACGCTGCGTGAGGTGGTCGAGGACCTGGGCGAGCGCGCCCACGCCATGACCGCCGCCGACGCCGCGGCCTTCGGCGACGTCGTCGTCCTCGCCGTGCCGTTCATCCGGTACCGGGACCTGCCGGTCGAGCAGCTCGCCTCGAAGATCGTTATTGACACCTCGAACTACTACCCGGACCGGGATGGCCACTTCGACGAACTCGACAGCGGCGAGTCCACCTCCAGCGAGGTGATTGCCGCCGCCCTCCCCGGCGCCCGGGTCGTGAAGGCGATCAACACCATGTACTGGGAGAGGCTGCGCGCCGCCGGACAGCCGCATGGCAGCCACGGCCGGCTCGCCATCCCCATTGCCGGTGACGACGCCGAGGCCAAGTCCGTCGTCTCTCAGCTTCTCGACGAGATCGGCTTCGACCCGGTCGACACCGGGTCGCTGCGTGACGGTGGACGCCGGCAGCAGCCGGGCAGCGCCATCTACAACGTGCCCCTGACCCGGGCGGGCATTGAGCAGCGGCTGGATGCGGCGAGCAAGGGAAGCTGACGCGCTCTCCGACCCACTCCAACTCAAGATCACCGCGCGTCCGATTTGTCCGCCGGAAATATCCGCAGGAATCGGACGGCTGGCGGTGTCGTGTGTTGACCTTGCCTTGTTGGGGCGGGCGCCGGGGGGTGCCGGGGGGAGCCGGCTGGGGCCAGGGCCCGTGGGCCCGTGGGCCCGTGGGCCCGTGCCGGGGAACACGACACCGGAAGGCTCGCTGGGTACGCTCAGCCGATGGTCGACGATCCCCGG
The DNA here is from genome assembly GCA_017882765.1 of Frankiaceae bacterium. GTDB lineage: Bacteria > Actinomycetota > Actinomycetes > Frankiales > Frankiaceae > JADGOW01. The sequence continues at coordinate 30,645 of JADGOW010000008.1, forward strand.
ATTCTCGTCGACGCCCTGGACCACACCTGGGAGTCGGTGGTCGCGCTCTGCGAGCCGCTCGGCGCCCGCGAGTGGTCGCTGCCGACTCCCTGTCCCGGCTGGTCGGTCAAGGACATAGTGGCCCACCTCGCTGGGATCGAGCGCACGCTGCAGGGCCGCCCACAGCCTGCGCACGATCTACCCGACTATCCGTGGCTTCGCAATGATGTCGGGCGCTTCATGGAGGTCGCCATCGACGTCCGACGGCCGTGGCCACCCGATCGCGTGCTGGCCGAATTCCGCGAGGTGACGCAGCAGCGATTGGAAGCACTGCGCGCCGGCGAACTCGACCCGACGGCTGAAGTCACTGGTCCCCTCGGCACACCGGCGCCACTGGCCAGGATGTTGACTATTCGCGTTCTCGACAGCTGGACGCACGAACAGGATCTCCGTGCGGCCCTCGGGGTCCCGGGCGGGATGACCTCCCCGGCAGCGGCTGTTACGCGCAACTTGATCGTCAAATCCCTGCCGCACGTGGCTCGGAAGGCCGGCTTGGCGCCGGGGGAGCGCGTCGCGATCGACGTGGCCGCTCCGAGCGACCCAGCC
>JADGOW010000084.1 GCA_017882765.1 Frankiaceae bacterium
CCTGCTGCTCATCCTCATGGGGATCCTCTACGCACTGACCGCGGTCTGGTACGCGCAGGCGAGCCGCGCGGTTTCCCGTCGCGCCTGAGCCCACCGATGGGTTCTCGCGGAAGGGCCGTCAACAGGGTCACCCGAGCTGATTTCGGGGCACCGCCGAGGAGGGCAAGCCGTTTGGGGGAGGGGCGCCAGTGATGTTGGCCACAGTCACCGATCACGGCCGGCTCGCACCGGCCTCGACTGGGCAGTAAAACGCCTATTGTGCGTCGCTACCGACGGTAGGCCGTCCGGCCCTGGGCGCTCCGCCGATCAGGCGACAATGCTCTAGTTCAGCTGGCCAGCCTGCCGAAATAGTGCCATGGACGCAATACGAAAGGGTACGCCGCGTACCCTTGCCGCGCTTTCCCTGATCGGCGTTGGACTGTTCGCCATCCCTGCGTGCGTCAGCCAATTCCCCCCGAAGCCTGCGCCGGGGGGCGGGGGCACTCCGACGACGCCACCGGTGACGCCTGGAGCGGTCGGGACGCTGCCCGGCACGAACTGCACCCTCTTCCCCGCGAACAACGCGTGGCATATAGACATCTCGCGTGCGCCCGTCTCGTCGCACAGCCGGACCTGGATGACCTCGACAGGAGCGACCGGGGGCACCAAGCTCCACCCCGACTTCGGCCCGTCCTTCGACCCGGCCGACCCCTACTACGGAATCCCGTACACCGTCGTCAGCGGCTCGCACCCGAAGATTCGCATTGTGTCGTTCGAGTACAACAACGAGAGCGACCACGTCGCCTACCCGCTCGGCAGTGACACGAAGATCGAGTCGGGCGGTGACCACCACGCGTTGATCGTCGACAAGAACACGTGCCGCCTCTACGAGACCTACCACACCAACATCCCTGCGCGAACGGCCAGCGCGGGCGCCACCTGGGACCTTCGCTCGAACGCGCTGAGACCGGACAACTGGACATCGGGAGACCTCGCCGGGCTCCCGATCCTGCCCGGTCTACTGCGCGTCGATGAGGTGCGGGCCGGGCGCGTCGACCACGCGACCCGCGTGACGTTCAATGTCACCGACAGTCGGCACCTGTGGCCCGCACGGCACCCAATGCAGCTGGAGCCGCCCAACTACAGCGTGCCGCCGATGGGTCAGCGGTTCCGCCTCAAGGCGAACTACCCCCTCACCGGACTTCGGTCGGACACCCAGACGATCCTGCGCGCGTTCAAGAAGTACGGGGTCATCTCGGCCGACAACGGGTGGGACTGGTACATCGGCGGCACGGCGGAACCCGGCTGGCACCAAGCCATGATCGAGGAGCTCCTCCAGGTGCCCGCGAACGCCTTCGAGGCCGTCGACGTCTCGTCCCACATGGTGTCGCCAAGTTCCGGGCAATACCGGTAACAGATCCGCCGCTGCCCCGGGAGGGGCTATCTCCACTCAGATGGACATCCGGTAACCGTAGAACTCCTGGTCCTCGTTGTAGCCGCCCTGCCCGGCACCGAGGTGGTCGAAGCGCTCGACAAACTCGACAGCCTGTACCCACTTGACCTGCTTGAACCCCAACTCGACCTCGTCGCGCAGGCGCAACGGGGCGCCATGAGACTCGTTCAGCAACTCACCGTTCATCTCGTAGGCGAGGATTGTCAACTCGTGGCGCATGTTCTCGATCTTGTGGCAGTCGTAGTACAGCCCGCCCACGGGCCCGGAACCGAACGAGTAGAAGACAACCCACTTCGCCTCCGGACGGGGCTGCACGATGTCAAGCAGATCGCTCATCGCCACGCCACCCCACTTGGCGATCCCCGACCACCCCTGGATGCAGTAATGCTGAGTGATCTGCTCCCGCTTGGGCATCGCCCTCAGCTCTGCGAATCCTAGATCAACGGGATTGTCGACCAGACCGTCGATGCGCAGCCTGTAGTCGGCGAAACCACCGGCCCGCAGCACCGCATATTCCGCCGAGTCGGGTAGGTGCCCGTTGGGCCAGAAGAACGGGGAGATGTCCTTCTCGTTGTACGTCGACCGGGGGTCCCACCACTCCATGAGTCCCTTGACCCAGCCGACCACGAACTCTCCCGTGCGTTGGACCTTGCGGGGGTAACGGATCGTGAACGGCGAGGCCCAGACCCAGAGGATGACGACGACCGCCATCCACGCGGCATAGAGGGCTATCCCCCACCACGACAGGGTGTTCGTGCCCAAAGTGATGTGGTTGACGTTTCCGAGCAGGCCCGTGATCCACACCATCAGTGTGTGCACCGCGATGAAGAAGACCATCCAGGAGAGCACCCAGAAATGAACAGTTCGGGCCACCTGGCGGTTCAGGGCGCCCGCGCCCAGGCCCAGCTTTCCGGCAATCGACGGGGACTGGAGAAGTCCCGTGACAAAAGCCAGCGGAGCTGCCACAAAGATGGTGAGGAAGTATGCAAGTAGCTGGAGCCCATTGTATCGAGTGAAACCCTCGTTCGCGGGCAGATCCAGCGATGCGTACTGGATCGCGGTCGAGACCGCGTTTGGAATCACGTCCAGCGATCGCGGTACAAGCCGCTGCCACTGGCCCGTGCTGAACAGCAGGATGAAGAAGATCACCCCGTTGACAAGCCACAGCAGGTCGAAGCTGAAATGCCACCAGCGAGCCAGCCCGATGGAGTGCCGAAACCCCGGGATGCCGAGCCACCTGGGCAGAGCCACCGAGTCATCTTTGGCAGTCCACGCCTCGTGGGCCTTGTTCGGGTCCATCCGGTCTGCGGGAACGGGCCCCCGCAGTCGAAGCCACTCGGTACCCGGGCGACTGCCGGAGTTGAAGTACAGGCGTGGATGGTCAGCAAGAATCTGCAGGCCGGCCCGGATGATGAACAGCATGAAGATGAGGTTGAAGAAGTGCTGCCAGCGCAGCCACCAAGGGAACCCGGAATTGACCGAAGGGACGTAGTCCGACGATGTGCCGGGATACTCCCGGATGAAGGACTGCATCCACGCATAGGTGCGCAATTGCTGCGCCACTGCGACTGCGACGACCAGACCCACAACGACGATGGGAAGCAGCCACAACAGGCTGACCCAGCGGCGGCCCAGACGCACGGATGGCGCCCGGGCCCGCTGCTGCGAGATTCCACCGGCCCAGTCCCTGACGACGATCCGGCCGTCCGGCGAACCCTCATTCAGGTACGGGACAAGCTCACGCTCCAGAGGATCGGGCGTTACCGGCGTCCCGTCGTGAGCAGAACCGGCCGCGGCCGCCTCCCGCCGGGCTCCTCCCGGCTCCTTCTTTTCGGACACGGGTGACGACAGTAGTCGCAGCGCCAGCCCGACCGGGATGGCGGCGGCTGCCGTCTAAATCAGCGGGAATGAGGCTGATCACAGTTGCGTCGACGAGTTTCCGCTCGGCGGCGGATCGACGGGGAGAAGGTCCATTTCGACACGGGGGGCGGCGCTTCCAACGCGAATGCCCTGGGCGCGCGCCCACGCGAGCAGTTCGGTAACCGCGGCCTCCCGGCCGAGCGGGCCACGTTCGAAACGCAGCTCGAGCAGGTGGGCCAGCGCCTGGCCCACGGCGGGCCCAGGCGGGATTCCCAGCACCCGCATCACCTCATTGCCGTCGACGTCGGGCCGGATGCGGGATAGTTCCTCCCTGGCGGCAAGATCCGCGATGCGACGTTCCAGCTCGTCGTAGGCCGCTTCCAGCGCCGCGGCCTTGCGCCGGTTGCGGGTCGTGCAGTCGCTGCGGACCAGCGCGTGCAGAAGCGGGAGCAGGTCACCGGCGTCGGCCGCGTAACGGCGCACGGCCGAATCCGTCCAGTCGGCCGTCCCGTAACCGTGGAAACGCAGGTGCATCTCCACGAGCCGGCCCACGTCGTCCACGACATCGCGCGGGAAGCGCAGAGCCGACAGGCGCGACATCGTCATTCTTCGGCCGACCGCCTCGTGGTGGTGGAAGGAGACGCCCCCCCGGGGCAGGTGTTTGCGCGTGCGCGGCTTGCCGATGTCGTGCAGCAACGCAGCCAGTCTGAGGCGAAGGTTGGGCCCGTCCGTGTAGGCGGACTCGCGGTCGATCGCACGCTCCAGGACGCGCAAGCTGTGCACGTACACGTCCTTGTGCTGGTGGTGTTCATCGATCTCCAGACGTAGCGCCGGAAGCTCGGGAAGGAACATCTCGGCTGCACCCGTGTCGACGAGCAAGGTGAGCCCGGCGACAGGATCCGGCGCGAGGAGGAGCTTCTCGAGCTCGTCCCGGATGCGCTCCGGCGCCACGATCTTGAGCCTGTCGGCGCGGCTTCGCATGGCGTCGACCACGCCCGGGTCGGGCCGCAGCGCCAGCTGGGCGACGAAGCGGGCGGCCCGCAGAATCCGCAGCGGGTCGTCATCGAAGGAGCGCTCCGGACGGCCCGGCGTGCGCAGCACCCGGCGCCCCAGGTCGGCGAGCCCGCCGAACGGGTCGCAGAAGACATGGCCCGGAACCGAAACGGACATGGCGTTGATGGTGAAGTCGCGGCGACCGAGATCTTCCTCGATCGTCTCGCCGTAGGTCACTTGCGGGTTACGCGAGGTGCGGTCGTAGGACTCACTGCGGTACGTGGTGATTTCAATCCGGCGACCGCGCCAGGAGATCCCTACGGTTCCGAACGCGACGCCCGTGGTCCATACCGAGTCCGCCACGGGGCCGACGCACTCCAATACCGCCTCGGGTGCAGCATCGGTGGCGAAGTCGAGGTCGTCGTCCGGACGTCCCAGCAGGGCGTCCCGGACACTGCCGCCTACCAGATGCAGCTCATGCCCGTACTTGTCGAACCGGCGGCCGAGCAATTCGGCGACGCGGGGCACGGTGAGCAGCCGCGCGAGCGCGGATTCCGCCGAGTCGCGGGGGGAATCGAGGGGGATCACGGGCACGGGCCCTCAGGGTAACCAGCAGGTAGCAAACCGTCTGCCAGTCGGGACTGGCGCTCAACCCCCCGCCAAGGCACAATCGTGTAACGACGGGGCAACAACTGTTGGCCCGCTGACCTGACTCCCCCCAGGCCAGGAGGTCCTGTTGCTGGGCCTACTCGATGTGCATCAAGCACTTCTCGCGCAAGAGGTGCATCACGAGATTGTCCACCTGTCCCGCAGTGTCAGCGAGGCTGACGATATCCCTGCGGCGCTCGGACTCGAGTCGACTCGCTGTGGCGTCGTGCGGGTTTACACATCCGACGACGGCCCGGTGGCGGCACTGCTCCGGGCCGGCGAATGGCCAGACGACCGCAACCTCGTGCGGGGTCTGCGGCTGGCCGGCCACTCGGCTGCGGGGCTCCGGCCGGCGTCCCGCGACGAGGCGGTATCCGCTACGGACTACCAAGCAGGCCTGGTCAGCCCGCTCGGGCTGCCCGGTCATGTCACCACCTTGGCGGACGCCAAGCTGGCCGCAGTGCCCGTCGTATACGTCCCCACCGGTGACAGCGGGACCGCCCTGGGTATCCGCACCGAAGATCTGCTCGCGCTCACTGGCGCCCGGGTCACATGGCTGACCCTTCCAACGGGGCATGATCGCAACACCGCCGAGCGGGTCATCGTCCTCCCGCGCACAGCCGCCACGGTCAGCCGGTAACGGACGACGCCGACGGCGCCCGTCCCGGACGTCTCGAGCCGACGCTCGCTTGCGGGCTTCACCTGGATGGTGGAAACGGTTGGCCCCGTGCCCCTGTTGTAAGAACGCGGCGTCGCCAGACACGGCCCTACGATCGACTCATGCCCTTGCCCAGCGTCATCGGACGGCGCCTGAGGCGGGTCGAAGAAGTGTCTGCGGGCGGTCTGGTCCTGGACCGCGCGGCGCCGGATGCCAACGCAGCACTGATCGGGCGGCTCGATCGCCGTCGGCGGTTGTTGTGGTCGATGCCCAAAGGGCACATTGAACCGGGCGAGACCGCATCGGAGGCGGCCGTCCGGGAGGTCGAGGAGGAGACCGGGATTCACGGCGTGGTGCTCGGCGCCCTGGGCACGATCGACTTCTGGTTCGTTGCCAGCGGTCAGCGCATCCACAAGACCGTGCACCACTATCTCCTGCTCGCCGACGGAGGTGCGTTGTCCGATGCTGACGTCGAGGTGTCCGAGGTCGCCTGGGTTCCGTTGACGGATGTACCGGCGAAACTGGCGTATGCGGACGAGCGCCGGCTCGTCGGGAAGGTGCCCTCGCTGTTGGCGGACATCGCGTGAAAGCGACGCGCCAGGCCGGTCCCGCACGGCGGGAGCGTCGCAGGCCGGCCCGACATTGGGTGACCAGACTGTCCGGGGCTCTGGGAGTGGTGATCCTGGCAGGCCTCGGGTCGGGGTTCGCGACACCGGTGGCGCACTCGACGGTGGCGCCGCTGCGTTCCGCTCCGGACTCGCTTCGAGGGACACGCGCATCAGCACCAACCGCAGCACCAACCGCAGCCCCCGACAACACCCGTGCCACCGTCCTGGTGGATCAGATCAATCCCGTGGCCCCGCGCCGCGACAGCCTGCTCGAGGTGTCCGGGCGTCTCCGGCTCGCCACCGCAGCCCCAGTGCAGGGCCTCCCGGTCCAGGAGCTGTCGGTGCAGCTTGCGCTGGGTAGCCGGCTGGGGTCACGCCATCAACTGCAGCGGGCACGTACCCATGACCCTGACCTGACGGCGGTCGGGCCGGCCTCCCCCGTCGGCGCCGACCGCCGATTCACTATCCGCCTTCCGATGTCGGCGCTGCCGTTGGGCGGGCCCGGCGTGTACGCGATGCAGGTCATCGCAACCGGAACCGAGGACGGCGAGCGGAGCGAGTTGGGACGCACCACCACCTTCCTGCCCTGGGTACCCGATCCGCTGCCCCCGCGCGTCCCGATCGGGTGGGCGTGGCCGGTGCTGGACCAGCCACGGCACGTGCCGGCGGACCAGACCCTGGCCGCCGAGATAGCTCCCGACGGCCGGCTCGACGCCCTGCTCGCGGCTCCCACGGCCATCCCCCAGGCGAAGGTGACCCCCGTCGTGGACCCGGGTCTCCTGGACGAACTCGACCGACTCGTCGAGGCCGGCGCCGCCAGCCCCGCCCTGGCCGCCGTGGGCACCAACGCTCAGCGCCAGCTGGCCCGGCTGCGTGCCCTGTCGGCCCAGGTCGCACCGATCGTGCTGCCGTACGGCAACGTGGATGTCTCGGCCCTTGTCGCGAATGGGCGGGCAGCCGATGTGACCGCCGCGATCCGGCAACTCGGGCTGCCGCGAGCCGCCGCGAGCCTGGGCACCAAGCCCGACAGTTCGCTGGGGATGCCCCCGGACGGATGCGTGAGCCCTGAAGGCCTTGCGAAACTGGCGTCGGAGGGTGTTTCGGCTGTCGTGCTGAGCGAGTCCTGCCTGCCTGTCGACCCGGCCCTGACCTACACCCCGACGGCACGGGCGCGGACGCTCATGGCTGGTCGGCCCCTGGATGCGCTCGTGTCCGACCCGACGCTGAGCGTCATGGCGGCGCTTGGACCGACGATCGCCGCCACTGCACGGCTTGCCGAGCAGGACTTCCTGGCGGAAACAGCCATGATCGCTTTGGAACAGCCCGCGGTGGAACGGTCCATGGTGATCGCGCCTCCCGCCAACTGGGGGCCGCCTGTGGGGTGGCTTCGAACCCTGCTGGCCGACTCGGCCCTGGTTCCCTGGATCAAGCCGATGTCGCTTGAGGAGATCCTGGCGACACCGGAAGCAGCCCGGGGTCACTCCACCGAGACGGTTCCCCAACTGTCTGGGGCGTACCTGTCCGATGTGGACGCCGTCCGCGTCCGGCTGCAGGGCGCGTGCAGCATGATGCTGGATGCGCCGGAATGCCTGGCCGAACCCTTGCTGCTCCAAGCGGAAAGCGCTGCGTGGCGATTCAGTCCGGATGATGCGACGCGCTTCTTGGCCGGGCTCAGCCAAGTCGCGACCGACACCGAGCAGGGCGTGCGCGTGGCGGCATCGCCGGTGGTCACGCTGACCAGCCGGTCGGGGCGCGTGCCGGTGACCCTCGAGAACAACCTGCAGCACGGCGTTACGGTGCGGCTTCAGCTGGAGGCGCTCGACCGCAGCCACATCCGCTCGGCGACCTCGCTCGTACGCACGCTGCGCCCGGGACAGAAAGTGCAGGTCGAGGTCCAGGTGCAGGCTCAGAGCGCCGGCCGGTTCCCCGTCGATCTCCAGCTGTTCACGCCCGCGGGGACGCCTGTCGGGGCGCCCGTTCGCATCGTGGTCCGGTCCACGGTTTACGGAACCGTGGCGGTCGCGATCACGGTCGGGGCGGTCGCGGTGCTCTTCCTCGCGGTACTCGTGCGCGGCAGCCGCAAGATTCGAGCGCGCCGCCGAGCCTCCGCCTCCCCCAGGGCCGGCCTCACGGACAACCTGGCGGGGCAGTTGCGGACACCGCCGGTGCAGGAACAGGCGGGTGCTGAACCATCCTTGGAGAGGGAACGGATGTGACCGCCGAACGGGGTGAGCTCCGTCCGCGGCGAGGGCATGAGGGCGGCGGAGCAGTCCGGAGCCCCGACGCCGACGTGGATCTCGCGGGACCGGGCACTGCGGAGGCGTCCGCCGAAGTGGCCGCGGCAGCAGTGGAGGCAGCACAGACCGGGCGACCCGCCGGGGCCCGCACTGCCGGGGCCCGCGGCAGCGGCGGATCGCCGGATGGGGACGTACCGGGGCCCGCGAGCATCGGCCGGGCCAGCGGCATCATGGCGCTGGGAACGATCGCCTCGAGGGCGACGGGTTTCCTCCGCACGATCGCGATTGCCTACGCGGTGGGAGTGGCCGCGGTCGCCAACGCTTACAACGTCGCCAACGTCGCACCCAACATCATCTACGACCTGCTGCTCGGCGGCATCCTCACGAGCATCGTCGTGCCCGTCCTGGTGCGCGCCGCCCGCGACGACGCCGACGGCGGCGTCGACTTCGCCCGGTCGTTGCTCACTCTGATCACAATCACCCTCGGCATCGCCGTAATCATCGGCATGGTCGCGGCGCCGCTGATCATTAACCTGTACCTGGACCAGGGTGGCGCCGAGCACGACCTCGCGGTCACGTTTCTGCGCTGGTTCCTGCCGCAGGTGATCTTCTATGGGATCGGCGCCGCCATCGGGGCGATCCTGAACATCCGCGGCAGGTTCGGCGCCCCCATGTTCACCCCCGTCCTGAACAACGTGATCGTCATCGGAACCGCGGTCGCCTTCGTCCTCATGTCAGGTGGGGAGCACCCGACCCTGGCCGGCATCACCACGGCTCAGACGACGGTGCTGGCTGCCGGGACGACTCTCGGGGTCGTGGTCATGACGGTCGCGCTGCTCCCGTCGCTGCGCAGCACCGGTTTCCGCTACCGCCCGCGGCTCAACCTCCGCCATCCGGGGTCGCTGCAGGCCGGCCGACTGGCCGGTTGGATGTTCCTCTTCGTGCTCGTGACCCAGCTCGCCTACCTGTTCGTGGTCCGCCTGGCCAGCGGGGCGACCGCATTCCCGACCTACAGCTACGCCTTCCAGCTCTTCCAGCTGCCCTACGCGATCGTGGCCGTCTCGGTCATCACCGCGCTGCTGCCCCGGATGAGCCGGCATTCCGCCGACGATCGCAAGGATCTCGTCCGGGCGGACCTGTCGCATGGCATGCGGCTCAACCTGCTGGTCATCGTCCCCGCGGCGCTCGGGCTGATCGCGATCGGCCGCCCCCTCGCCTATGCCGTGTACGCCCACGGGGCTGTCAGCGGACCGGAGGCGTACGGGATCGGCAATGCTCTGGTCGCGTTCGCGGTGGGCTTGATCCCGTTCTCGATGTTCCAACTGCTGCTCCGCGGTTTCTACGCGGGGCAGAACAGCCGGACGCCGACGCTGGTCATGATCGGCGTCGGCGCCCTGAACGTGGCGATGATGTATGCGCTGTCGGCTGTGCTGTCCACGTCGTCGCGGGCAGTGGCGCTCGCGCTCGCGTTCGACATCGCATACGCGGCCGGCGCGATCACTCTCACCGTCCTGCTGCGGCGGCACCTGCATGGCCTGGACGGGTGGCGGGTGCTCCGGCTGTTCGTCCGGGTGGCGATCGCCGGTGCCCTGGCTGCCGCCACTGCCTACGGGACCGTGGCCCTCATCCGGTGGCCCGGCGGTTCCGGGCTCGCGGTGACCGCTGTTGCCGTCATCGTGGCCGCCGTGTTCGGGACGGGGGTCTTTTTGCTGGCAGCGACCCGAATGCGGGTGACGGAACTGACGGATCTCCTCCAGCTCGTTCGCGAGCGGACCGGCCGCTGAGCGCCTACACTTGAGGAGTCCGACGCCCGGCGCGCATCTGTCGGAGGGGCTGTGGGCTGCGATTTCGCCTTTGGCCCGGCCAGGACGCCATGACGGTAGATCTCATCTCCGCCGGGGGACTACTCGGCCAGAGATACCGCCTCGTCGTCCCGCTGTCGGTGACCGGCGCTTCCACGCTGTGGCGGGGAAGCGACCTGCTACTCGACCGGCCGGTGACAGTCCGGGTCCTGCGGCACTGTCTTGCCACCACGACCGAGATCGAGCGCTTCCTCGCCGCCGCCGTCGCGGCCAGCCGCCTGGCCAATCCGGTCGCCGCGTCTACCTACGACGCAGACACCGTCGACGACCCCGAGCCCATCACCTATCTGGTGACCGAGTGGGTGGTGGGCGAGCCGCTCGAGCAAGTGCTCGCCGAAGGCCCGCTGACGGTCGCCCGCGCTCGTTCCCTGGTCCTGCCGTTGGTCCGCCTGCTCGCCCAGGCGCACGCGCACGGGGTCACCCACGGGCATTTGCGTCCCTCCGATGTGCTGATCACCAGGCACGGCGACGTGAAGGTGCTCGGCCTGGCCATCGCGGGTGCGCTCCCGGGAAGCCCCCGGACGCGTGACCCCGCGGGCTCGGACGTCCGCGCGGCTGGGGCGATCTTCTACGCCGCTCTCACCGCCCGCTGGCCCTACGGCGCCGCATACGGGCTCGGCGCTGCGCCTTACGACTCGGAGGGGCGGCCCCGGCCACCACGGCAGGTGCGGGCCGGCGTGCCCCGCGAGGCGGACGCGATCGCCGCGGCCGCACTCAGGCTGCCGGATTCGCCTCGGCCACCGCTGCACACCGCGGAGGAATTCCTGATCGCCCTCCAGCGGCTGCCGGGCGATTCGGATGACCGGCGCGCCCCGCTCGGGCCGCACCTGGCGCACCCGACGACCTCGCACACCCACCTCGCTCCTCCGCCGCTGCTACCCCCGGCGCGCAGGCGCCGTCGCTTCTCGCGACGCGTCCTCCTGATCGTGATGATTCTGCTGGTCGTCGGAGCGGTGTCCTGGTGGGCGGGCGCATCACTGGGACGCGTGCGGGGGCCGGACAGCAGCGCGCCGCCGCCGGTCTCGCCGAGTTCGCCCGGCTCAGTGCCTGTCACAGGCGCGGTGCTGCCACTCGGCTCCGTGGAGGACTTCGACCCACCGCCGGGAGACGGCCACGAACATGCCGAGCTCGTCGCGGCCGCACACGACGGGGACCTCACGACGGCCTGGCTCACGGACCGCTATTTCGATGATGCCCGCTTCGGCGGGATCAAGCCCGGCGTCGGGCTACGGATCGATCTCGGACGGCCGATGCAGGTCTCCGAGGTGGAACTCGTCGTTCCGAACCCAGGTGAGTCGATCGAACTGCGGGCGGGTGACACCGCGGGCGCGCTCCCTTCCGACTACCCGGTGGTGGCGGCCACGACAGCGGGCGACACCCACGCTGTCCTTCGGCCCTCCGATGCCGAGGCGCACCGGTACTGGCTTGTCTGGCTGACAGCGCTCACGCCCGTGCCGAGCGGGTACCAAGGCGGGATTTCGGAGATGGTCTTCCGATCGTAGGCGTTCGGGCCGATTACAACGCCCCGACCGAGCCCGCCGCAGTAAGACCCTGCTGCCGTAAGGAATGCGTGCACCTGGCATGCGGTTGCAGGAACCGTCACCAGGCAGGGGCCCTGCTTCCCGCGGCCTGCCGGGCCGGAACCCACGGTGCGGGGGCGTGTATCGCCGGCGGGCAGGGCGAAAGGAGCAGGTGAGTCCGTGATGTCCTCCGTCCCCGTTCCCGGGCAGGACGAGCCGGGTGCCGGTGCCATGCGCAACGTCATCGTCATCGGGTCGGGGCCCGCGGGGTACACAGCCGCTCTGTACCTGGCGCGGGCGAGCTTGGCGCCGCTGGTCTTCGAAGGTGCGGTGACGGCCGGCGGTGCGTTGATGAGCACCACCGACGTGGAGAACTACCCCGGTTTCCCCGACGGGATCATGGGCCCGGACCTCATGGACGCCATGCGCAAGCAGGCGGAACGCTTCGGGGCGGAGCTGATCATCGACGACGTCACCGCGGTCGACCTGCAGGCACAGCCAAAGATCGTGCGTTCGAGTGGGGACACCTACCGGGCCCACACCGTGATCCTCGCCACCGGCTCGCAGTGGCGCCA
>JADGOW010000241.1 GCA_017882765.1 Frankiaceae bacterium
GACCGCACCCATCGCTGCACCACCTCCTTGACCAGCGGCGGCGGGACCCCAACGAAGTCCCGAATGAGCCGCTCCGGAAGGTCATGGAGGGCCGCATGCCAGTCCGGGCCGCCGTGAAGGCTGGCGCTCATGACCTTCTCCCAAGGGCCGCGAGCAAATGAGGCGAGCTGATGGTAGGCCGGCCGGGAACGGCAAGCACAAGACCGGCACCGGGATTGCAGGCCGCCCGGTCCGCGATCTGCTGGTGGACTACCTCGGCAACGCCCGCTACAACCAGCTGGGAGTCGCTGTCCTGCGGCTACCTGGCCAAACTGTCTCCTGGCCGGATATCGAGACCCACCACCCGGGCGTTGACAGCCTGAGGCTGCCGTGCGAGGTCGCCGATGACTGCAAATGGTGCCGCAAACCCGCTGCCCGACGAGCCATCCGAGCGCGCGCGGACGCGCTGCCCGCTGGCGACCGACCAGTTCCAGTACGACGTCTGCCCTTCGCGGCTACCATGACCGGAGGGGCCGCCAGGTTGCACGAGTCTTCAGACTGGGTGAGGCACGGCGTTCGGTCCTGCTGGATCGTGTGAGCCAGCCGCGTGGCCCGTTCTAGATCGACAGCTTGACGACCGTCCACCTGCAATCAGCGGTCGATAGACGGGAAGAGGATGACTATGGCAATTGGCCCCGTCCAGCTCATCGCGGTGGGATTCAGCCAGCCGGACTTCCACGGTGAGATCATCGCGGAACTGGAGCGGCTGCGGGAGAGCGACACGGTACGGGTGATCGACTCACTGGCCGTCTACAAGGACGCCGATGGGGAGCTGGCGGTCGAGCACCTCAGCAACCTGTCCCAGGACGAGGCGATCGAGCTTGGCACCAAGATCGGCGCGCTGATCGGCCTCGGTATCGAGGGCGAAGCGGGCGTCGAGGCGGGCGCGCTCGCCGGCGCCGAGGCGGCGGCCGGCGGCGTCGAGGTGTTCAATGACGAAGACGCCTGGGATGTCCTGGAGGACATTCCGAACGACTCCGCCGCCGCGCTCATCCTGCTGGAGCACCACTGGGCGGTCCCTCTCCGCGACGCGATCGCACGAGCCGGCGGTTTCCGGATCAGCGACGGATTCATCAGCCCGCTCGACCTGGTCGAGATCGGGCTGCTTTCCGCTGAGGAAGCTAAGGAACTGCACGCGATGGAGCAGTCGGCCGCAGCCGCGTCGTAGTCCGCCACTTTGTAATCCGGCAGTACGAGGAACAACAAGGAGGACATCATGGTCGGATCCCGCCGCGTCGCGCGGAGGACCTCTCGGCGAACCGCCCGTCGCGTGAGCCGTCGCTGATAGCGGCCGCCTGGTTGACCGACCGGCGGGGTTGTTTGCGGAGCCTCAACTAAATGCCGCGGCCTGTGGTCCCTGCGGCTGGCGCTTGAAGAAGACGTTCTCCGCGACCTCGTGCCCCACGAAGCCCTTGGGGCGCGAGCACCGGGATACACCCGACCGCGACGTCGGCTGGTGGACGACATCCTTGACCCCGCCGCAGTGGCCCACGTGACTGTGCCTGTAGATCAACCCCGTGACTGGCCGGTCCCGCCCCGCGGGGACATTGTCTCCGATCCAGGTCATCCCCAGCTTCATCCCGGTGCTGGGGCAGCTCGACGACGTGCTGGCCGTCGTGGTGTGTCTGCGGATCGCGGCCCGCCGAGTCCCTCCCGGCCGGCTCCACGAGCTGTGGCCCGGGGAGCCGGCAGCCCTCGACCGGGCTGCCGCGCGTCCGACCGCCGTTGGCAGCCCCGGCCGACACGAAGGCGAGCTGAGGACGGGGCATGAGCCGTGTGGCTCGTGGGTGAGCGCACGAGCCCAGATCAGCGCCAAGCGCATCTCCGCTGCGACCCCTCCACCATTCGTACGCGTACCACCCGGCCCAGGTCGGGCGTGTCGGCTCGGGGATCATGCTCTGACAGCCTGCCCCTGACCGAAGGTTGGGGCCGCCAGGGGCGCGTGGCAGGCGGGGCGGCTGGGGCGTCCGGGCGAGCAGGCGCTTTCGACCCCATCGTCGACGAGTGTGCGAAGAAGAGGGCGAGGTGCGTTCCCGCCCTGGGTTTGTACGGCCGGGCGCGGTCGGCGACCCCTCGCCGGCTCGCGCCCGGAACCGGCCGCTACTCCTGCTTCAGTTCTCCTCCGTGCACGGCGAGCGCGTAGATGATGACGACGTCCAGCGCGATGAGGATGAGTGACCAGAACGGGAACGCCGCCAGGAAGGCGATGTTAATGATCATGCTGATGCCGGCCACGATGATGCCGATCACGCGGGCCCACAGGGCCCCGGTCATCACGGCAAATCCGGCGCACACGACGATGATCCCCACGATGAGGAAGATCCAACCCCAGGTGGAGTAGTTCCAGCTGACGACGAGCTGGCCGTTCGCCCCCGCCACGTAGACCTCTTTCTTGAAGATCCCCACCAGCCCGTCGATCGCGTGCAGGCTCCCCATCAGGATCATCATGACGCCGGCGAAGAACACCCAGCCGACCCAGCCGCTCCTCTCGGGCTGGTTGCCGCCGTAGCCGGAGCCGGCCGGAGGGGCGGTACGTGTGTCGCTCATGTCCATGCGTCCCTTCGTGTGAGTCCGCGAGCGGGCGCCAAGTCGTGGCTTGGGGCACGCGCTCACGGAGCGTTATTGACAAGCGTGCCGGTTCGGCACCGTAGCGCGCTCACCCTCGGCGGGTGATACGCCGCCACGCCGCCACGCCGGCGTGTCCGGCACGCTGGACCGGTGGGGACCCCGGCGGCCGCGCCGCAGAGGGCCCGCCGCTGAAATGCACCCCTCGCGGGTGAGGCCTGCGCCGCGACGACACGAGACCATCTGAACACGATCAGTGAGATCAGTGGGAGCGACATGCCGCCCGATGGCGCCGAACGCCGACCGACGTACGAGATCCGCCTCGCGGGCCGGCTCGGTCCAGCACTCCAGCTGGCGTTCCCCGGCCTGCGAGCCGACATGGAGCCTCGCCACAGCGTGCTCATCACCCAGGCGCGCGGCGAGGCGCTCCCCGCACTGATCGAGAGGCTGCGACGGCGCGACGTCGACGTCACCGCGGCCCGCCAGAGGACGGCGCGTACCCGCCACCTCGCCGCTCCGGGCTCGGGACTACCCGGCCGGGGTGAGCCCAGCGCGGGCGCTGCCCGGCATCCTCGAGGCGCCGACACGAAAGAGGCGGTCACGGTGCAAGATCGTCAATGGGAGATACATGTCAGCGGCGTGGTCCCGGAATCGGTGCTGGCCGAATGGGACGGGCTCGATGCTACGGTCGAGCCGGCCACGACGGTCCTGTACGGCTGCCTGTCCGATGAGGCTGCCCTGTACGGCGTTCTGGACCGGGTCCAGTCCCTCGGGTTGCGCCTTGTGGAGGTCCGCAGGTTGCCCGAGGTCGAACGGAGACCGGAGCCGGTGACACGCCCCACTGCGGGTGAGGCGGCCGATCCCGTGCTCGGTCACGCTGAACGGGACGAAATGGAGGTCCGCCGATGAGTGCAGTCGAGGAACCGTCCGCGCCGGGGGCGCCGGGGGCCGAGGCCACCCGGGCCGAGCTGGATCGGGTCCGGGCGGAGCGGGACGCCCTGGCGGCCAAGCTCGACCGCCGGGCGGAGCGTAAGGCCAGGGGCGGGCGCATCCGCGGGGCGGTCGTCCTCGTGATGGTCGCGCTGACCATCGTGCTCATCCCGCTGACCGCCACGGTCACCTGGGC
>JADGOW010000085.1 GCA_017882765.1 Frankiaceae bacterium
GGCCCGTTGGTCGACCCGGTCGGCTGCCTCGGGTGGCGGTGCGTCGGGTGGCGGGGCCCCGGGTGGGGCGCCGTCTTCTGGCGGGACGTCCGCGGAGAGCTTTTCGGCCAGGGACCCGGCTGGTGCAGGCGCGGCAGGCGCGGGCCCGGCAGGCGCAGGCGCGTCAAAAGGGAGCACGGAGTCGTGTTCGAAGACAAGCGGTGACGTCATGACGGCGCGATCGTACGTTCGAAAGGGCACTTCGCGGGTGCCCTCGCCCGTGCCGGCGGCCGTGGCGCACGGCCTGACACAGGTGGCCCCTCAGTTCGTTAGGTCGACGCGGTTGCCCTCGCGAATCGCCGCCGTGGTGTATGTCGTGCCGTAATCGACGGCCAGCACCCAGCTCGGCAAGGTTCCAGGGTCCTCTCCTCAAGCATGAGATCAACGCCCATTGTCCGCGGGGTTTCGCCCAACGGGGTTTGGAACGGGCAGGGCCGCTTGCGCCCCCCCGGGGCTTGTCGTTGGCCCCGGGACCGACCAATAGCCTGGGGATGTGCTCCCCGACGACGAAGTCGAACGCGCGCTCGTCGTGGTCGCGCACCCTGACGATGCCGACTTCGGCTCAGCGGGCACCGTGGCCACGTGGGTACGTGCAGGCATCGAGGTCGCTTACTGCCTCGTGACCGACGGCGACGCCGGCGGTTTCGACCCGGACGTGCCCCGCGAGCACATCCCGCACATCCGCCGGGACGAGCAGCGCCGTGCCGCGGCCACCCTCGGCGTCACCGAAGTGGCCTTCCTCGGCTACCCGGACGGGAGGGTCTACGTGACCCACGAGCTGCGGCGCGACATCACCCGCCAGATCCGCCGGGTGCGACCGCAGCGGGTCGTCACCCAGTCGCCGGAACGCAACTTCCGCCGCATCTACGCCTCCCACCCGGACCATCTGGCGGCGGGTGAGGCGGCACTGTGCGCGGTCTACCCCGACGCCCGCAACGCGTTCGCCCATCCCGACCTGCTCGCCGAGGAGGGCCTGGAGCCGTGGACCGTCGCGGAGGTCCTGCTCATGTCCGATGAGAAATCCGACGTGTTTATCGACGTCACCGACGTGTATGACCTCAAGGTGGCCGCACTGCGCTGTCATGAGAGCCAGATGGTCAACATCGCCGACCTGGACGGGCTGCTGCGCGGCTGGCTGACCTCGCAGGCCTTCGCCGGCGGGATGCGGACCGGCAGGCTCGCGGAAGCGTTCCGGCGCGTGGACACGGCGGGGTGACACATGCCGGCCTTCCCCTGGTTTCGCCGCCGCCGCCGACCCGAGGACGCGTCGGAGCGCCCGCCCGGGGAAGCGGGCGGCGACGCCGCCGGCCCTGCCGACATCGAGACCGACTCTCAAGCCGATGCCAGATCCGGCTCCCCCGCGGACCTGCCGGTCGTCGCGCAGCCCGACTCCCAGGCCACCTTCCCGGCCGGGCTGCCGGCCATCACGCAGCCCGACTCGTTCCCAGCCGACCTGCCGGCCCTCCCCCAGTCCGACGCCCAGTCCGACTCCCAGCCCACCTTCCCGGCCGATCCCCAGGCCGACTTCCACGCGCTCGTGCTCAGCGTCGCCGAGGACCTCGGCTGGTCCGGCAGCGTGAAGGACGGGGCTTTGCACCGCCACGCTCCGATGGCCGACGTGCTCGGGCTGGCGAACCTGGAACAGATGTGCCGGCAGCTGCCCCGCGTCCGGTGGCCCGACGTCGTCCGGTCGCACTTCGAGCAGATGGACCGTGCGTACCGCCATCCCGTCGACCGCGGCGACTGGATCACGGTGCGAGAGCTCGTGCGCACAGCGGTCTATCCGGACGGGTACTTCCCCGCCCGCGTGCGTTCCGAGGTCGCGGCCCGCCGCCTCACCGAGGGCCTGCTCGAGACCGTCGTCCTCGACCTTCCTGAGTCGGTCAACGTGGTGTTCCAGCGCGACCTGAAGACCTGGCCTCTCGACCTCGACCAGGCACTACAGGCGGGCAAGGCCGCACTGCGCAGCGAGCGCCGGCTGGCCCCCGAACTGATCACGGTCAACGAGGAGGAAGTCGTCGGGCTGGAGAGTGACAACCTGCTCACGGCGACCCACGTCTGTTGGCTCGACGACTATCTGGAGCTCACGCCGGCCGGCGCGCTGGTCGCCCTGCCGAACAGGCATCTTGTCCTGGCACACGCGGTCCGCAGCAGCCACTGCCTGGCAGTCGTCGCCCCGCTGGCCCGGATCGCCAGGCGGGCCTATGACCGGGGCCCGGGCTCGCTGTCGGAACAGCTGTTCTGGTGGATCGACGGCCGGCTCATCCACCTGCCTGTGTCGATCGAAGGGGACAACGTGATGTTGCAGCCGCCGGACGAGTTCGTCCGGGTCCTCCAGGACCTCCCGTAGGGCCGACCGTGGGTCTTGCCCGTTCCCTTTCGGAGCAGATCACGATCTTGGCACGGCCAAAGGCGATCATGACAGTGATCGAGGACCTGGACCGGTTGCCGCAGTGGGTGCATCCGATGAAGCGCATCGAGGTCCTCGAACGGTTCCCCGACCAGCGGCCCAAGCGCGTCCATTTCTGGGTGGAGGCCCCGTTCGTCCGGGACGACTTCCTACTCGAATTCGAGTGGGAAGATCACCACCGGGTGTCCTGGCGCCAGGTTGTGGGCCGGCTGCTGCGCGAGCAGGCGGGCTCGTACACGCTGACGGACGTGGGGGAGCACACCCAGGTGCGCTACGACCTGGCCGTGCTGATGAAACTGCCGATCCCTGGGTTCATTCAGCGGCTCGCCACGGAGATCATCATGTCTCACGCCCTCACGGGCCTCAAGGCGCAGGTGGAGCAGGTGTCGCCCTGAGCGGGCGGCCCGGCCTCACTCCCACTCGATCGTGCCCGGCGGCTTGGAGGTCACGTCGTAGGCGACCCGGTTCACCTGCGGGACCTCGTTGATGATCCGGTTACTGATCCGGCCCAGCACGTCATGGGGCAGCCGTGCCCAATCGGCGGTCATCGCGTCCTCGCTGGTGACGGCCCGCACGACCACGGGATGCCCGTACGTGCGCTCGTCGCCCTGCACGCCGACGGAACGCACCTGGGCGAGCAGCACGGCGAACACCTGCCAGATCTCCCGGTCGAGCCCCGCGCGCCGGATCTCCTCCCGGACGATCGCATCCGCGTCGCGAAGCACGACCAGCCGGTCGGGCGTGACCTCTCCGACGATGCGCACCGCCAGGCCCGGCCCCGGGAAGGGCTGGCGCCAGACGATGTCCTCGGGCAGGCCGAGCTCCTCGCCGACCCGGCGCACCTCGTCCTTGAACAGCGACCGCAGCGGTTCGATCAGCGCGAATCGGAGGTCGTCGGGCAGGCCGCCCACATTGTGGTGCGACTTGATCTTCGCGGCCGTCGCGGAGCCGGACTCGATGACGTCCGGGTAGAGCGTCCCCTGGACGAGGAAGTCGATCGTGTCGCCGCCCGCCTGCAGTTCGCGGGCCACCTCTTCGAACGTAAGGATGAACTCGCGCCCGATCGCCTTGCGCTTGGCCTCGGGATCGGTGACGCCGGCCAGGACGGCGGCGAAGCGGTCGGCGGCCTTGACGTGCACGAGATCTACGCCGGTGGAAGCGACGAAATCCTGCTCGACCTGCTCAGCCTCGCCCTTGCGCAACAGTCCGTGGTCCACGAATACACACGTCAGCTGGTCCCCGACAGCTTTGTGCACCACGGCCGCGGCGACCGCCGAGTCGACACCACCCGACAGTCCGCACAGGACGCGGCGGTCCCCCACCCGGCGGCGGACCTCCTCGACGGCGTCGTCCACGATGTTGACCATTGTCCACGTCGGACGGCACCCCGCCCGGAGGAGGAAATGCTTGATGATGTCCAGCCCGCGCTGGGTGTGCGCCACCTCAGGATGGAACTGGACGCCGAACAGGGCGCGCGCCGTGTCTTCGAACGCGGCGACCGGCGCTGCCGGAGTCGACGCCGTTACCAGGAAACCCGGTGGGGGCACGGTGACGGTGTCGCCGTGGGACATCCATACGCGCTGCTCAGCGGGCAATCCGTTGAACAGGACGCAGGAGGCGGCAACTGACAGCGGGGTATCGCCGTACTCGGCGACCCCGGTCCGCTCCACCGCCCCGCCCAGGGCTCGCGTCATGGCCTGGTGCCCGTAGCAGATGCCCAGCGTCGGGGTACCCGCCTCGAACAGCGCCGGGTCGACGTCGGGGGCGCCGGGGGAGTACACCGACGCCGGTCCCCCACTCAGAATGATCGCCTTCGGCCCCCGGCCGAGCATCTCCGCAATCGGCATCGACCACGGGACGATCTCGCTGAAGACGTGGCACTCCCGCACACGCCGCGCGATCAGCTGGGCGTACTGGGCGCCGTAATCGACGACAAGGACCTTGTCGAAGACGGTTGTGTCAAGGGACGCCAGGTCATCGGGGCCCCGATCACGGGAGCTGGCACCGCTGGCACCAGGGTCATTGCCAACAGGCTCGGCGGCGCCACCGTGGACGGCACTGCTGTCGACACCGCTGCCCACGTCACCCGCCGGGCAGCTGGCTGCGGCAACCGTCCTTGATCTCCTGGAGCTTCGCGCGCGCAGTGGGATCGCCGGAGTTGTACTGCTGCTCGAATACTAGGAACTCGTCCTGGGCGAACTCGTTCTCCAGGGCCGTGAGTGAGCAGGCGCAATAGGACTGGTTCGCGCCGGACACGCACGCGTTCATGAAGTTCTGTTCGATCGTCGAGGAGAACTTGCCCGGCAGCGCCGTGGGCGCGAACGGCAGGCCCGTCGAGCTGGGCAGCGTGGTCGGCGCCGTGGTGGCTGCCGACGTCGGCTGCGACGATGACGATGACGAGCCGTTGTCCGTATGCAGGAGGAAGAACACTCCGACCGCAATTCCGATCACCACGACTGCCACGATGACGGGAAAGAGCCAGGCCGGTCGACCGCGGCCACCCCCGCCTCCAGGGCCGCCAGGCGGCGGCCACGGAGCGGCCCCGTATTGACCGGCAGCGGGGCCACCCGCCTGACCGGGAGCACCCGGGCCGTAGGGGCCCGCCCCGACTTGGCCGGGCTGGCCAGGCTGGCCAGCGCCCTGGTCATAGCCCGGGGCGCCGTACGCCGCCCCGTAACCCGCCGCCCCGTAGGCGGCCGTTCCGTAGGCGGCCGTTCCGTAGCCCCCGGCGCCATAACCGCCCGGCTCGCCCGCGCCCCCAGCACCAGGACCCCCGGCACCAGCGCCACCCGCACCCGGGGCGGCCCCGTACCCGGCACCGCCGGCGCCCGGCGCCCCATAACCACCAGCACCGTAGCCACCCGGCTCAGCACCAGCGGCGCCGGACCCGGACGCACCCGGCTGCGAGCCGTAGCTTCCCCAGCTGGCTCCCGGGGACTCCGCTGCGTGCTGGGCCCCCGCCGCCCCCGCAGCTCCAGCGGCTCCCGCAGCTCCGGCGGCCCCGGCCGCCCCCCATGCCCCCGCGCCGCTCTCGCTCGGCGCGGCCCCACGGGACGGCGCTGTTGGCGCGCCTCGAGAGGGCTGCTCCGGCTCCCCGCGGGGTGATTCCTCCCCGTCCCCGAAATCGGGCTTCCAGGCCGCGGTTTCCTCCACACTCGGCTGGCGTGTCTCGTGCCGGGCGCCGAACTGGCCGCCCTGCGTACCCGCGGTGGGGGCGCCCCCACTTGACGGGCCCGCCGGGCCACCCGCGGCAGCCTGGCCGTAGCCGGCCCCCGAAAGGCCGGGCATGATGACCGTCTCCGAGGAGTCACCAGCCGCGGCGCCACCGGCGCTCGAACCCTGCGTGGCGCCCTGATCCGGGCTGGCCGCACCGCCGTACCCGGACCCAGCGCCACCGCCGTAGCCGTAGCCTGCCGGGGCCCCCTGCCCACCGGCCGGCCCCGCGACACCCGCAGAGTGGATCTGAGTCGCGGCGGGGTCAGACCCGGCCCCTGCCGAAGGGCTTATCGCGCCCCCGGCCGCGCCCCGCGGCTGCCACGAGTTCCCGTCCCACACCCATTGACCGTCGTCGCTGACCCAGCGGCCCTGCTCGTCCTGACGCACGGTGCCCTCCTGTGAAACGGCCCTCCCGAGATCCCGTGAGTACCGTACGGCAGCAGGGACGAAAGGTCTGCGATGCCGCAGCAGCAGTGTGCATACGCGTCCAGCGCTGGTCGGCTTCCCTCAACCCGGCAGGTGGCGCTACCTACCGCACTGCGGACGATGCCGACGATTCACCTCGGGCCGACTCAGAGGCAGCCGGCCACCGGCCTCACGCGCGGGCGGCGCCCATCCCCACGCCCTGGCTGCGCTGCAGGTGCTTGCCTTCGGTCTGCAACGCCGGGGCAACCATGACTTCGGCCTTCTGGAACTCCTTGAGGTTGGCGTACCCGGTGGTCGCCATCGAAGTCCGGAGCGCGCCGAACAGGTTCATCGTCCCGTCGTTGAGGGGCGCGGGACCGTTCACGATCTCTTTGAGCGTGCCGAGCGTGGTCGTGCGCACCCTGGTCCCCCGCGGCAGCTCGGGGTGGAAGGTTGCCATCCCCCAGTGGTGCCCGCGGCCCGGGGCCTCGAGGGCGCGCGCAAGCGGAGAGCCGAGCATGACCGCGTCGGCGCCGCAGGCGATCGCCTTGGCAATGTCACCGCCCGTGCGCATCCCGCCGTCGGCGATGATGTGCACGTAGCGGCCGCCGGACTCGTCCAGGTAGCGCATCCTCGCCCCGGCAGCGTCCGCGATGGCGGTAGCCATCGGCACGCCCACCCCGAGAACGCCACGGGTGGTGCATGCGTGCCCGGGCCCGACGCCCACGAGCAGGCCGGCCGCGCCGGTACGCATAAGGTGAAGGGCCGTCGAGAAGGATGCGCAGCCGCCGACGATGACAGGCACGTCAAGGTCACCGATGAACCGCTTCAGGTTCAGGGGCTCCGAACGCGAAGAAACGTGCTCGGCGCTGACCACCGTGCCCTGAATGACGAATATGTCGACCCCGGCGTCGAGGACCAGCTTGTAGTACCTGAGGACCTTCTGCGGGGTCAGCGAGGCGGCGACCACGACGCCGCTGTCTTTGATCTCCTGGATGCGCTGGCCGATGAGCTCTTCCTTGACCGGCTCGCCGTAGATCTCCTGCATCCGCTTGGTGGCGCTGTCGTCGTCGAGGCCGGCGATCTCCTCGAGCGCGGGCTCCGGATCGTCGTAGCGGGTCCACAAGCCTTCGAGATTGAGGACGCCAAGCCCGCCGAGCCGGCCGATCTCGATGGCCACCCGGGGCGACACGACCCCGTCCATCGCGCTGGCGAGCAGGGGCACCTCGAACCGGAACGCGTCGATCTCCCAGGCGATGGATACGTCCTCGGGATCCCGCGTTCGTCGCGACGGGACAATCGCAATGTCATCGAAACCGTAGGCCCGCCGGCCCGCCTTGCCAATGCCGATCTCGACGTCCGCCACGCGCCCTCCAGATGCCACGACCCGCTGCCGAGTTGACCGTACTGCCGCTATTTCAGGCTACTGCCGAAATCAGCCCGGGCGGGGCGACAAGCTGCACACGACAAGGGCCACAGAAGTGGCAGCTCCGAGCCGCTTCGACACAGGACGCGCAGGGTAGGAATAGGAGCCTGGACGCCAAGGGCGTAGCGTGGGTGTGGTGACCGACGAGCCGCTCGACCCCTTCGCCGGCGATCCGGATGACCCGGCGGCGGAGTTGGCACGCTTCGACCCGGGGGACACCGACTCCAGCGCGGCCGCCCTGTCCGCCGACGAGCGCGAGGAGGTGCTCTCGGACCTCGTCGAACTCGACGTCTTCCGAGCCTTGCTCGAGCCGCGTGGCACGCGAGGCCTCGTCGTCGACTGCGAGGACTGCGCCGAGCCGCACTACTTCGGCTGGGACCTGTTGATGGCCAATCTCCGCTCGATCCTGGAGGTCGGCCGCACTCGCGTCCACGAACCGGCGTACGCGCCGGATCCCACCCGCTACGTCAGCTGGGAGTACGCGCGCGGGTATGCCGACGGGGTCATCGAAGCGTCGGAGAACGCCGAAACCTGAGATCGACGGCACCGCGGCCGGCAGCCACATCGCCGGCAGCCAC
Source organism: Frankiaceae bacterium (assembly GCA_017882765.1). Classification (GTDB taxonomy): domain Bacteria; phylum Actinomycetota; class Actinomycetes; order Frankiales; family Frankiaceae; genus JADGOW01. The sequence goes on from JADGOW010000085.1 coordinate 8,075, forward strand.
ATCGCCGGCAGCCACATCGCCGGCAGGCCATGACAGCGGCCCGGCCGTCAGTCGACCAATCCCCGCCGGAACCCCAGCGCGACCGCCTGGGCGCGGTCGTTGACGCCGAGCTTGCGGAACAGCCGCCGCGCGTGCGTCTTGACGGTGTCCTCGCTCAGGTAGAGAGCCCGCCCGATCTCGGCGTTGGACTTGCCCTGGCTCATGCCGCGAAGAACCTGCAGCTCCCGCTCGGTCAGGTTGCTCGCCGGGTCCGAGGCCCGCTGCGTCGTGATGCGCTCGGTCATGGCGCGGCGCAGGGAGGGGGCCATCAGGTCCTGCCCCGCGAGGGCGCTCGCGATGGCGGCGCACAGCTCTTCCCGTGACACGTCCTTGAGCAGGTAGCCTGTCGCGCCGTTCGCGATGGCGGTGGCGATGTTGTCGCGGTCGTCGGCCGCGGTAAGCATGACCACCCGCGCCTCCGGATGGGCCCGGATGAGCCGGCGGGTCGCCTCCAGCCCACCGAGCCCGGGCATCTGGATGTCCATGAGCACGAGGTCGGGACGCTCGACGTCATAGCGGGCGAGCACCTCCTCGCCACTTGCGGCGGTGACGACACGCCGGACACCTGGCACGTCGACGACGAACTGGCGCAGGCCTTCGCGCACGATGCGATGGTCGTCACAGATCAGGACGGTGGTCACAAGTACCCCTCGGAGCGCTGTGCGGGAAGTCGCGGACCCTGACCCGAGTCAGGCTCCACGGGCAGCCGTACGACCAGAGCACCTCGCTCGATGTGGGCAGAGCCACCGAGGAGCTTGGCGCGGTCCAGCCACCGGGACATCGCTGCGCAGCTCCCATCGGCCAATGCGGCGGGGAATGTGAGCTCGAACGAGCCTCCGCGGCAGCGGATGTCGATGTGAAGCACGTCACCATCAGCGGGCTCGCATGCTGCCGGGTCACCATGCAGTAGCTGTGCGTGGGCGAAGTCGACCGCCGACTGCACCAGCCGGTACGCCGCGGCGGTGACGACGGGGGGGACGGGGATGTCCGCGCTCGAATCCACGCTCAGGACGACGCTCGCCGGTGGGTTGCGCGAAGCCTCCCGCCGGACTACCGATTCCAATTCCGGAATGACCGGCACGTTGTTCCCGGAGCGCGGGCGCAGCCAGCCGAGCAGGTGGCGCGCTTCCGCGAGGGCGTCCCGAACCGCCTCCCGGGCGTTGTGCAGCAGCGGGACGGCGGCCGAGGGCTCCCCGTCCGACTGGAGGGCGAGATCGAGAAGGTAACGAGAGGCAACAAGAGCCTGCACGAGGCCGTCATGCAGCCCAGCGGCCAGCTGGGCCCGGTCGGCCTCGTCGGCGAGGAGGAATTGACCGGCACCGGTCCGCACGGCCTCGGCGGTGCGGGCGCAGCGAACGGACATCGCCAGCAGGTCCGCGAACAGCGACAGCGCCGACGAGCCGGCGGCCCAGGGCGAGTCTCGGGGCGGGGCGGGCGTCAATTCCAGGACTGCGACGAGGCGGTGCCCCTCGCGCAGCGGCACCCGCAGCACGCCGTCAGCGGTGTCGGCCGGCCCGTCGGCCCGGTGTCGGCCGTCACTGTCGAGGGCGTGTCGGTCGTCGACGTTGCCACCCGCGTCAGGTCCGATCCCGGCCTCCCGAACGGCGGTCGAACACCCGGACGCCTCCGACAGCATGCGCAGCGCCTCCGGCACCGCGGCCGGACCGGACTTGGACAAACGCCTGGCGACTGTGGAGCAGGTGGCCAGGGTCTCCTGTTGTGTGGCCGTCGGCGGGCTCACAGGCGCCACCTCCTGCCGTGCGTTGTCGGCGTGCATCTGACGCCGTTCCATCGGCACGACCAGATCTCTTGATAGGCCCTTGGGTCATCCAGCGAGCAGGGCTTCAATATCCGGACGGGTGAGCCAGGCTTGCCGCAGCGCCGGCGGCAGCCCGGCAGCGATGGTGCGCACGGCGGCCCGCGCGCTTTCCAGGCTCTCCTGGGCCTCCCGCGCAGCCGCGCTGCCGGTCGCGCCTGTCGCCAGCGCGGCCCCCAGCACCGCACGGGCGGGCCACACAAGGGGGAGCAGCCCCAGCTCCTCGGCCAGCATCGCGCTGCGCCGAAGAACCCCGACCGCCACGGGGGCGGCGCCGTCGTCGGCAGCTTCCAACTGCGCGACCCCCAGAAACAACAGGCTCTTGGCGACATGGCGTGGCGCGCGTGCCCGCTCCGCACCCAGCACTGCCTGCCGGGAGGCGGTCACGGCGTCGCCGGGTCGCCCGGTGAGCAGCGCCACCTCAGCGACCGCCCAGCCCAGCCGGACCCGGACCCGCCACTGTTCCGGCGGGCAGCGCGCCACATGATCCGCTGCCGCCTGCAGCCGCTGCATGGCGACCTCAGCCTGCCCCAGTCCGACCGCGTCGGCCGCCCAGCCGATGGCGCAGTCGGCCCATGCTTCGGCGCCGGCCACAGCGAGTCCGGCGAGGACGTCCAGGCCCCACCTGTCCAGCGATTCCCCGCCGGCGTGATCGCCCACTTGTCGCAACAGCGAGGCGACTGTGCCGGCGCCGTACCCGGCGAACAGCCGCTCGTGCATCAAGGCGGTGTCGGGCAGTCCCGCGCCAGGGCGGCCCAACAGCGGTTCCAGCTCCGCCAGTGCCTGTCCATAGCGCCCGAGCGAGCCCAGCGCGACCCCGGTGAGCCAGCGCACTGCCAGCCGTGCCGGGTCGTCCGCCGCGTTGCCAGCTTGTTCGAGGAGCACCAGCGCCTGCTCCGGCGGCCCGTGGAAGACCGCCTGCTCCGCCTGGGCAAGCAGCGCGGCGAATTCGGTTTCGGAGGCCATCACGCGCCCAGCGTCGCGCGGATGAGGGACAGTGCGTCGGGCAGGCTCGACACGACCCGGCCGCGCCGCAGCGGCGCGTGCGCGGCCCAGCCGGGCCCGCCGGCGAGGGTGAGGGTGCCGGGCCGGGTGTTCGGCAGGGTTTCGATGGCCCCCGGAGTGGCGGTCGCCGGCACCTGCGACCACAGGAACAGCACGGGGGGGCCCAGCCGTCGGACCGCGCTGTGCAGTGCGGGTACCGGTAGCGCCGCCCCGAGGAGTCGGCTGGGCACGCCCGCTTCGGCCAGGGCGGCGGCCAGGGCATGCGTGGGTAGGCTGTGCCACTCGTTCTCGCAGCAGGCCACGAGAACGGGCCGCGGGGAGCCGGGCTCGGGGAGGCGCGCGTGCACGGAGCGCAGCGCCGCTCCGCAGCACTCGGTGAGCAGGTGCTCGACCTCGACGCCCTCACCGGTGTTCTCCCAGCGCCGGCCGGCAGCGACGAGCACCGGCCGGAGCAGGTCCTCCCACGTGGGGACGACCCCTTGCTCGTCGAGGCTACGCCGGATCAGGTGGGCCACGGCGCGCGCATCCAGTGCCATCGCCGCCCTGGCGAGGCCGCGCGACGCCGGTGTCCCCCGCGGCAGGGCGAGGACTCGTCCCCCCGACCTCGCAGGTCTGTCCGCGCAAGGCAGTTCCCCGGCGGGCACCTCAAAGGTGCCGGCAGCCTGCTCGGGGAGGGCCTGCTCCGGGACCGACGTTGCCGCAGGGGCGGGCACGTGGGCGGTCTGGACCGCGACCCGGGCGGCCTCTGCGGGGGCCACGCCCTCGATCGTGAGCCGGCGCATCAACTCCAGCCGATGCAGGTCCTCGGCGCTGTAGCGGCGCCGCGTGCCCTGCTGATGCTCGGTGGGCCCCAGCCCATACCGGCGGTCCCAGGTGCGCAACGTCGCTGGGGCGACCCCGAGCCTGCGGGCGACCGCAGCGACTGTGTACCGAGCTCCGGCCGCCACCGGCCCCGCTCCTTGCCCTGCCACTGGCCCGGGCAGGGCGGTGTCAGGCATCGTTACGCCGGCCGGCTCGCGGCAACCGGGCGCGCCCCTGCAGCGAACAACTCATGAGCACGGAAAGCGAATCCCCCCCTTTATTGCACTTGAACAGCTTATGGAGCGATATTACGGTGCAGGGGGAGTTCGCGGAAGGGCGGGGGGACGTGACGGACGTACAGAGGCTTCCTGGGCCGCAATCGGACAAATGGGACTGGCAGCTGCGCGGCGCGTGCCGCGGTACCACCGGTGAGGTCTTCTTCCATCCCGAAGGGGAGCGCGGCACGGCCCGGTCGCGGCGCGAAGAGGCGGCAAAGGCGATCTGCGCCACTTGTCCGGTCGTCTGCCAATGCGCCCTCCACGCCTTGCGGGTGCGCGAACCCTATGGAGTCTGGGGCGGTTTGAGCGAGTCGGAAAGG
>JADGOW010000086.1 GCA_017882765.1 Frankiaceae bacterium
GGCACCTCCGACGAGACGTCCTGACGGTAGCCGCAAGTCCGAACGTCGCCGGGCCAGCCTGGTAGGCACGGGTCAGCGATGCTGGCTCCGGGGGACGTCCCAACGGTGACAGCGGGACGGGGCCTACCCTCAAGTGGGCTCCGTCCCGCTCGCTTGTGTCACTCGCTTGTGTCACTCGCTTGTGTCAATTGCCAGCGGCGAACGACAACCCAGAGGAAAGCCGCAGGTCGTACCGGGGTGCGAAGATCGCATGCGCCGGCGTGATGACGGTCTCCGGCTCGCCGGTGAGGCCCAGCCGCTGCAGGCACGGCGTCAGCCGGTTCATGCTGAAGTCATCCCAGGACTCCTGGTTCTCCCACACGTCGGTAATCCGGAGCGCCGCACCGTCATGGCTGCAGACGTGGTAAATGGCACCCGGGGGCGCCTCCCGCTCCCATCCGACGATGCGCCGCACTTCCTCGTACTGGTCGAGGCTGATACCCGGCCAGCGCATGTTCATGACGATCGGCACCTAATCCTCCAGCCTGGGCATGGCGCTCGGGACCCGACGGCCTCCGGCGACACGAACGGGGGTCGAAACCGAACCCACCGATTCTCGCACCGGCGCTCCTTCAGTGCTTCCCGGTGTCGGTCAGGAGCGAGACTTGCTCCCCAGAGGGTTGTCCTGACGGCAACGGCGAGCTTCCCTGGACTCATGACCGTGGACGTCCCGAACTTCCTCCCGTCGTTGCGGCGCGGTGCCGGGCGCCGCCCAGCAGACGGTGGCTGTCTTGTCCAGGTGGCAAGCATGCTCAGCGACGGTCGGTCGTGGACCGACCACCCGGACTGCGTCCATCCCGTGCTTCGCGAGGTTGCCGTCCGGATCAACGACCGGATGCCCGACGGTGACCGCGACCGCCTCTATCCGTTCGCGGTGGACCTGGTAGGCACCGCCAGCCCCGACCCGGATCTGGCCGCCCGGCTGGCGCTCTGGTGCGCCCGCGACCGACTCGTGGTGCTGCCGAACACATGGCGGGCACCGGCCGAGCGGGCCATCGCCGCTGCGGAGCAGCACCTGGCCGGTGACGCCCCTGGCCAGGACTGCCGGGTCGCCGCGGTCTCGGCGTACCGCCTCGCCGTGGGTGTCGACTACGAGACGCGGCCCGCCATGCTGGCCGCTGCGCATGCCGGCTACGCGGCTTACGCCGCCCACGCCGGCAACGTCGCCCAGGTTGTCTTCCGCCCGGGGAAGCGCGCCGACCGGATCGCCGCTGCCGTGAGATCGGCGGACCTGGCATGCGAGGTCATCGGCTGGGAGGCAGCTGACATGATCGCCTTCGTCGCGGGCGTGATCGGCGAGCACAGGCGGCTGACCAGCCACGCGCCCCCGGTGGTCAGCGAGCGGCAGTGGGAAGGCGTGCGCGCCGCGGTTCACGCTCGCTGATGCCGGGGCTCGCCCGGCTCGACCCCGACCTCGTCGCTGCGGAGATCGGTACGCAAGCACCAAAGTCGCCCTCACACTGCCTCACGCCGAGTCTGGCCAACCGCCGCGAGGTCGGCGGCTGCGGCTTGATTCGCTGCTTTGCTGCCAGGCAATCCCGGCCGATAACAGATGTGGTCGGGACCACCCACCCCGACGCCCCCGGTGACAGGGGCCTGTCGCTGCCCGCCGGGCTAGTGCTGCACTGGTAGCTGTCCCGCCCTCACGGCGGGGTGACGCAAAGATGTGGGCGAGCAGCCCGCTGGGAGGTGCTTGTCATGACCACCGTGGCGCCGGCGTCGGCGCCCGCAGCGGCGCCGGCTCCCGAGCGAGCGCCCACGCCGGCCGAACGAAAGCCGCCGGTGGGACCGTCCCGGCTGTCCAGGTTCCTCGACCAGGTGCCGCACATCGTCGCCGTCTACCTGGCGTTCGTCGCCGTGTTCTGCGCGCTCACAGCGATCTTCCCGTTCCTGCGCGAACCGTTCGCGTGGCTGCGTTGGCTCATCGAGAGCTTCACCTTCTCGGCCGCCCCGAACCTGGCCGACGCCACGCTGCTGGCCATCCTCGCCGCCGCGGTGGGGCGCCGGATGCGGGTGGCCTGGTGGATTCTGATGCTCCTGTGGGTCATCCCCGACTGGCTGGTCAGCTTCTTCTCGTTCGACATCTGGGCCGGGTCCAAGAGCGAGGTCCACGTCGAGGTGGCCGCCCCGTCCAGCTGGACGAACTTCGTCTTCCTGGGCATTGTGATCGTGGTCCTGCTGCTGGCCCGCGACCGGTTCACGGCCCGAATGCAGAAGGGCAACGGGTGGAAGGCCCTCGGCACCTACGTGGTTCTCGTCGCCGTCGCGACGCTGATCGGCTTCGCCTTGTTGATGGCCTTTCCGCACACTCTCTCCACGGTCACCGACCGGCTCGCCTGGGCGCTCGACAACGTACTGGGCGGCCTGACCACCACCAGCGAGCCGGATGTACTGGGCCGTGGCCCGCACTGGGTGACGTTCGTGTGCGGGTTGATGGGTGCCATAGCGATCGTCGTCGCGGCGTTCATCCTGTTCCGCCCGAGCCCCGGACGCCGCTCGCTGGACGCCACGGACGAGCAGCGCGTCCGCACGCTGCTGGCCCGCTACGGCGACCAGGACTCCCTGGGCTATTTCGCCACCCGCCGGGACAAGGCCGCCCTCTTCGCCGACAACGGCAAGTCGGCGATCACCTACCGGGTGATCGCAGGCGTCAGCCTCGCCGGCGGCGACCCCCTGGGTGAGGTCGAGGCCTGGCCCGACGCGATCAAGGGATGGATGTCCACCGCGCGGTACTTCGGCTGGACGCCGGCCGTCATGGGCGCCAGCGAGACGGGGGCCAAGGCCTTCGCCGCCGCGGGGCTCAAGGCCTTCGACCTCGGGGACGAGGCCGTCCTGGAAGTCCGCGACTTCTCCCTGGAGGGCCGCTCCATGCGCGTCGTCCGGCAGGCGGTCAGCCGCATCGAGCGCGCCGGCTACACGGTGCGGGTGCGCCGGCACCGCCAGCTGGCCGCGGAGGAAATGGCGGAGGTCACCGCCTGCGCCGACGCCTGGCGCGACACCGCCACCGAGCGGGGCTTCTCGATGGCCCTGTCCCGGCTCGGCGACCCGAACGACGGCAACTGCGTCCTGGTGGAGTGCTTCGACGGGGACGGCCGGCGCCGCGCGCTGTTGTCGTTCGTGCCCTGGGGCAACCACGGCCTGTCGCTGGACCTGATGCGCCGCGACCGCTCCGCCGAAAACGGCGTGATGGAGTTCATGGTGACCTCCCTCGCCCAGGAGGCGCGCGTTCTCGGCGTGGAGCGCATCTCACTGAACTTCGCCGTGTTCCGCAGCACCTTCGAGGAAGGCGAACGGATCGGTGCGGGGCCCGTCCTGCGGCTCTGGCGGGCGTTGCTGATGATCGGGTCGAAGTGGTGGCAGCTGGAATCGCTGTACCGGTCGAATGCGAAATACCAGCCGGTCTGGACGCCCCGGTTCCTGTGTTTCCCCTCCGGACGGGGCCTCATGCGCGTCGCCCTCGCCACCGGCATCGCGGAGGGCCACGTCCCCGTCCCGCGGATGCCCCACCTCAACCGCCGCGGCACGCCGGCCTTCGGACATTCGCTGGCTGACGCCGCGGCCGGCAGCCCCGGGCTGCTGGAGATCGAAGGCGACCACCCGGAGGACACCGACCCGGTCGGTGCCCAGCTGGCCGCCGTCATCGCCGCGATGCCCGAGCAGGTGCGGGTGCGCCGCGACAAGTACGAGCGGTTGCGGGCGCGCGGCGTCGACCCGTACCCGGTGGGCCACGCGCGGACGACCACGCTTGCGGAGGTCCGCGAGCGCTTCGGCGACCTGGCCCCCGACGCTTCCTCCGGCGAGGTGGTGTCGGTGACCGGGCGCGTCGTCCTGATCCGGGTGCACGGCGGCATCTGCTTCGCGACCCTGCGCGACGCCGACACCGGGCTCCAGGTGATGGTGTCCTCGGACATCTCCGGCGACGACGTCCTGAAGCGGTTCAAGCACGACCTCGACCTGGGCGACCACATTGGCGTGACCGGCGAGGTCGTCACGTCGAAGAAGGGCGAGCTGTCGGTCCTGGCGACCGAGTGGGCCATCACCGCCAAGTGCCTGCGCCCGCTGCCGGACAAGCGGGGCGGTCTCGCCGACGCCGAGGCCCGGGTGCGGCAGCGCTACGTCGACCTCATCGTCAACAGCGAGGCGCGGCGGATGCTGCGCGTGCGCTCGGAAGCGGTTCGAGCCGTCCGCGGCTACCTGAGCGGCCGCGGCTACCTCGAGGTGGAGACGCCGATGTTGCAGCCGGTGCACGGCGGCGCGAACGCGCGGCCGTTCACCACCCACATCAATGCCTACGACATGCGCCTGTACTTGCGGATCGCGCCCGAGCTCTACTTGAAGCGCCTCATGGTCGGCGGCACCGACCGGGTCTTCGAGCTCAACCGCAACTTCCGCAACGAGGGCGCCGACGCCACCCACAACCCCGAGTTCACGATGCTGGAGGCCTACGAGGCCTACGGCGACTACAACTCGATGCAGTTGCTCATGCAGGAGATGATCCAAGACGCGGCCCGCGCCGCGCTGGGCACGACGGTCATCCCCTTCGACGGCGTCGAGTACGACATCGGCGGGCAGTGGAGGTCGATCACCGTCAACGACGCGGTGTCCGAGGCGTCCGGCGAGCACATCACCGTCGACACCCGCGTCGAGGAGCTGCGGCGCATCGCCGACGCCGCTGACATCAACTACGACCCGGCGTGGGGACGCGGGGCGCTGCTCCTCGAGCTCTACGAGCACTTCTGTGAGCACAAGACGCTGGGCCCCACGTTCTACCGCGACTTCCCGACCGACGTGTCGCCGCTGACCCGACAGCACCGGGTGGACGCGCGGCTGGCCGAGCGCTGGGACCTGGTCTGCTTCGGCGCCGAGATCGGTACCGCCTACTCCGAGCTGATCGACCCCGTAGAGCAGCGGCGGCGGCTCACCGAGCAGTCGGTGCTGGCAGCCGGCGGTGACGTCGAGGCCATGGAGCTCGACGAGGACTTCCTGCGCGCCCTGGAATACGCGATGCCGCCCTCGGGCGGGCTCGGGATGGGCGTGGACCGCATGCTGATGATGCTCACCGGCAAGAATATTCGGGACACTGTGCTGTTCCCCCTGGTCCGGCCGCAGTAAGGCGGCACGATGGTCGTGGGATGGGCACGTTAGGGGACTGGTACCACCAGCACATCGTCGAGCCGGGCAAGCAGCCGCTGTTCTTGCTGCTGGTGGCGTTCGTCGTCACCTTCCTGTTCACGCGGCTGAGCGTGCGCATGATCCGCAAGGGCGTGAAGTGGTGGCCCGGAAACGTGTCCGCCGGCGACACGCACGTCCACCACGTCATCTTCGGGATCACCGTCATGCTGATCGCGGGGCTCGGCGCGTTCACCCCCGCGGGCGGGAACGAGCCGTGGTGGGACGTGCTCGCGGTGCTCTTCGGCATCGGTGCCGCCCTCGTGCTCGACGAGTTCGCGCTGGTCCTGCACCTCAAGGACGTGTATTGGGCGGAGCAGGGCCGCCAGTCGGTCGACGCCGTCGTCATCGCCGTTGCCGTGACGACCATGCTCGTCATCGGCGCCCTCCCGCTCGGTGTGGACGGCATGACGATCGGCGAGAACACCGGCCTCTGGGGTTTCGTGGGGATCCTCGCGCTCAACTTCGTCCTTGTCGGGCTCGCGCTGCTGAAGGGCCGGCTCTGGCTGGGCATCCTGGGCCTGCTCGTCCCCCTGCTCGCCCTGATCGCGGCGGTCCGGGTGGCGCGCCCAAAGTCGCCGTACGCCCGCTGGTTCTACCAGCCGGGGTCGAAGCGAGCGCGGAAGTCCCAGGTCCGCATGGAGTCGCATCAGCGGCGTTTCGTCGCGCGCAAGAACCGGTTCTTCGACCTCATCGCCGGCCGTCCCAGCCAGGCGGACCCGGAGGCGTGATCAAATACCTGGGCTCGAAGCGGGCGCTCGTACCCGTGCTCGGCGCCATCGCTTCGGCCGTCCGGGACACCGTCGGCGCGACCAGCGCGCTGGACCTGTTCACCGGCACCACCCGGGTCGCGCAGGAGCTCAAGAGGCGCGGCCTGCACGTGACCGCCGCCGACACCGCCAGCTACTCCCGGGTGCTGGCCGACTGCTACATCGGCACCGACGGCGCGCAGGTGCCGCAGGCCGAGGTGCGGGACGCGCTCGACCGGCTGAACGCGCTCCCCGGCCACCGTGGCTACGTCACGGAGGTCTTCTGCGAGAAATCGCGGTACTTCCAGCCGAAGAACGGCAGCCGCATCGACGCGGTCCGCGACGCGATCGAGCGGGACTACGCCGGATCGCGGCTGTACCCGATCCTGTTGACCGCGCTGATGCTGGCCGCCGACCGGGTCGACTCGACGACCGGCGTCCAGATGGCCTACCTCAAACAATGGGCCCCGCGCGCCTACAACGACCTGGAACTTCGGGTGCCGGCGCTGCTGGTCGGCCCCGGCTTGGCCGTATTGGGCGAGGCAGCCGACGTGGTAGACCAGGTCGGCGACGTCGATCTCGCCTACCTCGACCCGCCCTACAACCAGCATTCCTACCGGGCCAACTACCACGTCTGGGAGACGCTGATCAGGTGGGACGACCCACCGCACTACGGGGTGGCCTGCAAGCGTGCCGACATCCGCGACCCGGGCGCCAAGAGCCCGTTCAACCGGCGCCGGGACATGCCCTCGGCCCTGCGCCGGATCATCGAGCGGGTGCGGGCCCGCACCCTGGTCGTCTCGTACAACGACGAATCCTGGGTGGACCCCGACGACATCCTGCGCTGGCTTTCGGCCGGCGCCCGTGAGGTCGTGCGCGTGCTGGCCTTCGACTCCAAGCGCTACGTGGGCGCGCAGATCGGCATCCACGATCCGAGCGGTCGCAAGGTGGGACAGGTGTCCCACGTGCGCAACATCGAGTACTTGTTCATCGCCGGGCCCGCGGACGCCGTCGAGGCCGCGGGCAACGCCGTGCCCGCCCCGGCCGGGGGTCAAGCCCTCCCGCGCCACAGCGGATCTCCGGCCCTAACGAAGACCGGGCGTGCCGGCCGCTGGTAAACGTTCGAGGATGGGGTTTGTCAGTGACTGCGTCCTGACCTTGGTGTCCCGGACAGGAGGCTCGAAGCACATGGCGTTCAATGCCTGACACCACCGAACAGGGACTTCTCGAACAGCGACTCCGCGAGCAGGAGAGGTACTTGCGGGGGCTGATCGAGGCTTCGATCGATGGGCTCGTCACCGTCGGTCCCGACCTGCTGGTGATGGATGTGAACGAACAGACGTGCCGGATGACCGGTCGGTCTCGGGACGAACTGATCGGTACCCGCTTCGACGGCTGTTTCACCGACCCGTCAGCCGCCGCCGAGGGCGTGTATCGCACGTTGCGCGACGGAACAGTCGCGGACTACGAGCTCGAGCTCGCCGCCCGGGCGGGAGAGCCGATCGTGGTGTCCTTCAACGCCGCGCGCTTCACCGACGCAGCGGGCGCGGTGCAAGGAGTCTTTGCCGCGGCTCGCGATGTCACTGATCGCAGACGAGCCGCGGCGGCGATTGCCAAGGCGAGGGAAGGCGAGCGCGTCCAGGCTGAGCAGGCCGCCATCTTCGCCGAGTTCGCCGAAGGGGTCGCCACGCTTGATCCCGAGCCCGGCGGCGTGCTGGAGAGCGTGACCGTCCAGGTGGCTGATTTCATCGGCGATACGTGCGGGGTGTTCGTGGTCGGCGACGACGGCCAAACATTGCGTAACATTGCCTGGCACAGCCGCGCTCCCGAAGCCGTCGAGTTCGCCCGGCGGCTGCTCGCGGTACGTCCGTACACCACCGAGACCGGCCCGGCCGGCGAGGTGTTCCGTACAGGCCGCACGGTCGTTTTCCGCGAGGCCGACATGACCTCGCTACGCGAGCAGCTCCCCGCCGAGTATCGCCCGCTCGTCGACCGTTTCGGCGTCGCGAGCGCCGTCTACTTACCTTTGCGCGCCGGCGGCGAGACCCTCGGCGTCATCGTCACGTACCGCTTCGCGGGGCATCCTGCCTATGCGGACGCCGAGATCGCCTTCCTCGAAGAATTCGGTGCCCGTGCGTCGCTTGCGTATGAAAACGCCCGTCAGGGTGCAGCCCGCAAGCGCTCCCAAGAATTGCTCGACGCCGTGTTCCAAACGTTGCCGGACTTGATCTGTATTGCCGGAATAGACGGCTACTTCCGCGTCTTGAACCCGGCCTGGGAGAGCGCGATCGGCTGGACAATCGCCGAGTTGTGCGCCAAGCCCTACGTCGAGTTCGTGCATCCCGACGACCGGCAGAGGACCCTCGACGAGCACGACAAGCAGGTGCTTCGCGGGCAGCGTGTCATCTCCTTCGAGAACCGCTACCGGTGCCGCGACGGCAGCTACCGCTGGCTGCAGTGGAACTCGCTGCCGCTCGCCGAGCGCGGCATCCTCGTCGCCAACGCCCGTGACATCACCGAGCACAAACAGGCCGAAGAGGCACTTGCCCACAGCCACCGGGAGCTCGAACGCCGATCCGAGGAGCTGGAACGCTCCAACCGCGACCTTGAACAGTTCGCCTACGTCGCGTCGCACGACCTCCAAGAACCCCTGCGGATGGTGTCGAGCTACACGACGCTGCTCGCCGAAGACCTCGGCGACAGTCTCGGCGAGACCGCCCGCCGGCACCTCGACTATGCACACGACGGCGCGATGCGCATGCAGCAACTGGTCAGCGACCTGTTGCGGTATTCGCGGGTGAGCCGGGCAGCCGACGAGAGCCGGCAGCGGGTCGACTGCGATCAGCTCGTCGAGACCGTCGAAGTCGACCTGCAGGAAGCGATCGTTGCTGCGGGGGCGACGGTGACCCACGACCGACTGCCGACGCTGACAGGGGTGCGGACCGAGCTCCGGCAGCTGTTTTCGAACCTCGTCGGCAACGCCGTCAAGTTCCACGGCGACGAACCGGTCCACGTACACGTCGGCGCCCAACGCAGTGACTCGATGTGGCGTTTCTCGGTCGCGGACAACGGCATCGGTATCGACCCGGCCCAGGCCGAGCGGATCTTCGAGGTGTTCAAACGGCTCCACACGCGGGGGAACTACCCGGGCACCGGCATCGGACTTGCCATCTGCAAGAAGGTCGTCGAGCACCACGGCGGACGCATCTGGGTCGAGTCGAAGCCTGGCGTCGGCGCCACCTTCCGCTTCACTCTGCAAGCCGATGACAGCGACTAGGGAGGCCCGATGCGGTTTGCAGAACGCTGCTGTCAGTTCAGGGTGAACGACACGAACGGCGGCGGCCCGCCCGTCCCTGGCGGCTGGTAAGAAACGCCGGCATGGGCACAGCGACGGTCTTGGCCGGCATAGCGGCCGGCGTCGTCGCCACAATCTGGGTCTACCTCGTCGCGGCCCACGGCCGCTTCTTCCTGACTGGTCCCCGGTTGCCCGTCCCGGCGAGGTCGGCGACGGCTGCCCCGCTGCCGGCGCTGGCCATCGTCGTCCCGGCGCGCGACGAGGCCCGGCTGCTCCCCACGACCCTGCCGACCCTGACGGGGCAGACCTACCCCGGCCCGCTGCGCGTCGTCGTCGTGGATGACTGCTCGACCGACGGGACCGCCCAGGCGGCGGGTGCCACCGATGGCGTGCAGGTCATCCGGGGCGTCCCGACGCCGGCGGGCTGGGCCGGAAAGGTCTGGGCGCTGCGCCAGGGCGCCGACGCCGTCGACGCCACTGCGGCCGCCGATGCTGCCGACGCCGACTACCTGCTGTTCACCGACGCCGACATCGCCCATCCGCGAGGCTCACTGGAAGCGCTGGTCGACCTCGCCGAACGCGAGCGGCTCGACCTCGTCTCCCTCATGGCCCGCCTGCACTGCCGGTCGCTCGCCGAGCGCCTCCTCGTCCCGGCCTTCGTCTATTTCTTCGCCCAGCTCTACCCGTTTCGCCGGGTCGGCTCGGTACGGCACCGCACAGCCGCTGCCGCCGGCGGCTGCCTCCTCGTCCGCCGCAGGGCGCTGGTCGACGCCGGCGGGCTGGACGCCGTCCACGACAAGCTCATCGACGACGTGGCGATCGGACGACTCATCAAACGATCCGGGGGACGGCTGTGGCTGGGGTACACGACCTCGGTGCGGTCGGTGCGCGTCTACCCGGCGATCCGCGACATCTGGCGGATGGTGACCCGCAGCGCCTGGGTACAGCTACGCCGGTCCTGGCTGCTCCTTGCGGGCGCCGTCGCCGGCCTGCTGCTCGTGTACGCGGCGCCGGTTGTTCTCACAGTTCTGGCGCACGGCCCAGCGCGGTGGCTCGCCGCCACCGCATGGGTCCTGATGACCCTGAGCTACGTCCCGGTGCTGCGCCTGTACGGCCGCTCACCGCTGTGGGCGCTGACCCTGCCTGCCGTGTCGCTGGCCTACCTCGCCATGACGGTTCACTCCGCGGTCATCGGCGGTTCGGCCTGGAAGGGCCGGCAAGCGGCCCCGGTCATGGCAGCGGGCCGCGTCACTGGTCACGCAGGTGCTGCATCTCCCGATCGATGTCCTCCGGGGTGATGGATTGGTGGCGGTACGCGTCCCGCCAGTGGAATATCAGGCCGACTCCCCATCCGGCGATGGGGAAGACGGGCCAGAAGAACCACTGGTCCGAGGTCAGCGCAAGGACAAGCCAAATCACCACCAGGAGCCCGTTCACCACGAAGTAGGCGAACAGGTTGTTGCGGAAGTCGCGCTTGCGTTTCAGGCTTTGCACGGCCTCGTCGCGCAGGGACTCCTCGTCCGGATACGTCGGCGCATGCCCTGTGGTCATCGTGCTCACCCCCTTTCCTGACCAACGGTCACCGCGGGCGATCCTGTCGCCCAGGGACGAAAGACCTGGAAATGAGCGGGTATGCGGTAACGGGTCCCCACCGACCGGCTGTCAGGATCATTCAATGGCCTGGGACCTACCGGAACGGCGGCCATGAGCCTCGCCCGGCTCGCCCGCCTCACCCGGTTCGCACCCGGCCTCGCCCAGGCGCGTACCTACGAGCGGGCGTGGCTGCGCGGCGACACGATCGGCGGCATCACGGTCGCCGCGTATCTCGTCCCGCAGGTGATGGCCTACGCGGGCCTGGCAGGGCTGCCACCGGTCACGGGGCTGTGGGCGATCATCCCGGCCCTGGCGCTGTACGCGGTATTCGGGTCGTCCCCGCAGCTGTCCGTGGGACCGGAATCGACAACCGCGCTCATGGCCGCCACCGTTGTCGCGCCGCTGGCAGCGGGCAACCCGGGCAGGTACGCGGAGCTGGCCGCCGCGCTCGCGCTGATCGTCGGCGTGCTGTCGCTCGCGGCCTGGGCCATGCGCCTGGGCTTCGTCGCCGACCTACTCTCCCAGCCGACCCTGGTCGGGTATATGACCGGGGTCGCCTTGATCATGATGGTGGGGCAGCTGCAGAAGGCCAGCGGGGTGCCCGTCCACGGCGACACGTTCTTCGCCGAGGTCCGCTCGTTCGTCACCGGAGTGGACGACCTGCATCCCGCGACCCTGGGGCTGGCGGCGATCACGCTGGCGTTCCTGCTCGTGCTGCACTGGAAGTTCCCGCGGGTACCCGGGCCGCTGCTCGCGGTCCTGCTGGCGACGCTCGCCGTCAGCCTGTTCGACCTGGACGCCCACGGGATCGCCGTCGTCGGCCCCGTGCCCTCCGGGCTGCCCACCCCGAGCATCCCGTCCGCGGGCGACCTGCGGGACATCTTGCTGCCCGCGGTCGGCGTCCTGCTCGTGGGCTACACCGACGTCGTACTCACCGCTCGCGCGTTCGCCGCCCGCAGCGGCGCCACCATCGATGCGAACCAGGAGTTGCTCGCCGTCGGGACGACCAACATCGGGGCGGGACTGTTCCGCGGCTTCCCGGTGAGCAGCAGCGCCAGCAGGACCGCGATCGGGGACGCTTCCGGCGCCCGCACCCAGATGCACTCGCTGGTCGCGCTCGTGTCGGTGGTTACCGTCCTGCTGTTCCTGGGCCCGTTGCTGGCACAGTTTCCCACGGCGTCGCTGGGGGCCATCGTCATCTACGCCGCAGTGCGGCTCATCGATGTGCGGGGGTTTCGCCGGCTGGCGGCGTTCCGCCGCAGCGAATTGCTGCTGGCCGCCGCCGCCTGCGTTGGCGTGCTGCTCTTCGACATCCTCTACGGAATCCTGCTCGCCATCGGCCTGTCGGTCGTTGACCTGCTCGCCCGGGTGGCCCGCCCGCACGACGCGATCCTCGGGCGCATCCCGGGTCTGGCCGGAATGCACGACATCGACGACTACCCGGACGCGGAACTGGTGCGAGG
>JADGOW010000087.1 GCA_017882765.1 Frankiaceae bacterium
GTGGCCGTACGCGTCAGGGTGGCGGCCGGCGAGGGTGGCGGCCGGCGAGGGTGGCCGTACGCGTCAGGGTGGCGGCCGGCGAGGGTGGCCGTACGCGTCAGGGTGGCGGCCGGCGAGGGTGGTGCGCGTCAGGGGGAACCTGGCGTCGACGCCCGGGCGGCTGCCAGGAGTTCGTGCAGGCTGTCGTCGATGTGACCGGCCAGCTTGTCGATGTCGGGTAGGGCGTCCGCGTCTCCGATGAGACTGATGGTGATCTGTCCGTTGTAGGACAGGATGGCGACAGCGAGCGTGTGCTCCGGCGCGAGGAAGGCCACCGGGTAGGCGGCCAGCAGCTCCCGGCCCATCATGTAGACGGGGAACTGCGGCCCCGGCACGTTCGTGATCAGCAGGTTGTAAAGCCGGCTGGAGAATCCGAGGCGTGCTGCCTGCGCCAGGACGTTCGGCGGCGCGAAGTTCTCCATCTGGGTCATCGTCCGTGCCCCCACCGCCTGCCGGCCGGCCTTGAGGCGATCCATTTCCACGTGCGTTCGGGCGAGGCGCTCCATTGGATCTTCGATGTCGACGAACAGCCGCGACACCAGCACGACGATCTGGTTTCCGGCGGCCGCCCGGCCGTCCTTCGTCCTGATGGACATGGGGACGAGGCAGCGCACGGCTAACTCGTCCACGTACGCGCCGTGGTCGGCCAGGAAGCGTCGCAACCCCCCGGCGACCACGGTCAGGACGATGTCGTTGAGGGTGCCCCCCAGCGTCCGCCGGATCTCCTTGAACTCGCTGAGCTGCTCGGGGACCACGGCGTAGTTGCGGTGCGGTCCCGGCTTGTGGTTGAGCGGGGTTTGCGGCGCCGGGAACGCGTAGGCACGCAGAAGCTCGGCCACGCCCAGCGCCCGGTTCGCGACCTCACCGGCCGCGTCCTGCGGCTGCAACAGCCCCCGCAGGGTGTCCCCAGCGAGGTCGGCGGCGCTTCGGATGATGCCTTCCATGCCGCGGCGCAGCAGGTCCAGGTTCGAGGGCTCGGGACGGGGGACCCAGGTGTCCGGGGGCACCTCGCGTGCCTCGCGGGTGAGATCCAGCAGGGCAGTGAGGATGTCGATGCCGCCGACGCCGTCGACGAGGGCATGGTGGGTCTTCGTCGCGAACGCCCAGCGACCCTCCGCGAGCCCTTCGACGATCCACAGCTCCCACAGGGGCTTGGTGCGGTCGAGCCGCTGGGAGAAGACGCGACTGACCAACCGGTAGAGCTGCTCGTCGCTGCCCGGCGAGGGCAGCGCCGTACGCCGGACGTGGTAGTGCAGGTTGAAGCACGGGTCATCGACCCATAGGGGCCGCCCCGTGTTCAGCGGCGGGAACGCCAGCTTCTGCCGAAACCGGGGGACGAGCTGCAAGCGGCGGCCGATGTGGTCGAACAGGTCGTCCTCGGCCAGGGGCGGACCCTCGAAGATCCCGATTCCACCAATGTGCATGTGCGCGTCGGTTCCGTCCTCCATGTGGAGGAAGCCGGCATCCACGCTGCTGAGCCGATCGAGGTGCTCCTGTGCCATGAACAATGACCACCTGTTCTGCCTGTGGGCACGGCGGGCCACGTCGACGCGGGCCCCCCGTGACCTTAGCGTCCGCAAGCGGAAAGGCGCAGGTCGTCGCGGCTGGGACGGGGACGGGCGCCGGGTGGGCGGGTGTGGGCCGGCGGGTGGGTGCGATGCCCACGTGCCCAGCCGGCAGCCGGGTCAGCCCGCGAGCCCGGACAGAACGTCGTGGCCCTGCGCGACCAGCAGCGCCACGGCGGCCGCGGCGGCATCGAGGGCGTCCTGCCCTGGGGCCTCGGGACCCGCCGACATCGCGCCTGCCCGCATCCTCGCCGCCACGCCGGCGGCGATCACAGCGAGCTTGAACGAGCCGAACGCCACGTACCAGGGCAGGTCGGATACGTCGCGACCGGAGCAGGACTGGTAGAGCTGGGCCACCTCGTCCGGGTCGGGGAAGCCCGCCTGCGTCGTCACCGTCGGCACGATGCTGGGCACGCCGCGCTGTTTGTCACCCCAGTAGACGAGCAGGAGCCCCACATCGGCAAGGGGGTCGCCGAGCGTGGACAGTTCCCAGTCGAGGACCCCCGCCACCCGCCCGGGGTCCACCGGATCTAAGATCACATTGTCCAGCCGGTAGTCGCCGTGCACGAGGGTCGTCTCGCGTTGCCGGGGCCGCGCCGCCGCCAGCCGTCCGGCGAGCGCGTCCAGTTCCGGCAGGGGGTTCTGCCTGCTGGCCTCCCATTGCTTCGTCCAGCGCCGCAGCTGGCGGTCGAGATACCCGGACGGCGGGCCGAAACCTTCGAGCCTTCCGACGATCTCCACGCGGTGGATGGCGGCGAGCACCTCGACCAGCGCGGTGGTCATGGCGGCCCGTTGCCTGCCCGTGTCGGCGTAGCCGGCCGGCAGGGTCCCGCGAACGATGTGGCCGAGGACCCGATCCATGACGTAGAACGGCGCGCCGATGACGGCGTCGTCGTCGCACAGCAGGCGTACCCGCGGCACAGGCACCGGCGTGTCCTGCAGCGCGGTCAGGACGCGATGCTCCCGGGCCATGTCGTGGGCGGTCGCGAGCACCGAGCTCAGCGGCGGCCGGCGCAGTACCACTTCCTCGCCGGTGCCACTGGTCACGAGGAAAGTGAGGTTGGACTTGCCGCCGCTGATGATCGCCACCGAACAACGTCGCCAGGAGTCGTCGTGGAGCCGCTCGGCGAGGTAGGGGCCTACGGCCGACGAGTCGGCACCCCGAGCGACACGGGTGCCACCGGCGCCTCTCGCGTCAGACGCCGGGGTGCCCTGGGCGGGATTGGTGCCGGACGCGGCTGTAGTCATAAGTCACAGGGTGCCTTGTGCCCCGGACCTCCCGCTGCCGTACTTGTCGCGGGGATGGGGTAAGTGGCGCAGATACCGCGCGGTCGGAACCCGGTCCGCCGCTTCGGACGCCGTTGGCGCGGGGTGGGCCGGCAATCCCGGCGTCGGCGGGTGCGCGGCACCAGGGCCGGCGACGCGGAAGAGCCGGCCGAGGAACATCCCGAGCACGAGGCTGATTGTCAGCCATCCGGTCAGGACGTACAGCAGGACTCGCAGAGCTACCTCCCTTCGAGCAGTCGCTGTGACGGTACTAGATCGAAGGAGCACGGCCGGCAAACGACAGGTGCAAGGGTGTCACCAGGCTCGCGTCGCTGTTCACAGGGGTCCCCGTTCGGGCGAATCCCTCGTTTCTCGGCGAACCTGACGGGACGGGCGGGCGCGGTCTTGGGCATAACGGGCGGATCGAAGGGGCGCACAATGGAGTTTCGCATCAGTGATCGGGCACGCGACTACCTCGCGCGGCTGCAGGAGTTCATGGATGCACACATCTATCCCGCTGAGCCGCTCTACACGCAGTACCGGGCCGAGCGGGGGCCCGACGACCACACCGTGCCGCCACTGGTCGAGGAGCTCAAGCAGGAGGCGCGCCGGCGCGGGCTGTGGAACCTGTTCCTGCCGTCGGCGACCGACCCGCCGCACGGGCTGGCGGTGCTCGACTACGCGCCGCTGGCCGAGCTGACCGGGCGCAGTCCGGCGTTGGCACCCCGAGCGGTCAACTCCTCCGCGCCGGACACCGGGAACATGGAGTTGCTGGAGATGTTCGCCACGCCCGAGCAGCAGGAGCGGTGGCTGCACCCGCTGCTGGAGGGCCGCATTCGCTCGGCTTTCGCCATGACAGAACCGGAGGTCGCCTCCTCGGACGCGACGAACATCGAGACCCGCATCGAGCGCGATGGCGACCACTATGTCGTCACGGGCCACAAGTGGTGGACAACTGGGGTGTGCGACCCCGCCTGTGAAGTGCTCGTCGTGATGGGCAAGACGGATCCGGCAGGCCCGGCGCACCGCCAGCAGTCGATGATCCTCGTGCCGAGGGACGCCGCCGGGGTGCGAATCCTGCGCTCCCTGCCCGTCTTCGGCTACGCCGACCAGGAGGGTCATGGCGAGGTCGTTCTGGACGGTGTTCGGGTCCCTGCAGCGAACCTGCTCGGCGCGGAGGGCGACGGGTTCGCGATGGCACAGGCCCGGCTGGGCCCGGGGCGCATCCATCACTGCATGCGGGCGATCGGTATGGCGGAGCGGGCCCTGGAGTTGATGTGCCAACGCGCGGCGCAGCGGGTTGCCTTCGGTGGACCGCTGGCCCGCCAAGGTGTGGTCCAGGAGCAGATCGCCGAGTCCCGGATGGACATCGAGCAGGCGCGGCTGCTCGTTCTCAAGACGGCCTGGTTGATCGACCAGGTGGGCAGCAAGGGTGCCCGGACGGAGATAGCGGCCATCAAGGTGGTGGCGCCGCGGGTCGCCCTTCGGGTCGTCGACCGCGCGATCCAGGTGCACGGCGGGGCCGGCGTCACCGACGACTTCCCGCTCGCGGCGATGTGGGCCCACCTCCGCACGCTGCGTATCGCGGACGGCCCCGATGAGGTGCACGTGCGTACGGTCGCCCGGCAGGAACTGGGTCGCTCGACAGGAGCTGGGTCGCTGTAAGGCGACCAGCTGACGGCACAAGGGGCCGGACTCGGCTCGACGGGCGATGGCCGCCGCTTGGTTGCCCATTTCGGGACGTTTGGCCCGAGTCATCCGACTGCGGCTGGGTCACGCTGATGGTGGATGCGCGTCCGCCGGCCAGGCGGCGATCTGGGTTGTCGGCCGCTTCGGCTTCCATGCGATCTTGGTACTGTCCGAAATAGAGGCTCCGCGTGAGTGTTTCCCGCCCTCGTCGTGGGCCGGCGGCGCTCACGGCCCTGGCCGGTGGGGGTGGCCTGCCACCGCCTGAGGACCTCCTGCCGGGCGACGAGCGGAAACTGCTGGGGCAGTGGCTCGCGGCGCGGGCGGCAGTCACCGCTGCGATCGGAACCCTCGACCCCGATGAGCCGGGCTGGGAACTTCGGATCCGGGAATCCCGCGGCGGATTCGACGCCCTGCTCGAGGCCGAAACGCGGGCATGGCGTGACTACACGGCGGGTGTTCCCGCCTATCAGCGTCGGGGGCCGCGCCGACGCGCCCAGCTCGAGCCAGGCGAGGCAGCGCAGATCTTCCGTGGGATCTTCTCGTCCCGTGCGGCCGGGATGATGATTCTGGATGCCGACGGGACGATCCTCGACGCCAACGGCGAGGCCGGCCGGATCACGGGCTTCAACCCTTCCGACCTCGTCGGGACGCCCTACTGGAGGTTCTTCCCGCCCGAGGACCGGGAGTCGGTCGACCGGCACCGGGTGAATCTGGTGGGCGGCAAGAGCGGGCGGGTGGCCGGAGAACGCCGCGTGATCCGGCGGGACAGGTCCGTGCTCGACGTGGCGCTAAGCGTCGCACCCGTCCTCGATGAGGGCGGGCAGGTCGCCTGCCTGGGTGTCCTGCTCACCGACGTCAGTGCGGCGCGCTCGCTGGACCAGGCGCAGGCCCAGCGCGTCCACGACCTTCGCCAGTTGACCGTGGCGACCCAGGAAATGCTGTCGGCTCCGGCTTGTGAGATCCGGGCACTGCTCTGCCGGCACGCGGTGGCCCTGAGCGGAGCCGACGCCGCCTACCTTCTCGAACCGGATGAGGGCGGTCGCTGGCTCGTCGAGACGGCCCGCGCCCCCGAGCAAGCCCACGTTCGGCTTCGCATGGCCGGCGACGCCGGCGACGGATCGCCGGTGGCGCAGACGTGGACGAGCGGACGCGTGAGCTTCGTGGCCGACGCCCTGACGGACCCCCGCGTCCCCGAGCGCATTCCGCGAATGACCGGTAAGCGTTCGGCGCTCATCGAACCGGTCGGCACACCCGAGCGGCGGCTGGGCGTGCTCGCGCTGACCTGGAGGGAGCCCCGGCTGGCGCGGCCAGAACACATCACCGAGCTGATTCCCCTGCTGACGGGCAGCACGGCCCTCGTGATCGAGCGGGCAGACATGCACGCGCGGTTGAAGGCGGCGGCCGGAACCGATCCGCTGACGGGCCTTCTGAACGGCCGGGCGTGGGAAGAGGCGGTGAGCCGCATGGTCTCCTACGCGGACCGGTCGGGAGAGCGCCTGGCGGTGGTGTGCATGGACCTGCATGAGTTCGATTCGGCCAACCAGTACTACGGGCAGGAGGTCGCGGACAGCTTACTCGCCGAGGTCGGGGACGCGTGGCGCCGGACTCTCAGGCACGGTGACCTGCTGGCGCGCGTAGGGCCAGGCGAGTTCCGGGCGCTTCTGCTCGGCGCCGACCAGGCAGGTGCCGACCGCGCGGTGGAGCGCGTGGCAGCGGCGACCCCAAGTTTGCTGCGGGTGGTAATGGGCGCTGTGGCCCGCAGGCAGGGGGAGTCTGCGTCTGAACTGCTCGACCGGGCGGCGGCGTGCCTGCCGGGCGCGCACGCCGACCCCATCGGGTGAAGCGGGGCCGTCGCCAGTCGGGGCCCTCACCAGTCGGGACGTAGCGGCATCCCCGACCTGCCGTCTGTCGTCCGTACGGCCAGCACCTGGTGCAACTCGATCTCGTCCTTCTCGAAGGCGAGCCGGGAACCGGCCATGTAGAGCTGCCAGACGCGGGTACGGGCCTCGCCGGCCTCCCGCACGGCTTCCTCCCGGTTGGCGGCCAGGTTCTCACACCAGCCCTTGAGGGTGAGCGCGTAATGCTCGCGCAGGTTCTCCTCGTGGCGCACTTCGAGCCCACCGTCGTGCAAGGCGCCGACGATGCGTGCCGGGGCGAGCAGCTCCCCGTCCGGGAACACGTACCGGTTGATGAACCCCCGCCGGGCAAAACGGCGCTGCCCACCGCGCGGCCGCGTGATGCAGTGGTTGAGCAGCCGGCCCTCCGGCCGCAGTCGGTCGCGCAGCCGGGCGACGTAGTTGTCAAGCTGGCCGTCACCGATGTGCTCGGTGAGGCCGATGCTGGCGATCGCGTCGAAGCCGGTCTCCGTGACGTCCCGGTAGTCAGCATGGCGTACCTCGGCGCGGTCGCCCAGGCCGAGCGCCTGGATGCGACTCGCCCCCCAGTCGGCCTGAGCCTTCGAGAGGGTGACCCCGAGCGCGTGGACGCCGTATTCGCGGGCCGCGTGCATGACGAGCCCGCCCCAGCCACACCCCACGTCGAGCAGGCGCATCCCTGGACGTAGGCCGAGCTTGCGGCACACGAGGTCGACCTTCTCCGTCTGCGCCTGCTCGAGCGTGGCGTCCGGGCGGGGGAAGACCGCGCAGGTGTAGGACATCGTCGGGCCGAGGACGAGTTCGTAGAAGCGGTTGCCCACGTCGTAGTGGTGGGCGATGGCGGCGGCGTCGCGGGCCTTGCTGTGCCGCACGCCCCGTCGCCACCTGCCCTGCACTTCCTGCGGGGGCGCAGGCAGCGGGCGCAGCATCCCCGGGCCGACCGTGGCGAGCAGGTCGCGCAGCGCCGCCGCGCGCTCGGCCCAGCTGCCTTGACCGCTGGACTGCCCGATCGCCTTCAGGGCCTCATAGTGGTCGCCGCCGAGGTCGAGGTCGCCGTCGACGTAGGCCCGGGACAGGCCCAGCTGGCCCGGCGCGCAGACAGTATGGCGCAGCGCCCGGGCCGAGCGCGGTCGCAGCAGCACGGGCGCGCCCGCAACACCCGCTTCGGAACCGTCCCAGGCCTCCAGCCGCACGCCGTCCGGCCGGCCGACGAGCACCCAGAGGGCATCTGCGACGCCACCCCGCTGGGGGCCGGCAGGCGGTTGCGCCTGGTCAGCTCCCGCGCCGGGAGCGGTTTCGCGGGATTCGGCGATCGCCATCAGCGTCTCCTCACCGTCTTGTCGTACAGATCCAGCAACCGGCGATCCGGGTCGTACCGCTTCTTGAGCGCTGCGTACTGCGTTCCTCCGTAGAGCCGGTCGAACTCCTCGCGGGGGTAGAAGCTCGTGCTGTAGAGCGACTTGTGCCCACCTATCCGGTCGAGCTCGCGCTCGATGGCACGGTTGTGCCAGCCGTCGCGCTTACCGGCGGGCAGTGCGACCGACGACCAGAAGCCCACATTGACCCACAGCTGGGTGGGGTCAAGGGGGTAGAGCGGCCATTGCCGCTCCGGGTTTCTGGCGCGGAACGGGCATACCCAGACCGGGCGGATGCCGGTCTGGCGGTCGAGGAAGGCCAGCCACTCGCCGAGCGCGTCCACGGGCACTTCCACATCTTGGATGACGTACTCCTTGTCCGGGCGGCCACGCAGCCGGTCCACGCGTGCGGCGATGCCGTGCCGCCGTTCGAAGGAAACCAGCCGCCACCAGGTGTCGCTGCGCAGCCGCTTGCGCCCGAGGAGTCGCCGCAGCCAGGGCCGCGTCTGCACGCCGAACGCCCGCGAGCACCAGAACCAGTCGGGGTCCCAGCGCCACAGGTATCCCGCTGTGGTCAGGTCGTCCTCGCCACGCTGCTGCACGGAGCGGTAATACACCTCGGTCAGCGTGTAGTCGGAGGCGGCCCCGGCGGTCTGCGCCCAGCGCCCGACCGTGACGTAGGCCTCCTGCGGGGAGAAGACGGTGCCGTCGACGAAGGCGACGCCGGTCTCGGCCACCGCCGCCTCCAGGGTCGGGGCGAGGTCGCGGCCGACGTCGCGGACCGGCCGGTGCTCGACGTGGACGAATGGTGCGACGGGTGCCAGCTCGATGCGCAGCCGCAAGGCGTAGCCGAGAGTTCCGTACGAGTTGGGGAAGCCGGCGTACAGGTCGTCGTATTCACCACCGGGAGCCACCCGCAGTACCCGCCCGTCACCGGTCAGCACGTCCATGTCGAGGACCGACTCGTGGGGGAGGCCGTTGCGAAACGACGACGACTCGATCCCCAAGCCGGTGACCGCGCCCCCGAGCGTGATCGTCTTGAGCTGCGGGACGACCAGCGGCATGAGACCGTGGGGCAGCGTCGCCTCCACCAGGCGCTCGTAGGTCGTCATGCCCCCGACGTCCGCGGTGCGCCCGGCCGAGTCGATCGACAGGACGCCGGAGAACGCCGAGACGTCGAGCCTGGGGGACTGCGTCGAGGCCCGGGGCCGGAACAGGTTCGAGGTGGGCTTGGCCAGCCGGACCGGCGCGCCGGGCGGCAGGGCTGCGTACTGGGCACGGAGGCGCTGGACAGCCTGGTCATAGGCGGCTCGCGATTCACCGGGGGTGCCGTGCCCCGGGCCGGAGGCGGCGTCGGGGCTGCTGCCGGCGGTACGTGGCCGGCCGGGCAAGGCATCGAGGTGCACGCCACCATCTTGGCCGACACGTGCCCGCATGCAGAAGGCAACCCGATCCGTACGCTACGACGGCGTGTCCGACCCGATCGGGGCCGTGCCGGCCGTGCCGGCCGACATGGGCGCGCCGGCCGTGCCGGCCGTGCCGGCCGACATGGGCGCGCCGACCGGACGCCCCGCGGGGGCTGCGCAAGGTTACGGAGACGGTGTGATCGGCCCCTCTGGCCCCCTGACGATCTCAGCGCCACGGCTGCTGGTCCGGGGCCGGCTCACCGGGCCCGGTGCCGTAACCATCGAGGACGGGCGCATCGCCTCCGTGCGCCGTGGGGTACCGCCGGCGGGGCCGCAGCACGTCCGGATGGACCGCGGCGTGCTCACCCCAGGCCTACTCGACCTGCAGAACAACGGGTCCTTCGGGGTCGACTTTGCCGAAGCCTCGCCGCAGGAGTGGGAGCAGACCCGCCGCCAGCTGGCCCGGCGCGGCGTCACCGGCGTACAACCGACGCTCATCACGGCTCCCCTTCCGTACCTGAACGCGGCGTTCGACCGCTGCGCGGCCGCTGCCGACGCGGCGGCCGGGTTGCCGCTGTCGCGAATACTCGGCGTCCATTTGGAGGGCCCGTTCCTGTCGGAAGCGCGCCGGGGCGCCCACCGCGCCGACTGGCTCTGCGACCCGACGCCACACGCGATCGACACCCTGCTCAGCCATCCGGCCACCCAACGCATGCTCCGCACCCTCACGCTGGCCCCCGAGCGGGATGGGGCGATCGAGGCGATCCGGCAGTTGGCGGCCGGCGGCGTCATCGTCTCCGTCGGACACACCGACGCGACAGCGGAGCAGGTGGGCGCGGCCGCCGACGCGGGCGCGAGCATGGTGACGCATCTGTTCAATGCGATGCGTCCGTTCCGCCATCGCGACCCTGCCACCCCCGGCGAGGTGCTCACCGACCCGCGCTACTTCATCGGGTTGATCGTCGATGGCTACCACGCCAGCCCGATTACGTGCCGGCTTGTCTACGCCGCTGCCCCGGGCAGGGTCGTGGCCGTGACCGACGCCATCGTCACCGCCGGGTTGCCCAACGGCACCACTTTGAGTTTCGGCGGCGGTCCCGTGGCCAACGACGAGACGGGGCTCGGCCGGCGGCCCGACGGGACGATCGCGGGCGCGGGCATCGTCCTCGACGAGGGCGTGCGCCGCCTCGTGGCGGCCGGCATCGACCCTGCCGAGGTGCTGGCCTCCGCCACCGAAGTGCCAGCGCGATCGCTGGGTCGCGCAGATGTCGGCCACCTGCTGCCGGGCGCCTACGCCGATCTTGTCTGGTGGGACGACTTCTTCCGCCCCTTGCGGGTGTGGATCGGCGGGCAGCCCGTGCCCACCGCGCCCGGCCCCGCCGAGCGAGCAGTGAACTGTTGAAGGCGAGGGAGCCCGCGGCGAGCAGGTCGAGGATGTTGTCGTCCGGAGCGGCGAGCCGGAACGACCTCGCGCACAGGACCCGCGGGCCCGTCAGGGCGAGTACAGCCAGGGCTCGGTCAGGTCGAGGAAGGAGTTGATCTCCCAGGTCTGGTTCATCTGCTCCATCGCCTCGGGAGGCATGTCCTTCTCGGCCTCTCGCGCCTCCGCCTCGCTGCGGAAGTACACGAAGTCCGTGTAGGTGCTGTCGGGCATGTTCGCCGTGACGCCGCCGAGGATGTCGGGACGCTGGTCAGCCATCTCGGCTTCCATCTCCTTGACCAGCGTGTCCGCACGTGCCCGGTCGAGAACGCGACCCTCCATCACCTGCACGAAGCCGGCCTCGTCCGACCCGCCGCCCATCCAGACGACGACGTCCTCGGTGTCGCGGAATGTCACCTCGCCGGTGAACAGCTTGGACGTCTCCATCCACCACTGGTGCTGCTCGGGGCGTTCGCTGTTGCGCCTCGCCGCCTCCTGCGACTCGAAACGGGCGAGCGTGATACAGGTGCCGTCGCTGGTGATGCCCGCCGTCGTCCCGAGCCAGCCGATGGCGCCGGGCTTGAGCTCGTGCATCCAGCGCTCCATCGCGGCGCGGATCGCTGCCGCGTCAGATACCTGACCCTTGATGACCTGAACGAACATGAGCGCTCCGTCCTCGCTGACCGGCTCTGGCCGCCAGCACGATAAGCGTGGACGAGGGCGCGAGTCGAGAGCCCACCCGCAACTTTGGCGGGCTGCACTGCTTTCGACGCCACGCCCGCAGGTCCCGAGGGCGCTCGACGGTGTGTCGACGTGACGACTCGCGTTGCCCGGCCGACCGGTCAGTAACGCAGGGTCGGCGGTGGCGGGCCCGGCGGCTGGTAGGGGCCAGGCTGTGGCGGGTGCCAGGGCCGCGGCCGGGTCGCGCTGTGGGCGGTGGTCGAGACCAACACTGTGATCGCCAGTCCGATCGCCAGGTCGACCAGTGCTGTGGCGACCTTGACGGAGGTCTGGGCGCCCGACGCGAACGGCCCGAGCGCTGCGCCCAGGGTTGCCAGCAACGCGATCCAGTAGAAGAAGGTCCACGGCGAGGGGGCGAACAACAGCAGGAGGTGCATCACGCCGGTGGCGAGCAGCGCGGCCGCCGCGGCGAGGATGGTCATGGTGACCGTGCCTGTGTCGCCGAGCGTGCCGTTGTCGATGGAGGACAGAATCGGGATGTCGAGGACGCCCCGCGCCAGGAAGACGCCTACCGCGGCAAGGAGGGCGGCCACGATGGCGGTGGCCACGCCGCCCGCCCACAGCCGGCCCGCGTCCACCTCCAGCGGTCGCCGCTGGCCGGGATAGCCTTCGGGCGGTGGCCCGGGATACCCGCCCGGATACCCGGGGCCCGGCCCCTGCGACGGCATGGACACGGTGCGCCTCCCGTTCCCGACGCGATGACGCTACCAAGAGCGTGACGTCGCTCCTGCGGCGCGTTGCGCCAGGTGTCGACATGCGGCGGCGGGGCGGTGAGCTGCCCCGCCCGCCGTCGAGACCCGGTGCTACTTGACGAAGGTGTGAACCGGGAAGATCTGGGGCTCTACCTGGGGAAACGCCACCTTCTCCAGCAGCGGGACGAGCGTCTCGCCGAAGCGCTGGAACGCCTCCGCCGACTCCCACACGTCGACGATTCGGAAGCCCC
>JADGOW010000242.1 GCA_017882765.1 Frankiaceae bacterium
GCTACGTCGACCTGGCCAACCTCACCGTCACCTTCGAGGGTCCCTGGGTCGACTATCAGGCGCTGCGCCCGCCCGACTGGGTGCACCGGCACCGCCCCAACCGGTTCTGCCATCTGGTCCATTCCGTCCCGCCCAGCGCCTTCGACCGCGCCGCCGACCTCGCCGGCACCCGGCACGTGAGCAGCGTCTTCCTCACCGACGGCCACGGCGCCAACCCCTGGGACCATCTCCCTGCGCCACTGGCGGGCGTCGGGGCCCACGCAGGGAAAAAGTCATGACCCGGGCAGGCAGGTGTCTGCGGGCGGTGACCGCCACGCTCCTGCTCCTCGTGCCGTTCGGATGCGCCCGGTCCGACGCGACCACCCCCGCCGCCACACCGAAAACAGTGACACCGTCCGCCGAGCAGGCAACGGGGGCGCAGCAGTGGTGGTCACCCCGTCCGGGCGTGTCCTGGCAGTGGCAGCTGACCGGCCCGCTGGACACGGCCGTCGACGCCTCGGTGTACGACGTTGACCTGTTCGCCACCACGGCCGAACAGGTGGCGCAACTGCACGCCCGAGGCCGCCGCGTCATCTGCTATCTCAACGCCGGATCATATGAACCCGGCCGCCCCGACAGCCCGCGATACCCGTCCGTCCTGCTCGGCCGCCCACTCGACGGCTGGCCCGACGAGCGCTGGCTCGACATCCAACGGTTGGACCTGCTCGAACCCCTGATCGCCGCCCGGATGGACCTGTGCCGCGCCAAAGGCTTCGACGCGGTCGAGCCGGACAACGTCGACGGCTACCGCAACGACACGGGCTTCCCACTCACCGGCGCCGACCAGGAACTCTTCAACACCCGTGTCGCAGAACTGGCCCATCAACGCGGTCTCGGCGTGGGCCTAAAGAACGACCTCGACCAAGCTGCCGCGCTGCAACCAACATTCGACTTCGCCGTCGACGAACAGTGCGTGGAATACAACGAATGCAGTCAGCTGCGCCCCTTCGCCGACGCCGGCAAAGCTGTACTCCACGTCGAATACCAGCTCCCGCGTTCCGAGTTCTGCCCGGTCACCCGCCCCCTCGGCTTCAGCTCCATGCAGAAACACCTCAACCTCGACGTCGCGCGCTGGCCCTGCTAATGGTCGCGTGAGCGTCTTCTCTTGACATTGGAACTCGGTCTCGACCCGGACGCGATGTTCACGCTCGAGTTCCCCGACATGACATTCTCAGTGCCGAAGGGCGTCGAGGCCTTCCGGGAGCGGCTGCACGCCGCGTTCCCGGAGGAGCGCAAGGCCGTCGACGCCTTCTTGACGACGGTGGGCGACCTCGCGGCGGGGGTCGACGCGATTCCGGACCGGCTGGCGCTGCGGCAGCTGCCCGACACGGTGTGGCACACCCGCGGACTGGTGCGGCATGCCCGGTCGACCCTGGGCGGGTACCTCGACACGTTGCACCCGTCGCCACGGCTGCGCGCGGTGTTGTGCTGGCTCAACGGAACGTGTGCCCTGCCGCCGTCCCGACTGTCGCTCATCACCTACGCCAGGGTCGTGTCCGGGTATCTGCAGGGCAGCTACTACCCGTGCGGCGGCGGGTCCGCGATCACTCAGGAGCTGGCCCGGGTGATTCGCGAGCACGGCGGCGAGGTGGAACTGGGGACCGAAGTGAGCAGCATTCTCGTGAACGACGGCGCGGTGCGTGGCGTCCGCGTACGCCCGGCATCACTGGATGTCGCACCGGAGCCGGCACGCGACATCCTCGCTCCTGTCGTCGTTTCAGCGATGGACATCAAACGGACATTCCTCGATCTGCTCCCGGCCAGTGCCGTTTCCCCAACGCTGCTCCGGCGGGTGCGCGGCTACGAGATGGCCCTCCCGTTGTTCGTCGTCTATCTCGTGCTGGACCGCGATCTTCGCGCGGAGGGCCATCCCAACACGACCACGATGCTCTTCGAAGGTGACGACCTTGAGGCTATGTACGCGGACGCGGCGGCGGGGGAGACGCTGCCGGGAGTCGGAGCGAGCGTCATCTACGCGAGCCTGGCCGACCCCGACAATCCGCGGCTGTGCCGGCCGGGGCAAACCAACCTGCAGCTCATGACGGTCGACACGGCTCGCCACGACGTCTGGGGAGCGTTCCCCGGCGGCGGTCGGACCCGACGCTACGAGGCGCGAACCCAGCAACTGCGCGACAGGCTCGTGTCCCTCGCGGACCGGGACATCCCCGGTATCGCGGCGTCGATCGCGTTCGAGACGACGGCGACGCCGATCGCGGAGGAGCGCTACATGCGGTGCAGCGGAGGCACGTCGTATGGCATCGCCGCCACGCCGCGCCAGTCGATGCTGGGCCGACCCGGGCCGAAGACTCCGATCAGCGGGTTGTTCCTCGCCGGTGCCAGCACGCGTACCGCCCATGGGCTGGTAGGCACGCTGAACGGTGGTGTCGCCGCCGCTGCCGCGGTCACCGGCGTTCCGGTGGCCGAGCTGCTGGCAACGACGTCGCGGGCCGCTGCGTCTGTGCACCCGGTCGCATAACGCGGCCACCTGGGGCGTCGGCCGGCGTGGATGTGTCAGGTGTTCGCGGCGACCAGTTGGTAGTCGGTGAAGACCACCGGCCCGGCGGCGAGTTCGGGGGTGTAAACGGATTCGAACCGTCTGACTGTCAAGTGCCGGGTTTGATGGAGGCGTGGATGTCCCGCGGAGCAGGCTGCTGAGCGGGTGTGGTGATGTTGTGCTTGGTCTCGAGCTCGACGGGCGGGACGAGGCCGATCTCGCCGTGCCGGTGGCGGTGGTTGAACCAGTCGATGTACTCGGCGACCGCGATTTCGAGGTCGTCGATGGAGCGCCACGGCCCCTTGTTGCGGACGAGTTCGGCTTTGAACAGGCTGTTGAACGCCTCGGCCATGGCGTTGTCGTAGGAGTCGCCCTTGCTGCCCACGGAGGCAACCGCGCCGGCCTCGGCCAGGCGTTCGGTGTAGCGGACGGCGAGGTACTGCACCCCGCGATCGGAGTGGTGCACCAGCGCGGAGACGCCGTGCCCGTCGCGTCGGCGGGTCCACAGCCCCATCTCCAGGGCGTCGAGCGCGAGGTCGGTGCGCAGCGAGGTCGAGGCCTGCCAGCCGACGACGCGGCGGCTGAACACGTCGAGGATGAACGCGCAGTACACCCAGCCAGCGAAGGTCCGGACGTAGGTCAGGTCGGCCACCCACAAGCGATCTGGCGCGGTGGCGGTGAAGTCGCGCCGGACGAGGTCCGGGCGAGTGTCGACGCCGCGCCCGGCCACGGTTGTCCGCGGGCCCTTCGCGCGTGAGATGCCCCGCAGGCCTGCGGCTTTCATCAGCCGCGCCACCGTGCAGCGCGCGGCCGGTCGGCCACCCACGCCACCCTCACGGCGGAGTTGCGCGTGCACCTTGCGGATCCCGTAGACGCCGTAGTTCTCGGCATGCACCCGCGAGATCTCGCTGGTGACCTGCTTGTCGCGGACCGCACGCGCCGAGGGCGCTCGGGTGCGAGCGGCGTAGTACGTGCTGGGGGCGATCGTGACATCGGCGCTGGACAGCACCGTGCAGATCGGCTCGACCCCGAACGCCTTCTTGTTCTCCTCGATGTAGTTCACGATCAACGGGAGGGGCGGTCGAGCTCCGCCGCGAAGAAAGCCGACGCCGAGCGCAGGATCGCGTTCGCCCGGCGCAGCTCCCGGACCTCGCGCTCCAGCTCGACCAGCCGCGCCGCCTCC
>JADGOW010000009.1 GCA_017882765.1 Frankiaceae bacterium
CGCTTGGCGAGGAAGGCAGCCATGCCCTCCCGGGCGTCCGGGGTCCGGCTGGACGAGGCCATGACCTCCACCGCATCCCGATAGGCATCGACCTGGCCGAGGGACAGCTGGGCGTAGAGCATCCGCTTGCCCCGCTCGGCGCCGCTCGGGCTGCCGCGCGTCGCCCGGTACAGCAGCTCCCGGGTCGTCCGCTCCAGGTCGCCCGCCGGCGCCACGCGATTCACCAGCCCCCACTGCAGCGCGGTTTGGGCGTCCACCGCGTCACCGGTCAGGGCCATCTCCATGGCGCGCTTGCGGCCGATGTCGCGGCCGATCGCGACCATCGGCGTGTGGCAGAACCAGCCGACGGTCCTGTTACCCGGGGCGGAGAAGCGCGCCGTCTCGGCTGCCACCGCCAGGTCGCAGGAAGCGACCATCTGGCAGCCGGCGGCCGTGGCCAGCCCGCGCACCTCGGCCACCACCACCTGGGGTACGGACTGGATGAGGTTCATCAGCCCCGTGCTGGTCTCCAGCAGGCTGTGCACGCCGGCTTGGTCGAGCGCGGCTATCTCGCGTATGTCGTGGCCGGCAGAGAAGACCGACCCGTTGCCCGACAGCACAATTCCCAGACAGTCGCCCTCGCCGGCAGCCGTGAAGGCGTCGATGAGCTCACCGACGTGCGCGCTCGACAGGATGTTGCGCCGCTCGGGCCGGTTCATAGTGATCGTGACGAACTCGCCGTCCCGCGTCACCAGGAGATGCTCGTATGCCATGCCGGGACGCTACGCCACCGACGGTGGTGGCGCCGACCCGAGCGCAGGGAGGGGCTGCGTTCAGGCAGCGGCCGATGGGGGCAGGCCGTTCGCCGAGCGTACGATCGCGACGATCTCGAACATGATGTCGTTGATCGCGTAGTCCTTCGGCGTGAAGACAGCGGCGACGCCGGCCTGCTTCAGGGCGGCCGCATCCGCGTCCGGGATGATTCCCCCGACCACGACCGGAACGTCACCCAGCCCCGCCTCGGCGAGCCCGCGCAGCACATCGGGGACCAGTTCCATATGCGACCCGGACAGGATCGACAGGCCGATGACGTGCACGTCCTCTTCGACGGCGGCCGCCACGATCTGTGCCGGCGTGAGGCGGATGCCCTGGTAGACAACCTCAAAGCCGGCGTCGCGCGCCCGCACGGCGATCTGCTCGGCGCCGTTGGAGTGCCCGTCCAGACCGGGCTTGCCCAACAGGAACTTCAACCGCCGCCCCAGCTCGTCACCGGTCTGGCGGACGGCGGCCCGCAGCGCCCCGACCTGCTCGCCGACCACCGACGGCACCACGGAGGCGACGCCCGTGGGTGCCCGGTACTCCCCGAACACCTCCCGCAGCGCCGCCGACCACTCCCCGGTCGTCACCCCAGCCCGAGCGCAGGCGAGCGTCGCGGGCATGAGGTTGACGTCCCGCTTCGAGGCGTCACGCAATTCGATCAGAGCGGTGTCGGCCGCAGCCGTGTCACGCTGCGCCTTCCATACCCTGAGCCGCTCGATCGCGGCGGCCTCCACGGCCGGGTCGACCGTCTGGATGGCCGCGTCGAGGTTTTCCAGCAGCGGGCTGGGCTCGGTCGTCTCGAACTTGTTGACGCCGACGACGATGTCCTTACCGGCCTCGATGCGCCCGCGCCGCTCGGCATGCGAGGCCACGAGCTGGGATTTCATGTAGCCGGTCTCGACGGCCGCGATCGCGCCGCCCATGCCCTGCACCCGGTCGATCTCCGCACGGGCTTCCGCGACGAGCTCGTCGACCTTGCGCTCGATCACTGTTGACCCCGCGAAGATGTCGTCGTATTCGAGCAGGTCGGTCTCGAACGCGAGAATCTGCTGGATCCGCAGGGACCATTGCTGGTCCCACGGGCGGGGCAGGCCCAGCGCCTCGTTCCAGGCCGGCAGCTGCAGGGCCCGACAGCGCGCGTCCCTCGACAAGGTGACGCCGAGCGACTCGAGCACGATGCGGATGACGTTGTTCTCCGGCTGGGCCTCGGTCAGGCCGAGCGAGTTGACCTGCACCCCGTAACGGAACCTCCTGTCTTTGGGGTCGGCCACCCCGTACCGGTCGCGGGTGATCTCCTCCCACATCCGGACGAAGGCCCGCATCTTGCAGGTCTCCTCGATGAAACGCACCCCGGCATTGACGAAGAAGGAGATACGCGCGACGACGTCGCCGAAGCGCGCCTGCGGCACCTGCCCGCTGTCCCGCACGTTGTCCAGGATCGCGATCGCCGTACACAGCGAGTACGCGAGCTCCTGCGCGGGCGTCGCCCCAGCCTCCTGGAGGTGGTAACTGCTGATGTTGATGGGGTTCCACTTCGGGATCGTGCCGACCGCGTAGGCGATCAGGTCGGTGGTCAGCCGCACCGAGGGGCCGGGCGGGAAGGCATAGGTGCCCCGCGACAGGTACTCCTTGACGATGTCGTTCTGGGTCGTGCCCTGCAGGGCCGTGATGTCGGCCCCTTCCTCCTCGGCGACGACCTGGTAGAGCGCCAGCAGCCACATCGCCGTCGCGTTGATGGTCATCGAGGTGTTCATCTCGGCCAGCGGGAGGTCGTGGAAGAGCGCCCGCATGTCACCGAGATGGCTGACCGGGACGCCCACCTTCCCGACCTCGCCGCGCGCGAGCTCGCTGTCGGGGTCGTAGCCCGTCTGGGTCGGCAGGTCGAACGCGATCGACAGGCCGGTCTGCCCTTTGGACAGGTTGCGCCGGAAGAGCACGTTGGACTCAGTCGCGCTCGAATGGCCTGCGTAAGTACGGATCACCCAAGGCTTGTCACGCTGCCGGTCAGCCACCAACCCCACCTCTTCCTCCGTCGGCCCGCCACAGCTGGCGTTGCCGCGCTTCGGCCTGACTGGCCAGCTGGCTGGCGCCCGAGCAAGGGCCACGCGCCCGCAGACTCACACGATCAAGGCCCGTGGCAGCATTCTACCGGCGGGTAACCAATTGGCCATTCCGGACGGCAGCCTCAGTCGAGAAGGTCCGGGACGTCCTCGCGCATGATCTGGGCACCCAGGCCGCGCAGATCTTCGACGAAGCCTGCGTAGCCGCGGTCGATGTGGTGCACCTCGGTAACCTGCGTGACGCCGTCGGCGACAAGCCCGGCCAGGACGAGGGCGGCACCCGCGCGGATGTCTGTGGCCCGCACCGGCGCTCCGGACAGCCGCGGCCGGCCACGCACGACCGCATGGTGGCCGTCCGTGCGGGCGTCGGCACCCAACCGGGTCAGCTCGTCGATGAACATGAACCGACCCTCGAACACGTTCTCCGTGATCATGGCGACCCCATCGCTGACCGACGCCAGGGCGATGACCGCCGGCTGAAGGTCTGTCGGGAACCCCGGATAGGGCAGCGTCACCACGTCGACTGCCCGGGGCCGCGCGTCGCACCAGATGCGGAAGCCGTCGGGCTTCTCCTCCACACCCGCCCCCGCCGTCACGAGCTTGTCGAGGGCGATGTCGAGATGGTCCATGCGGGCGTTGCGTAGCCGCACGTCGCCTTGCGTCATCACCGTTCCGATGGCGTAGGTGCCCGCGACGATGCGGTCCGGCACCGCCGCATGCATGGTGGGGGCCAACGTATCCACGCCCTCGATCACGAGGGTGGACGTCCCGGCGCCGGCGATCTGCGCCCCCATCCCGAGGAGCATCTCGCACAGGTCCACGATCTCGGGCTCGCGGGCGGCGTTGTCGATGACGGTCGTCCCCTTCGCCAGCACGGCCGCCATCAGGAGGTTCTCCGTGGCCCCCACGCTGGGGAAGTCGAGCCAGATCGTCGCGCCGTGCAGCCCCCCGGCGCGCGCCAGCAGGAACCCGTGCTCGCTGTCCACCGTCGCGCCGAGCTTCTGCAGGCCCGCGATGTGCATGTCCAGGCCACGACTGCCGATGGCGTCTCCGCCCGGCAGGGCGACCCTGGCCTCGCCGCAGCGGGCCACGAGCGGGCCGAGGACGCAGATCGAGGCCCGCATCCGGCGGACGAGGTCATAGTCCGCGGCCGTCCCCGGATCCTGCGGTGAGTCGATGAGCACCACGCCGGTCTCCGGGCGGTACTGCACCGCGCAGCCGAGCCGCCGCAGCACCTCCTCCATGATCCGGACGTCGAGGATGGCCGGGACGCCGGAAATCGCGGTGCGGCCGGTGGTGAGCAGGCTCGCGGCCATGAGCTTGAGCGCGGAGTTCTTGGCCCCGGTGACCGTGACCTCCCCGGCCAGTCGCGCGCCGCCGCTGACGAGGAAGCTTTCCACAATCGCGACGATAGTGGTCGGGCGCAGGCTGTTTGCGCGACCCCGACCAGGTGAGACAGAAGACACGGTCCTCCGGCGGACCGGCGGCGGACCGGCGGCGGACCGGCATCGGACCGGCATCGGACCGGCGGCGGCCCTCCGGCTCACCTAGAGTGGCTTGCGTGGCGATCCATCTCACCCGCATATACACGCGCACCGGCGACGACGGGACGACGGCACTGGGCGACATGAGCAGGGTGCGCAAGACGGACGCCCGCCTCGGTGCGTACGCGGACGTCGACGAGGCCAACTCCGTCATCGGGGTCGCGCTGGCCCTCGGCAACCTGCCCGACGACGTCGTCAGGGTGCTCACCCAGGTGCAAAACGACCTGTTCGACGTCGGCGCGGACCTGTGCACGCCGATCAAGGACCGCCCCGAGTTCGTGCCCCTGCGCGTCACCGACGCCTACGTCGAGCGGCTCGAGGCCGCCTGCGACGCGTTCAACGAGCCGCTGGGCAAGCTCGCCTCGTTCATCCTGCCGGGTGGGTCCGCGGGCGCCGCGCTGCTGCATCTCGCGCGCACGGTCGTGCGCCGTGCGGAGCGCTCGACCTGGAAGCTGACCGAGCAGGAGCCCGAGACGACCTCACCGCTGCCGGCGCGCTACCTGAACCGGCTCTCCGACCTGCTGTTCATCCTGGCGCGCGCGGCGAACGGGGTTGCGGGTCGGCCCGACGTCCTCTGGGAGCCGGGAGCGCACCGCTGATCAGGTGCCGATCAGGTCGGCCTTCTCGGCAAGGATGCTGACCCCGTCCTTGCTCACCGAGACGAACCCGCCGTCGACCTCGGCCGCGATCTCACGAGTGCCCGTCTTGATCCGCACAGTCTGGCCCTCGGTGAGCACACCGAGAAGCGGGGTGTGGCCGGCCAGGACGCCGATCTCACCATCCGGGGTGCGCGCGATCACCATGTCGGCCTCTCCGGACCACACCTCGCGCTCGGGCGAGACCACCGCCACCCGCATCGCCACAATCCACCCCTTCCGGAAACCCCGCTGCCGCCGCCACTGCGGCAAACCCTGCGCTGACCGACCGGAGCGTCAGGTCTGCAGTCTCCGCGCGTTCTCCTCGGCGTCTTCGACCCCACCGCACATGAAGAACGCCTGCTCCGGGTAATCGTCGAACTCCCCCTCGCACAGCCGGCGGAACGAGTCGATCGTCTCGGCCATCCCGACGAACTTGCCGGGGATGCCGGTGAACTGCTCGGCCACGAAGAACGGCTGGGACAGGAATCGCTGGACGCGCCGGGCGCGACCCACCAGCACCTTGTCCTCCTCGGACAGCTCGTCGATGCCGAGGATCGCGATGATGTCCTGCAGGTCTTTGTACCGCTGGAGCACCTCCTGCACGAGCCGCGCCACGCGGTAGTGCTCCTCGCCGACGTAGCGCGGGTCGAGAATGCGCGAGGTCGAGTCCAGCGGGTCCACCGCCGGGTAGATGCCGAGTTCGGAGATGGCCCGGGACAGCACTGTCGTCGCGTCGAGATGGGCGAACACAGTGTGCGGAGCCGGGTCGGTGATGTCGTCCGCGGGCACGTAGATCGCCTGCAGCGAGGTGATCGAGTGGCCGCGGGTGGAGGTGATGCGCTCCTGCAGCTCGCCCATCTCGTCCGCCAACGTGGGCTGGTAGCCCACCGCGCTGGGCATCCGGCCGAGCAGCGTCGACACCTCCGAGCCCGCCTGCGTGAACCGGAAGATGTTGTCGATGAACAGCAGCACATCCTGCTTCTGCACGTCCCGGAAGTATTCGGCGACTGTGAGCGCCGACAGCGCGACCCGCAGCCGGACCCCGGGCGGCTCGTCCATCTGGCCGAAGATGAGCGCGGTCTTGTCGATGACGCCCGACTCGGTCATCTCCAGGAACAGGTCGTTGCCCTCGCGGGTGCGCTCGCCCACACCGGCGAACACGGAGACGCCGCCGAAGTTCTCCGCGACCCGGTAGATCATCTCCTGGATGACGACGGTCTTGCCCACGCCCGCGCCGCCGAACATTCCGATCTTGCCGCCTTGGACGTACGGCGCTAGCAGGTCGATGACCTTGATGCCGGTTTCGAAGATCTGGGTCTTCGACTCGAGCTGGTCGAACGGCGGCGACTGCCGGTGGATGGGCCAGTAGGTGTCAGCGTCGACCGACTCGACGTCGAGGGGCTTGCCCAGGGCGTTGAACACGTGCCCCTTGGTGACGTCTCCCACGGGCATCATGATCGGGGAGCCGGTGTCCTGCACCGGCGCGCCCCGCACGAGGCCGTCGGTCGGCTGCATCGAGATGGTGCGCACGGTGCTGTCGCCGAGGTGCTGGGCGACCTCGAGCGTCAGCGTGTCCGTCACGCCCTCCATCGTCCGGTCCACGTGCAGGGCGTTGAAAATCTCCGGCATCTCGCCCGGCGCGAACTCGACGTCCACGACCGGGCCGATAACCCGGGCTACCCGGCCGACCCCGGGCTCCTTGCCGCCGGTCTGCTCGGCGCTTTCCACGGCTGCGGTCATGGTCAACCTCCACTGGCGGCGGCGAGCGCGTTCGCGCCGCCCACGATCTCGCTGATCTCCTGGGTGATCTCGCCTTGCCGCGCCTCGTTGGCAAGCCGGGTGAGAATCTTGATGAGGTCGTCGGCGTTGTCCGAGGCGGACTTCATGGCTCGCCGCCGCGCCGCCGACTCCGACGCCGCCGAGGCCAGCAAGGACGTGAAGACCCGGCTGACGATGTAGCGGGGCAGCAGCGCGTCCAGCACGCCCTCGGCGTCGGGCTCGAAGTCGTACACCGGCGGGGGCTGGCCCGATGGCCGGGCCTCCTCCTCCTCGGTGGGCGGCAGCGGCAGGATGCGCACCGCCCGGGCGCGCTGAGTGATGGCGGACCGGAACTCGGTGAAGACGATCGTGATGTCGTCGATCCCCTCACCGTGCTCGGCGCTGAACGCGTCGATGAGGGCGTCGGCAACCGCCTTCGCGGAGTCTAGATCCGGCTGCTCGGAGAAGCCGCTGAACGAGGCGGCAGGGATCCGCCCGCGGAACCTGTAATAGGAGTTTCCCTTGCGCCCGACGACGAACAGCACGGGCTGCTTGCCGTCGGTCTGCAGCTGGTCGAGCTGGCGGTCGGCCTCCCGGAGTGCGTTGGCGTTGTACGCGCCTGCCAGCCCGCGGTCACTGGTGATGACGAGCAGGCCGG
This sequence comes from Frankiaceae bacterium, assembly GCA_017882765.1. Taxonomy (GTDB): domain Bacteria; phylum Actinomycetota; class Actinomycetes; order Frankiales; family Frankiaceae; genus JADGOW01. The sequence continues at coordinate 7,457 of JADGOW010000009.1, forward strand.
AGCGGGTGATCTCCGGCCGCTCCGAGGTGAGCGGATGGCGAATCGACGATTGGGACGTCACGGCCCTGATGACACGAGTGATCTCTTCGGCGTACGGCCGGGACGAGCGCACCCGCTGCTGGGCGCGGGCGATCCGGGACGCGGCGATCAGCTCCATCGCCTTCGTGATCTTCTTGGTCGACTGGACCGACCGGATGCGGCGACGGTAGACCCGCAGTTGCGCACCCACTAGGCGACACCTCCGAGGGTGCCGGCATGCCCCGGCTCGAACTGCTCTTTGAACTCGCTGATCGCGGCTTGGAGTGCCTCGACCGTGTCGTCGTCGAGCTTGCCCGTCTGCAGGATCGCGTCATAGATGCCGTGGTGGACGCGGCCCACGAACTCCAGCCACTCGCGCTCGAACCGGTTGACGTCGGCGACGTCGACATCGTCGACGTAGCCGTTCGTCCCGGCCCAGATCGACACAACCTGCTGCTCCACCGGGTACGGCGAGTACTGACCCTGCTTGAGCAGCTCGACGAGGCGGGCTCCCCGCTCGAGCTGTGCCTTGCTGGCCTTGTCGAGATCGGAGCCGAACGCCGCGAAGGCCTCCAGCTCGCGGAACTGCGCGAGGTCGAGCCGCAGCCGACCGGCCACCGACTTCATGGCCTTGATCTGGGCGTTGCCGCCCACCCGGGACACAGAGATGCCAACGTTGATCGCTGGGCGGACACCGGAGTTGAACAGATCCGTCTCCAGGAAGATCTGGCCGTCGGTGATCGAGATGACGTTCGTCGGGATGTAGGCCGAAACGTCGTTGCCTTTGGTCTCCACGATCGGCAGGCCCGTCAGCGAGCCGCCACCCAGCCCGTCGGAGAGCTTCGCGCAGCGCTCCAGCAGCCGGGAGTGCAGGTAGAACACGTCGCCCGGGTAGGCCTCGCGGCCGGGCGGTCGACGCAAAAGCAGCGACACAGCGCGGTAGGCCTCCGCCTGCTTCGACAGGTCGTCAAAGATGATCAAGACGTGCTGGCCCCGGTACATCCAGTACTGGCCGAGGGCCGACCCCGTGTAGGGGGCCAGGTATTTGAATCCGGCCGGCTCGGAGGCCGGGGCGGCGACGATCGTCGTGTACTCCATGGCCCCCGCCTCCTCGAGCGCGAGCCGTGCCGAGGCGATTGTCGAGCCCTTCTGGCCGATGGCCACGTAGATGCACTTGACCTGGCGCTTCACATCACCCGAGAGCCAGTTGTCCCGCTGGTTGATGACCGTGTCGAGGGCGATGGCACTCTTGCCGGTCTGCCGGTCTCCGATGATCAACTGTCGCTGGCCGCGGCCGATGGGGGTCATCGCGTCGATGGCCTTGATGCCGGTCTGCAGCGGCTCTTTCACGGGCTGGCGCTGGACGACCGTGGGCGCCTGCAGCTCCAGGGGCCGGCGCTCGAAAGTCTCGATCTCGCCCAGGCCGTCGATCGGGTGGCCCAACGGGTCCACGACCCGGCCCAGGTAGGCGTCCCCCACCGGCACCGACAACACCGCGCCGGTACGGCGGACCTCCTGCCCCTCCTCCACCGCGTGAGACTCGCCGAGCAGGACACAACCGATCTCGTTGACGTCGAGGTTGAGCGCGATACCGAGCAGGCCGCCGTGGAACTCCAGCAGCTCGTTGGTCATCGCGGAGTGCAGGCCCTCGACCCGGGCGATCCCGTCGCCGGTCTCGACGACCCGCCCCACCTCTTCCCGCTCGGTCTCGGCCGCATACGACTCGACGAACTGCTGCAGCGCGGAACGAATCTCGTCGGGGCGGATCGACAACTCAGTCATGCGTTTTGGCTCCTCCGGGCAGCCGGCGGGCCCTCGACGACGATCGCGCAGCCGCCGTTCATCGGGACATCCGCTGGCGGATCTCATTCAACCTGGTGGCGATGCTTCCGTCGATGATCTCATCCTGCACGCGCACGACGACGCCGCCGAGCATGGCCGGGTCGATCGACACCTCGATCCCGACCTCCCGGCCGAACGCGTGCCCCACGGCCGAGCGCAACCGCGCGACCTGGTCGTCATCGAGCGGCCGGGCCACGGTGACGACGGCCACGAGCCGGTTGCGGCGCTGGGCCGCGAGCTCGGCCAACTCGGCGAGGGTGCGATCAAGAGGCTGGCGGAAGGGCCCGGTCGCGGCCCGGTCGATCAGCCGGACCGTCGTTGGCTGGGCCCTGCCGGCCAGCAGGGCTTCGAGCAGCGCCGACTTCCGTTGCGCGGGCAGAGCCGGGTTCGACAGAGCCAGTGACAGCTCGGGCTGGCCATCCACGATGCGGCCGAACCGGAAGAGCTGGTCTTCGACATCGTCGAGAGTGCCCCGCGCCTGCGCACTCGCCAGCACGCTTTCCGCACCGAGCATCTCCACCGCTCGCCCGAAGTCAGCCGGTCGCGACCAGCGCGAGCCGACGACGGCGTGCAGCACCCGCAAGGTGTCGCGGCCGACCTGGCCGCGAAGCACCTGGTCGAGCAGACTGGTTCGGGCCAGAGCTGGCACGCCCGGGTCCGCGAGCGTGCGGCGCAGCACGATCTGCTCGTCGAGCAGGTCAGAGACCGAGAAGAGTTGCTCGGCGAGCGCTTCGAACCGGGCGGCCTCCGGCCGCTGACCGGGCCCGGGGCGGACGATGTCATCGAGCTGCGACCGCAGGGCAGCCAGGGAATGGCGGCTAGACCCTTCCACCGTCGCCCCCTCTCCCTGCCCCTGATGCGGAACCTGTCACCGAGACGGCCCGGCTGCCGAGTCTTGTGACTCCAGCGCGTTGATGAAGTCGTCCACGAGCTGGCGCTGCCGTATGTCACTGGCTAGCTCGTGGCCCACGATTCGCGTAGCGAGATCGACGGCGAGTGAACCCACCTCCCGGCGCAGCGACGCCACGACCTGGGCACGCTCGGCGGCGAGCTGCTCCTCGGCCCGTTGCCGCAGCTGCGCTGCCTCCGCCTGGGCTTCGGTGCGGAGATCGTCGATGATCTCGCGACCTTGTTGCCGGGCGTCCTCGCGGATGCGGTTCGCCTCCGAGCGGGCGTCGGCGAGCTGGGCAAGGTACTGCTCCAGTGCCGCCTGGGCCTCCCGCTGGGCCTGCTCGGCACGTTCGAGCCCGCCCTCGATCCGCTCGGTGCGGTCTGCGTAGACCCGCTTGACGTTGGGCCAGGCCAGCCAGAAGAAGCCTATGACCAGGACGCCGAAAGCGATGATCCCAATGATCAGTTCGCTCAGCTTGGGCACCAGGACGTTCTCTTCCGCCTGGGGAAGCGCCGTCAGGACAACATTTTCCAGGCCGGTGATCACGACGGGATCCCTCGGCCTACTTGAAGATGAACGGCGCGACGAAGCCGATGAGCGCAAGCGCTTCGGCGAGCGCGAAGCCGATGAGCATGTACCGGAACGCCACCCGCTCCATCTCCGGCTGCCGGGCAATCGCCTGCACGCCCATCCCGAAGATGAGACCGATGCCAATGCCAGGGCCGATAGCGGCAAGGCCGTAGCCGACGGCTCCGAGGCTGCCGCTGATCGTATCTTTGGCCGCAAGAAAGAATGCCGGATCAGCCATTGAAGTTCTGTCCTTCGTTCGGGGCCCCGGCTCCGCCGGTGCGCACTGTGCTATCCAACGCTGGCTTCCACTACGCCGCTTGTGGTTGTGGTACCGCCGCCGCAGCGGAGGCCGTGTCCTCTACGGGCTCTGCCTCCTCCCCCTCGGCGCCGTGACCCTCGATGGCCCCACCGATGTAGGCGGCAGTGAGAATCGTGATGATGTAGGCCTGCAGAACGTCGATGACCAGTTCGAAGGCCGTCAGCACGATCGACAGCGCCAGCGAGGCCACGCCCCAGATGTAGGGCGGACGAGGGAGCAGGTACGCGGCGCCCTCCGCGAAGATCAGTAGCAGCATGTGGCCCGCGAACATGTTCGCGAACAGCCGGACCGCCAGGGTGAAGGGCCGAACGAGAAGCGTTGAGAACAGCTCGATGGGGGTCAGCAGCGGCAACAGCCACACCGGAACGCCGGGCGGCTTGGCCATCTCGCCGAAGTACTTGCCGAAGCCGTGTCTCTTGACCCCGACATAGTTGAACATCACCCACGTGATCACCGACAGCATCAGGGGTACCGCGATGCGCGCTGTCGCGGGGAACTGCGCGAAGGGGAGGATGGCCAGAACGTTGCAGACAAGAACAAAGGTGAACAGCACGCACAGGTAAGGCGTGTACCGCGGCCCCTCTTTGTAGCCGATGACGTCACGGGCTATCTGGCTGTCGACGAAGTCATAGATCGACTCCATCAGATTCTGCACGCCTCGAGGGACCAGCCGTGGCCGACGAAACGCCCATAGCCACATGAAAAGGACGAACAAGCCGGCGAGCAGCGTCAGGAACCCGGCTTTGTTCAGGTAGAGCGTGACACTGCCGACCTTGATGTCGAACCAGTGCGGCGGGCTGAATACCTCGATGCCGGGCGCCTGGAAGCCCTCGTCGGAGGCGAGCAGGCCGGCAAGCACCGATTCACACCTCCAGACCACGACCGGCAACGGACAGACAGGGCATTCGCTGCATATCGCCTACGAGCAGATAGTGAAGCGATGCCTCTGAGCTGCTGGTGAGCACCACCCTATCCATTTGACGACGCTTCCGGGTCCACACTCCGACCGCAAGGGCCACACAGGACGGTCCGGCGGCAAGCACGGCCGGCTGCGCCCCGCGCGCCCGCCCCGGGACGGAGGCTTCCAGCCGACCGGCCGCCGCAGCCGATTGTCACTGCCTCAGCCGGACAATCGTCAGATACAAGGCCCCCCCGAGGCCCAGGACGACCCCGATCGGCAGGAACAGCCCGGAGAACCCGAACACGTGGTCAAGCAACAGGCCCACCCCGCCCCACACGACAATGCCGGCGAACAGCCGACCGACGATCGTCCAGGCCTCGCCGACCGGGTCCACGCCCCCGCGAGGGGGCAGGGGCCTTCTCACGGGGATCCCGCTGTCCGCGTCGGTTGCATCACCGTGGCCCATCCACATGGGTGCGGCGAAATTCCTCGGGATCAAAGATCGGCTCACGCGTCCGCAGCGCCACGATGATTTCTGCCGCGACCCAGGCCACCACCGCAGCGAGTATCGACCAGGCGAAGGCCGTCTGGTTGAAGGCGTCCTGGCGTTGCGCCGCCACCAGGACGCCGCCCAGCACGACGATCTCGAAGAGGTAAACGCCGAAGGCCACGGGCAACAGGAGTGAGCGGTGCCGGCGTCCGCCGTAGGCCACCGCGGCCCGACCGAAACTGAAGAACGCAGTTGCCAGCGCGACGCCGAGCAGCGCGCCGAGGGCCCCGCGACCGCCGGACGCGGCACCGGCCACGCCGACCGCGATGACGGCGACCCCGGCGCAGGCCATGCTCCCGGCGCGGATGGCCGTCATAGCCCCCCCGACCCTCCGGCGGTCGGTGGCGGCGCCTCTCCGCCGGCCGGAGCGCCCCCGCAGCCATCATGCGGCGCCAGCGGCGCCACGGTCATGACGTCCGGCCGCCTGTCCGGGGCAGTGCCCCCCCGCCCGCCGTTCGAGGCTGCGCCTCCGAACCCAACCAGTGCCGGTTGGCGGATCAGCAGCAGTGCCGAGCAGACGACAACCGCCGCCACGACGCACAGCACGGCTCCCGGTCCGGTGGACAGCGACGCGACAACCCCACCGAACCCGAACAGCGCTGCCCAGAACCACATGAAGAGGACGGCTTTCCGATGAGAATTGCCGATCTCCAGAAGGCGGTGGTGCAGGTGCTGCTTGTCGGGCGAGAACGGGGAGCTGCCACGCCTGGTCCGGCGGACGACGGCAAGAAGCAGGTCAAGGAACGGCACAGCGAGCACAGCCAGAGGCACGGCCAGCGGGATCAGAGAGGGCAACGCCGACGTGCCGGCCACGCCGCCGTAGCTGACCTCACCCGTCACAGAGGTCATGGAGGCGGCAAGCAACAGGCCGATCATCATCGAGCCCGAGTCGCCCATGAACACGCGTGCCGGATAGAAGTTGTGCGGCAGGAAGCCGACGCAGGCACCCGCCGTGACCACCGCGATCAGCGCCGCCGGCGTCGCCCGGTAAATCTGGTTGGACACCGCGAGATGGTAGGCGTACGCGAAACCCGCCAGCGCGGCCACGGCACACACGCCTGCCGCCAGCCCGTCCAGCCCGTCGACCATGTTCACCGCGTTGACCAAGACGACGGCGACAAAGATCGTGAGCGGGATGGCCGTCTCGGCGGTCAGCGAGAGCGTGTTCCCGCTGGGCAACAGCGCGAAGGACAGTTGCACGCCGAGCAGCACCATCACTCCGGCGCAGGCGACCTGGCCGGCCAGCTTCGTCAGCGCGTCCAGCGGCCATCGGTCGTCGATCGCGCCGAGCAGGCAGATCAGGCCACCGGCCACCAGCACGGCACGCGGCTCGCCGTAGTCACGCGCGACCGCGGACAGAAACGGCAGCTGCGAGGCGACCAGCATCCCGGCGACGACCCCGGCGTACATCGCGATCCCGCCGAGCCGGGGCGTCGGAATGCTGTGGACGTCGCGGTCGCGCACCTCCGACATCGCCCGCACCCGCACCGCAAACCGCCTCGCCAGCGGCGTGACCAGGAACGTCACCGCTGCCGAGATGACGAACACGAGGGCGTATTCACGCACTGTGATCGATCCTCAGTCGCCGGCCACCGGCATCCCCCCGCCCCGAGCTCAGGGCCGGGGATAGGCCGGGTGCCGGCCGACGAGAGCCGCCACAGCCCGGGCGCAATCCGGGGCGGCGCTGCCGTCCTCGTCCCGCACGAGGCGGCCGATCAGCCCCGCGACCTCCTTCATGTCGCCCTCGGTGAGGCCCTGGGTGGTGACAGCCGGAGTGCCCACCCGGACACCGCTGGCCACCATCGGCGGTTCCGGGTCATAGGGGATGGCGTTCTTGTTGAACACGATCCGTCCGGCGCCGCAGCGGGCCTCGGCGTCGCGCCCGGTGACGCCAACCTCGCGGAGGTCGAGCAGCGCCAGGTGGGTGTCGGTGCCCCCGCTCACGGGACGCAGCCCCTCCCCCGCGAGGCCTTCGGCCAGCGCCTGCGCGTTCGCGATGACCTGCCGGGCGTAGCCGGCGTAGGCGGGGGCGGCCGCCTCCTGCAGTGCGACCGCCTTCGCGGCCACCACGTGCATGAGCGGACCGCCCTGAGTGAATGGGAAAACGGCCTTGTCGATGCGCTGGGCGAGGTCGGCCTTGCACAAGATCATGCCACCGCGCGGCCCGCGCAGGACCTTGTGCGTCGTGAAGGTGACCACATCGGCGTAGGGCACCGGCGACGGGATGGCCTGGCCGGCCACGAGTCCGATGAAATGGGCCGCATCGACGAGCAGGGCGGCCCCTACCTCGTCCGCTATGCCACGGAAAGCCGCGAAGTCGATCAGTCGTGGATAGGCCGTCGCGCCACAGATAATCATCTTGGGACGGTGCTCGAGCGCGAGCGAGCGCACCTCGTCGTAGTCGATGAGCTCGGTGTCCGCACGCACCCCATAGGCCACGGTGTTGAACCACTTGCCACTGAAGTTGACCTTGCTGCCGTGGGTGAGGTGGCCCCCGTGCGGCAGCGACATGGCAAGAACGGTGTCACCGGGCGCGAGCAGTGCGGCGTAGGCGGCCAGGTTCGCGCTGGCGCCGCTGTGCGGCTGCAGGTTGGCATGCTCGGCCCCGAACAGTTGCTTCGCCCGGGCGATACCGATCTCCTCGGCGCGGTCTACCACCTCGCAGCCGCCGTAGTACCGGCGGCCCGGATACCCCTCCGCGTACTTGTTGGTCAGCGTGCTGCCCAGCGCCGCGATCACGGCCGGCGACGTGAAGTTCTCACTCGCGATGAGTTGCAGGCCGCCGCGCAGCCGGGCCAGCTCGTCGAGGAGCACCCCGGCGATTTCCGGGTCGGTCTGGGTCAGCTCGTCGAAGTCGGGGCCCCAGAAGGGTGCGCTCACGATCGGTCCTCCTTGGGCTCCGGCTGGCGCGCCCCGGTCGAGGGGCCCGCGGCATGTTCCGAGCTGTTGGATGGTGTTTCAGGCGTCTCGGTACTTCGTCTCGGTGTTCAGGGAGCGTCTCGGTGTTCCAGGGGACAAGTTCCGGGCGCGCGGCTCCGGTGGCCCCACCCACTGTAGTGCGGGTCAGTCGGTGAGATCCGGCACAACATCGCGTATCTCGTCGGCGGTCAACGCCCCTGCCCGCAGCAACCTCGGGCGCGTCCCCGTGCAGTCGACGATGCTGGACGGGACCGCCTGGGCGGACTGGCCGCCGTCGAGGTACACCGCGACGTCGCCTCCCAGCTGCATCTGGGCGTTGTCGCAGGTGGTCGCCGGAACCTGGCCGCTGATGTTCGCGCTCGACACCGCCATCGGCCCAGTGAGCTGCAGCAGCTCAACGGCCACCGCGTGCAGCGGCATCCGCACGGCCACCGTGCCGAAGGCGTCGCCCAGATCCCATGCCAGCGAGGGCGCGTGCCGGACGACCAGGGTCACCCCACCCGGCCAGAAGGCACGCACCAGGTCATGGACGTACGCCGGGACATGGTCGACCAACCCGTCCAGCGTGTGCCACGAGCCGATCAACACTGGGACGGGCATGTCGCGCTCGCGCCGCTTGGCTGCAAGCAGCGCCTCGACCGCCGGCGGATTGAAAGCATCACAGCCCAGGCCGTAGACCGTGTCGGTCGGCAGGACGACGAGGGCGCCACGTTTGACGGCCGACGCGGCTTCGCTGATGCCGGCGCTGCGCTCGTAGGCAACCGCGCAGTTGTACCTGAGCACGCGACCTCCTCGGCTGTCACCGTACTCCGCTCAGGTCCCGGTCGCGGGCTCCCGCACCCAGCAAGATCGTCCGCGCGGGCTGCGTCCGCCCGGCAGGTTTGCCCCGCCAGCACAAGTCAGCGGCGGGCCGTGACATACCGGTCGCGACCAGCGAGATCCTGGTGAATGACGACGTCCTCCCACCCGGCGAACAGATCGGCGGCAGCCGGTCCCTGCCTGTCCCCGTGCTCGACCACGGCTGACCCACCCGGGCGCAGCAGCCGCCGGGCGACGCGTTGGACGACACGCAAGGCGTCCAGCCCGTCGACACCGGCGTAGAGAGCCGAGACCGGCTCGTACCGCGCCACCTCCGGTGGTAGGGCCTCCCCGTCGGCGACATACGGCGGATTGCTGACCACCAGGTCAACAAAGCCGTCCATGTCGGCCGGGATGTCCTCGATGCGCCCGACCAGCAGCCGGACGGGCAGACCCGTGGCCCCGATGTTGCGCCGGGCCCAGCCGGCAGCCCGCGGGTCGGCCTCCACTGCCAGCACCTCGGCGCCCGGGTGCTCCTGCGCCACGGCCAGCGCGATCGCGCCCGACCCGGTGCACAGGTCAACGACGCGAGGATGTGACACCGCAGCGATGAGACCCAGCGCAGCCTCGACGACGGACTCCGTTTCCGGGCGGGGGACGAACGCGCCCGGCCCGACGGCGAGCCCCAGGTGGCGGAAACCCACCGTGCCCACGAGGTACTGCAGGGGAACACGCGCCGCTCGCCGCGCGACCAACTCACCGAACCGCTCCACGTCGGCCGGTGACCAGGCGGCCAGCACGAGCCGGCCGCGCGGCACGCCCAGCACATACGCGGCCAGCTGCTCGGCGTCCGCCCGGGGCGAGTCGACCCCCGCCTCGGTGAGGCGGCGCACCGCTGCTGCGAGAACGGCGGCGGCGTCCCGGCAGCCGGTCATCCCTGGACCCGTGACGCTCACTGCCCCTCGGCCGACCGCCCCGCGGCCTCCGCGCTCGACAGTGCCTCGATCACCGCATCGAGGGCGCCGTCCAGCACCTGGTCGAGGTTGTAGGCCTTGAACCCCACCCGGTGGTCTGAGATGCGGTTCTCCGGGAAGTTGTAGGTGCGGACGCGCTCGCTGCGGTCAACTGTGCGCACCTGGGAGGCGCGGGCTGCGCTGGCGTCGGCCGCGGCCACCTCCTGCGCCGCCACAAGCAGCCGGGCCCGCAGGATGCGCAGGGCGGCGTCCTTGTTCTGCAGCTGGCTCTTCTCGTTCTGGCAGCTCACGACCGTGCCACTGGGAACGTGGGTGATGCGAACGGCGGAGTCGGTCGTGTTGACGCTCTGCCCGCCCGGGCCCGACGACCGGTAGACGTCAATCCGCAGGTCCGCGGGGTCGATGGAGACCTCGACGTCCTCGGCCTCCGGCAGCACCAGGACGCCCGCCGCACTCGTGTGGATTCGTCCCTGCGACTCGGTGACCGGCACGCGCTGCACCCGGTGGACGCCGCCCTCGAACTTCAGCCTGGCCCACACCCCGCCGGTGCGCGACTTCACCGCGACGCTGACGCCCTTGTAACCGCCCAGGTCACTGGGGGTGGCATCGAGGATCTCGGTGCTCCAGCCCTGCCGCTCGGCGTAGCGCAAGTACATGCGCAGCAGATCGCCGGCGAACAGCGCCGACTCCTCCCCGCCCTCCCCCGCCTTGACCTCCAGGATCACGTCCTTGTCGTCGTTGGGGTCCCGGGGGGCCAACAACTCCCGAAGGCGCGCCGACAGCTGCTCGATCTCCGCTGCGAGGTCAGCGGCCTCCGCGCGGAACGAGGCATCCTCGCCGGCGAGCTCACGGGCCGTGCGCAGGTCGTCCCCGGCGCGCCCGAGAGCGCGCACGGTCTCCACGATCGGTGCCAGCTGCGCGTACCGCCGCCCGAGCGTGCGGGCCCGGCCGAGCTCGGCGTGGACGGCCGGGTCGGCCAGCTCACGCTCCAGCCGGGTGTGCTCGGCGAGCATCTCGGCGAGCATCTCGTCGAGGGGAGCAGACTCCGCCCACGCTGACATGGCCTACGTCCTCCTCTGCGCCCTATCCGCTGACAGCACCCGCCCACATGACTCGGCGCCCCGCCTGGGTCACGAGGACCCGGGGAGGCGCCGGATGCAGGTGCTAGCCCTTGCCGACCGACCCGCCGGCCTGCCGCTTGCCGTAGCGCTTCTCGAACCGCTCGACGCGGCCACCGACATCGAGGATCTTCTGCTTGCCGGTGTAGAAGGGGTGGCACTGCGAGCAAACCTCAGCGTGGATCTGGCCGTCGGCCTTGGTGCTGCGGGTTGTGAACTTGTTCCCGCACGTACAGGTCACCGTTGTTTCCACGTACTTGGGGTGGATGTCAGCTTTCATGAGAGCCCTCTCGCCGCATGGGCCGCCGGGTCGCCCGAAGGCGTGAACCGGAACCCGGTCACGGATGCAATGTATCGGCGCCGGACCAACACGCAGCCGGCCGCGGGGATTCCCGCTAATCCCCCGGAGTGGTCTTCGCGATCTGCATCATGAACTCGTAGTTTGTCCTGGTCTGCTTGAGCTTGTCCAAGACCAGCTCGAGGGCCGGGCCCGGTTCGAGCGCATGCAGCACCCGCCGCAGCTTGTGGTTGATGGCCAGCTCCTCCGGCACGAGGATGAGCTCTTCCTTCCGCGTACCGGACGCGGGGATGTCCACCGCGGGGAAAATCCGCTTGTCGGCGATCTTGCGGTCGAGCTTGAGCTCGGCGTTGCCCGTGCCCTTGAATTCCTCGAAGATCACGGTATCCATCGCGGACCCTGTCTCGACCAGGGCGGTCGCGAGGATGGTCAGCGAACCCCCGTGCTCGATGTTGCGGGCCGCGCCGAGGAAACGCTTCGGCGGGTACAGGGCGGTGGAATCGACACCGCCGGAGAGGATCCGTCCGCTGGCCGGAGCCGCCAGGTTGTAGGCCCGGCCCAGGCGGGTGATCGAGTCGAGCAGGACAACCACGTCGTGCCCCAGCTCCACCAGGCGCTTGGCCCGCTCGATCGACAACTCGGCCACGTTGGTGTGGTCGGACGGGGGCCGGTCGAAAGTGCTGGCAATGACCTCGCCCTTCACCGACCGCTGCATGTCGGTGACCTCCTCGGGCCGCTCGTCCACGAGGACGACCATGAGGTGGCACTCCGGGTTGTTGGTGGTCACCGCATTGGCGATGGCCTGCAGCACCATCGTCTTGCCGGCCTTCGGCGGGCTCACAATCAGTGCCCGCTGCCCTTTGCCGATCGGCATCACGAGGTCGATGACCCTGGTGGTGAGCAACTGCGGCTCGGTCTCCAGGCGAAGACGCTCGTTCGGGTACAGCGGGGTGAGTTTGGTGAACTCGGGCCGCCGCTTCGACTCCTCCGGGTCCAGCCCGTTGATCGTGTCGAGCCGGACCAGTGGCTTGTGGGTCTCCCGGTCGCCCTCCCCGCCCGCCCGGACGGCGCCCGTGACCGCGTCGCCGCGGCGCAGCGCGTACCTGCGAACCAGCGCCTGGCTGACGTAAACGTCCGTGGGGCCGCTCAGGTAGCCGGACGTGCGGACGAAGGCGTAGGACTTGTCGTTTTTGTCGAAGATGTCAAGGATTCCGGCGATCGGCAGCAGGACGTCGTCCTCGCTGATCACGGGCTCGGCCTCGCCGCCGAACCGCTCCCTGCCGCGCCCGCGCTGCCGGTCGCGGTAGCGGTTCCGGCGGCGCCCGCCGGCGAAGTCGTCGTCGCGGTAGTTCTGCCGGTCACGCTGGTTATCCGGGCGGCCGTCGCGCTGCCCAGATTCGCGTTGAGTGCCCTCTCGCTGCGGAGCCTCGGTGCGGCCCTCGGTGCGGCCCTCGGTGCGGCCCTCGGTGCGGCCCTCGGTCCCCCGGCCCTCGCGCCTCGCGCGGCCGTCCCCGCCACCCTCGGATCCCCGCTGGGCCTCCTCGGTTCCGAAAGGCGCGTTCTCACCGGCGGAGGGCCCGCCGGCATCGCGGCTGGCACGCCGGGGACGTCGCTGGCGAGACGCGCCCGCGTCCACCTCGGCATCCGTGGCCCCGGCGTCGCCGGAGTCGCCTGTCGGCAGCGCTTCCTGCCAGGGCGTGTCCTCGGCCTGCGTCTCTTCGCGCCCGGCCGGCGCAACGCCCGTGCTCGCTGCCGCACCGTCGCTGGCGCCACCACCGTTGCCGGCTTGGGCCATCTGGATGGCGGCGATGAGCTGGCCCTTGCGCAGCCGCGCTGCGCCGGGAATGCCGAGGCTGGAGGCAAGAGCCTGCAGCTCGGGCAGAACCATCCCGGCCAGGCCGGTCGCCCGCCGACGGCGTTGCGGGGCCGCGCCACCAGGGTGGCCCTCGGCGACGCCGTCCGGGCGGTCGCCGTGGGTCGTGGCACCCGAGTCAGCTGCATGGTGGTCAGAAACCGCATCGCTGCTGTTCCCGGTGTCGATGCCCGTGTTGCCACCCAGGACGTCCGGCGCGCCGGTGGGTTCGAGCATCTCGGTTGTTTCGCTCAAAGACGTTCCTTCCCTCGCGGGGATGGGGAGGTACACCTGGCCGGTGCCGCTCCTTCTGTCACGTATGCACGGCAATTGCGTCGCAGAGCGCCAGCGCGCAGGTCTCAAGTTCGCGCGGCGCCCGGAACCGGCGAACTCAAGCACCACCTGCGCATCGATCCGTCGAGATCTCACCGACCTGCCGGGTGACCCAACTTTCGCAAAGGAGAGGGACACCAGCCGGAGCGGAATGCTGAGCTCGAGCTAGGAGCGACGCGCCGCGTCTGCTGCTGCGGGTGCGATCTACAGGGTAACCCTGCGTAGATGTCAAGGGCAACAGTGACACGAATCCCAGCATTCCCGCGTGCCCGCCGTCCCACCTTCCCCCTCGCGTCCGCTCGCCCCTCTCGTCCGCGACTCACCCGCCACGCACCACAGCTCCGATCCCGTCGACGGGCAGGGCCAGCGCCCGGTACGCAGCATCGCCGGAATCGTGGGCGACCAAACCCAGGGCCAAATCTCGCTCGGCGCCGGAACGGGTCAGCGCGAGCACGGTCGGGCCACTGCCGGACAGGACGGCCGGGACACCTGCCGCGCGCAACCGGGTGAGCAGCCGGGACGACTCGGGCATCGCAGGCAGCCGGTACGGCTGGTGCAGCCGGTCTTCGGTAGCTGCGAGCAGCAGATCGGGAGCCTGCGTGAGCGCGTGGACCAGCAGCGCCGCCCGGCCCGCGTTGAAGGCAGCATCACGATGCGGGACTGTCGCGGGCAGGGCCATCCGCGACTTGGCCGTCGAGGCCTGCCCCGTCGCGATGAAGGCCACGGGGCCAAGCGTCGGATGGGGGTCCAGCCGTAGGACGTGCGGGCGCTCGCCCGACCTGCCCTCGTACCAGGAAATCGTCAGCCCACCGCGCAGGCACGCGGCCACGTTGTCGGGATGACCCTCCAGACGGCAGGCGACATGCAGGGCCAGCGCCGCGTCGGGGCCGTGGTCGGCCAGCTGCAGGCCGGCGAGTACGCCAGCGGTGATCGCCGCCGCCGACGATCCGAGCCCACGACCGTGCGGGACGCGGTTGGTCGTCCGCAACGCCAGACCGGCCGGCCGGGGCTGGCCGCCCAGTTCGTCCATCGTCGCGCGGATGGCGCGCAGGATCAGGTGGCACTCGGTTCGCGGTACGACCGCCGCGCCTTCGCCGGACACCGCGACCAGGGTCTGCTTCGCCGGGCGTACCTCGACCTCGTCGTAGAGACCCAGCGCGAGCCCGAAGCAGTCGAAGCCGGGCCCCAGGTTCGCGCTGGTCGCGGGGACGCGAACCCCGATCCACCCGCCGTCGCTCATCTAGCCCAGCCCGAGGGCCAACACCGCGGCATCCACCTTCGGCGCGATCCGCTGCGGGCGGCCCGCACCACTGATCGCCCATTCCGGATCCTTGAGCCCGTTGCCGGTGACCGTGCAGACGACGCGCTCGCCTGCCGTGACGAGCCCCTGCTCCTGTGCCTGCAGGAGCCCCGCGACGCTCGCGGCGCTGGCCGGCTCGACGAAGACTCCCTCCCGCGCCGCCAGAAGGTGGTACGCGTTGAGAATCTGGCGGTCGGTCACGGCGGTGATCGCGCCGCCGCTCTCGTCCCGGGCCTGTACCGCCTGTTCCCACGATGCGGGATTGCCGATCCGAATGGCGGTCGCGATCGTCGATGGCAACGCCACGGGCTCGCCGCGCACGATCGGGGCGGCGCCGGCGGCCTGGAAGCCGAGCATCCTGGGCCGGCCGTGACCGTATTCCCTGTACCCCTTCCAGTAAGCCGTGATGTTGCCGGCGTTGCCCACGGGCAGGCAGTGCACGTCCGGAGCGCTGCCCAGCACGTCGCAGACCTCGAATGACGCCGTCTTCTGCCCTTCGATGCGGGCGGGGTTGACGCTGTTGACCAGCGTGACCGGATGGGTGAAGGCAAGGTCGCGCGCCAGCGTGAGGCAGTCGTCGAAGTTGCCCTCGACCTCCAGGAGCCGGGCGCCGTGCACCAGCGCCTGGGCCAGCTTGCCTAATGCGATCTTGCCGGTGGGGACGAGCACGGCGCACGTCAGCCCGCCACGCGCGGCATACGCAGCGGCGCTGGCGCTGGTGTTTCCGGTGCTGGCGCAGATGACCGCGCGGCTGCCCTCCTGCATGGCGCAGCTGATCGCCATGGTCATGCCGCGATCCTTGAACGACCCCGTGGGGTTGGCGCCCTCGACCTTGAGGTAGACCTCGCATCCGGTGCGTTCGCCCAGTACCGGCGCGGGAACAAGCGGGGTGCCACCCTCCAGCAGGGTGACGACAGGGGTGTCGGCGTCGACCGGCAGGTGATCCCGATATTCCTCGATCACTCCGCGCCAGCCGGCGGGCGTCATCATGCCTCGCCCTCCACCCGCATCACACTCGCGACGGCCCGCACGACGTCCAGGGTGCGCAGGTCGTCCACTGTGGCCGACAGCGCCGCGTCCGTCGCCTCGTGCGTGACCAGGACCAGGGCCGCATCGTCGCCGTGCCCTTCCTGTCGCACGCTCGCGATGCTCACATCATGGTGGGCGAACGCCTCGGCGATACGGGCGAGAACGCCCGTACGGTCCGTGACGTCGAGACTGACGTGGTAACGGGTCACTGTCTCGCCCATCGGGCGGACCGGCAGGTCCTCATACACCGACTCGCCCGAGCCGACCCGGCCGGCGACCCTGTTGCGGGCCACCGTCACGACGTCGCCGAGCACCGCGCTCGCCGTCGGCCGGCCCCCGGCGCCACGCCCGTAGAACATGAGCTGACCTGCCGCGTCCGCCTCCACGAACACCGCGTTGAACGCCTCGCGCACGGACGCGAGCGGGTGCGACCGCGGGATCATCGCCGGGTGGACGCGCACGCTCACCCCGGGCCCGTCGGACGAGCGCTCAGCGATGGCGAGCAGCTTGACCGTGCAGCCCATCGCCCGGGCGCTGGCCACATCGGCTGCCGTCACGTCCGAGATGCCCTCCCGGTACACGTCGGCCGAGGTCACCCGGGAATGGAACGCGATCCCCGCGAGAATCGCGACCTTGGCGGCCGCGTCGAACCCGTCCACGTCGGCGGTCGGGTCGGGTTCGGCGTACCCGAGCGCCGTCGCCTCCTCCAGCGCCTCGGTGAAGCTGGCCCCGGTGTCGTCCATGCGGCTGAGGATGTAGTTAGTGGTGCCGTTGACGATCCCGAGCACGCGCTGCACCCGGTCGCCGGCCAGGCTCTCCCGCAAGGGCCGCAACAGCGGGATCCCCCCGGCCACGCTCGCCTCGAAATACAGGTCGACGCCTGCCTCGCGCGCGGCAGCGTGCAGGGTCGCGCCATCGGCAGCGAGCAGCTCCTTGTTGGCCGTGACGACGCTCTTGCCGGCCTTCATCGCCGACACGAGCCACGTCCTGGCCGGCTCGATGCCGCCGACGACCTCCACGACCACATCCACGTCGTCGCGGGTCGCCAGCCCCAGCGCATCGGCGGTGAACATCGCCCGGTCCACCGGGACGTCCCGCGCACGGTTCGGCCGCCGCACGGCTATGCCGGCCAGCTCCAGCGGCACGCCGACCCGGGCGGCCAGGTCGTCGGCGGAGCTGGCGAACAGCCGAGCGACCGCGCTGCCTACCACGCCGCAACCGAGCTGCGCGACACGAAGGGGCCTACCGTTCATGGCTCGACATCCAACCGCAGCAAGTCCTCCAGCGTCTCGCGCCTGACGATCACGCGCGCCGTCCCGTCGCGCACAGCGACCACAGGCGGCCGCGGGACGTGGTTGTAGTTGTTGGCCATCGACCGGTGGTAGGCCCCGCTGGCCGGCACCGCCACAAGATCGCCCGGGCGCAGGTCGGCCGGCAGCGCCACGTCGTGGACGACGACGTCGCCGCTCTCGCAGTGCTTGCCGACCACCGTGACCACCTGCTGTGCCGCGTCCGAGTGCCGCGAGACGAGAGCCGCCGTGTAGCGCGCCCCGTACAGCGCGGGGCGGATGTTGTCGCTCATCCCGCCGTCCACGCTGACGTAGGTGCGCAGCCCGGGCAGATGCTTGACGGTGCCCACCTCGTAGAGCGTGACCGTCGTCGGGCCGCTGATGGCGCGCCCGGGCTCAACCGCCAGCCGCGGCACGGGCAGCGACACCTCGCTGCATTCCTTGTCCAGCAGCACGCGCAGCCGGGTGGCTGCCTCCGCCACGGCGAGGGGCGCGTCCTGGCTGGTGTAGGCAATGCCCAGCCCGCCGCCGAGGTCGAGTTCGGCGAGCTCAACGCCGTGCGCGTCCCTGACGGCGCGGAGCAGCCCCACCATGCGGTGCAGCGCCAACCCGTAGCCGGCCGTGTCGAAGATCTGCGACCCGATGTGGGCATGGACGCCGGCCAGCGCCAGCGACGGCGTCGCCAGCACGCGTGACACGGCCTTCAGCGCGGCGCCGCTGGCCAGCGAGAAGCCGAACTTCTGGTCCTCCTGACCGGTCGAGACGTACTCGTGGGTGTGCGCCTCGACCCCGGGCGTGACCCGGAGGAGCACCCGCTGCCGGCGTCGGACTGCCGCGGCGACCCGGCCCAGACGGTCGATCTCTTCGAAGGAGTCAACCGCGACGCGGGCCACGCCGAAGTCGAGCGCCGCCTCCAGCTCCGCCACGGACTTGTTGTTGCCGTGGAAGATGAGCCGGTCGGCCGGAAAGCCGGCGGCGCGCGCCACCGCCAGCTCGCCCCCCGAGCAGACGTCCAGCGACAACCCCTCCTCGGCCAGCCAGCGCACAACGGCCAGGCAGAGGAACGACTTCCCGGCGTAGTAGACGTCGCCGCCGTCGAACGCGCCGCGCCAAGCTCGGCAGCGCGTGCGGAAGTCGTCCTCGTCGAGGACGTAGGCGGGCGTGCCGAACTCGCGGGCCAGGTCGTCCACCCGGACGCCGCCCACGGAAAGGAGGCCGTCGTCCACGCGCGCCGTGAGCGGCCAGACGGCGGGGTCGAGGCGGGCGCTCACATCCGCTCCGGCGCGGACACCCCGAGCAGGCCCAGGCCGTTCGCGAGCACCGTCCGCGTCGCCTGGCAGAGCAACAGGCGGGCGTGGGTCAGCGGGGTCGCCTCCTCGTCGCCTCTGGGCAGGACGCGACAGTCTCTCTCGTCGAAGAAGCGCTGCACCGCGTGGGCGACGTCCTCCTCCAGGTAGCGCGCGAGCCGGTGCGGCCCGCGCATCTCGGCCGCCGAAGCCACGATGCGCGGGTACTCGCCGAGGGCGCGTAGCAGGTCGACCTCACGGTCGTGGGCCAGCAGCCCGACGTCGACGGCCTCGGGATCGGGCGCGGCCAGCCCCAGGTCACCCGCGTGGCGCAGGATGGACGCCATCCGCACGTGGGCGTACTGCACGTACCAGACCGGGTTGTCGGCGGTGTGCGAGGCGAGCAGGTCGAGGTCGAGGTCGAGCGTCGAGTCGATGGACGAGCGCACGAGCGCGTAGCGGGCCGCGTCCACGCCGACGGCGTCGACCAGGTCTTCCAGCGTGATCACGGTGCCGGCCCGCTTCGACATCCGGACCGGCTCCCCGTCCTTGACCAGGTTGACGAACTGCCCGATCGGAATCTCAAGCGTCTCGTCCGGGTCGTCGCCGAAGCAGGACACCATCGCGCGCATCCGCCCGACGTAGCCGTGATGGTCGGCGCCCAGCATGATGATGACCCGGTCGAAGCCGCGTTCCCGCTTGTCGAGGTAGTAGGCGGCGTCGGCGGTGAAGTAGGTGGTCTCGCCGTCGCTTTTGACCAGCACCCGGTCCTTGTCGTCGCCGAAGTCGGTCGTGCGCAGCCACACCGCGCCGTCGGCGTCGTAGGCGTGTCCCTGCTCGCGCAGCCGCGTGACGGCTGCGGTCACCTCGCCCGACTCGTGCAGCGTCCGCTCGGAGAAGTAGACGTCGAAGTCGACCCCGAAGTCGTGCAGGGACGACTTGATCTCGTCGAACATCAGCGCGACGCCGTCGCGGCGGAACACGTCCAGCCGCGCGTCGGGGTCCTTGTCGAGCAGGCCGGGGTTCGCCGCAAGGACCTGCTTGGCGATGTCCGCGACGTACTCCCCGCCGTAGCCGCCCGCCGGCGTCGGGAGCCCGCGGGCCGCCGCATCCAGGGACTCGGCGAACCGGTCGATCTGCACCCCGGCGTCGTTGAAGTAGTACTCCTCGGTGACGTCCGCGCCGCTGGCTTCCAGCAGGCGGGCGAGCGCGTCGCCGACCGCGGCCCAGCGCGTGCCACCGATGTGGATGGGGCCGGTGGGGTTCGCGCTGACGAACTCCACGTTGAGCCGCTGGCCGGCGAGGGAGTCACCCCGGCCGTAGTCGGCACCGAGGGTGACGATCGTGCGCGCCAACTCACCCAGCGCGGACAGCTCGAGCCGAACGTTGAGGAACCCGGGGCCGGCCACATCCACGCCCGCGATGCCCGGGACGGCCCGCAACCGCTCGGCCAGCAGTGCCGCCACCTCCCGGGGCGGGCGGCGCGCCGGCCTGGCGAGCTGCAGCGCGGCGTTGGTGGCGTAGTCGCCGTGCTCTTTGCTACGGGGACGCTCGACGGTGACCGCGTCGGGCACGGCCACGTCCAGGTCACCGGCTGCCACCGCCGAGCTGATCACGGCCCGCACGGTGTCGGCCAGCTCAGCGGGGGTCACGGGGCAATGGTAGAGGCGCGGCGCATTCCGGCGGGGGCGCGTGCGCAGGCCGCCAGGCGGCCGGGCCGCCCGCGGGCGGCGGCCCGGCCGACAACCCTTACCTGGTGAACGTGAAGGGCGCGGACTGCTGGTCTTGGGCCGTGAGCGTGCCCGGCGAGTCGTAGACGACCCTGCCGCCCACGGTGACCCGCAACTCGTAGCTGACCGGGGTGCCCCCAGTGCATTGGTGATACAGGAGCGCGTAGACGCTGTAGGTGCCGGACGGGGCCCCGCCTGTCGGCCAGAAGATGTTCTCGACGTGCGTCTCGGTGCCCCCGCCACATCCGGGGATGGCGTCGTGGTCGAGCTGCCCGCCGCTGGCCGAGTTGCGGTGGCCGAAGTAGATGTCTTCACCGGCGGGGTCCGTGACGTGCAGGTCCACGTCGTCGGAGCTCGTCCACAGCAGCGTGGCCTGGACGTCGCCGGTGCCCACAGAGATCGTCGGAGGCACCGACAAGGGGGTCTGCGGCGCGGCCGTCGGCACCGGGGCCGGGACAGTGCCCGTCGGAACCGGGACGGGGACCGGCCCCGGAGCTGGCGCCGACGTGGGCGCCGGGGCCGGTGGCTGGACAGTGACGGTGACGGTGGTGGTCGGCGTTGGACCTGCCGTCGGGTTCGGTGCCGGCCCAGGCGTGTCCTTGGTCCCGTCACTGCCGGCAGGGCGGGTGAACGGCGTCCCATTAATGATGTTGATGAGGGTGAAGTTGTTGATCACAATCGTGCTCTGGTTGACGACGACGACGTTGCCCGGGTAGCCCGGCCAGGGCGGGCCGACCGGCCTGGGT
This sequence comes from Frankiaceae bacterium, assembly GCA_017882765.1. GTDB lineage: Bacteria > Actinomycetota > Actinomycetes > Frankiales > Frankiaceae > JADGOW01. Next base: position 28,221 of record JADGOW010000009.1, read on the forward strand.
GCCGTGGTCAGCGGGATCGGCGGCTCAAGTGGGTTACCACAGGCGCAGCGGGCCCGGGGCACTCCGTACACATCGACGAGGACGGCAGTGCCGGCCTGCAGCACCGACTGATGCGGGGTGGGCTGGCCGTTCACGAACCCGTTGTTGGTCACCCGGGTATCGGCGAGGAGCCGAATCGGGGTCAATTCCGACAGGTATTGCGGGATCTGGCCTGGACTCAGATGCGTGCCGCCAGTCCAGCGCAAGGAGCCGTCGGAGTTCTGCGCCGCTGCCCAGGCGTTGGCCTTGTCCGGGTTCGCGGTGAGGAAGCGTGCCATTTGCGCACGGTCACAGCTGCTCTGGTTCTGCGTGCCGCCGTAGAGGCCGGGCGTGGCGCCGCTGGCAGTCTGCACGGTGATGACCCCGGGGTTACTCGGCTGCGGCGGTGCCGGGCTGACGGCGGGCAGGCTCGGGGTCGGCACACTCGCGACAGGAAGCGTCTGCGCGACGTTCTGGGTGAAGGGGTCAGCGCCCGTGGAGGACGCCGACTCGAGGAACAGCTCGCCGCCGGACTGGGCGGCGGTCGTGTTGTCGCGAACCACGAAGAAGGTGGTGACGCCCCCGGCGAGAAGCAGCACGAGGACGACGCCGAGGACGAGCCACAGGACTGTTCTGCGTCGCTGCGGAGGCTGGCCGCCCCCCGCTGGGTCGGGCCACCCTGGGCCACCCGGCTGCCCCGGACCCCCGGACCATCCTGGCCCGCCGGGCCCGCCAGGTTGTCCCGGACCGCCGGGACCGCCGGGCCCCGAACCAGGGCCGGGCCAGCCACCTTGTCCCCCGCCACCTGACGGACTACCGATGGGAGGCATCGGGCCGGTCGGGCCGGTCGGGCCGGATAGACCACCTGGCCCCGCGGGCCCTGGCCAGCCGCCACCAGACTTGTCCAACGGCACCCCGGGCCAGGAAGACCCGCCCGGGAAGGTGGGGATATCCGCGGATGCCCGCGCCAGTGCCCCCTCGACAACACCGCCGAGACTGTGACTCATCGCCGCGCCCACGGCCCGCCCCCTTCAGCGCCACTATCACGTCAGGCTCCACGGGGGGAGGGAGGCCAGCGTGAAGATTCTCACATACTGGACGGATTCCGGTGCCATATCCAGAGAGATCATGACGTCTTACCCGGCGAAATCGTTCGATGCTCGGCGCAGGCTATCCGGCGGTGTGGGCGGGTGTGGGCGGTTCAGGGCGCATGACCTGCGGTTGCCGCGTCAGCCGACGTCCTCGTCGGGCAGACCCGCCAAACGTCGCACCACAGCAATCAACTCATCAGGATCGAACGGCTTTGTCAGATAGTGGTCTACCCCAAGCCGGCTTCCGCGCTTGATGTCGGCCTCCTGCGCCCGGGCTGACAGGAGTACCACCTTGACGTGGGCGGTTTCGGGATCGGAGCGCAGCCGCGCGGCTGCGTCCCAGCCGTCGAGCCGGGGCATCATGATGTCGAGCGTCACTACCGCGGGATGAACCTCGCGGGCTCGTTCCAGCGCGTCCAGCCCGTCGACAGCGGTGTAGACGTCGAAGCCCTCCAGCTCGAGATTGACGCTGATCAGTTGACGGATCACGTCATCGTCGTCGACGACGAGCACGCGTGTCTCCCCCGCCGTCACGTCAGCCACGCGCAGGAGGATAGAGGCAAGCCGCGACCCCCCTCGACGCGCTACGGTGGTTACACCGCCCGCGGCAGTCGGTCCTCGTCGCCGGATCGTGGCCGGCGATCGTGGGAAGCCGCCCCCGTAGCTCAGGGGATAGAGCACCGCCCTCCGGAGGCGGTGGCGCAGGTTCGAATCCTGCCGGGGGCACCAAAGTCATCATGTCCGAACCATCCAGATGTGCTGGCGATCGTCCCCGGGGAGTCGTTCGCGGCGACATTCGTCGTCCGCGCCCGTCCGCGCGAGGGTCGGGCGGACAGCACACTGCTCGTGCTCCGGCACCGCTACGTCGGCCACGGGATGCGCGAAGATCTCGTTCTGCGCAATTTCGGCGGGAAGCCGGTCTCGTGCCGCCTTGAGCTCAAGGTGCAGGCGGACTTACGACAACGCCATCATGGCGGCCGGACTCATGCGCTACGGCCGCGGGGAAGAGGCTGCTGTTCGGCCCGGTCGGCGGCCACGACACCCCCGGGGTGTTCTGGTGGGAGCTGCGGCCGAGGGCGGCGGGGCCTACCCGCAGGTCCGGCTGGTAGCACTGCTCCTGCCAGCACCAAAACGGGGTCTCAATGCCGCCCCATCTGAGCCGGTTCACCCCGCAGCGCGACCGGCTGAACTGGCGCGACATCGGTGGCGACCCGAGCAGCCCCCGCAACCGCCATCAG